>NZ_CP032663.1:2400000-2733750 GCF_016647575.1 Proteus vulgaris
CCTACATATCATGGACATCAGAAAATATGATAGCAGAATTGATAAACTATAAATTCTCGCCAAAATATTTTTCCATTATCATCCAAGAAAGAATTTAACAAGAAATACACATTTAAAACAATACTGCAACACAGCAATAAGCTTTCAATTTGTTATTTACTCTATCTCTTCTTTTATTGTTGTTTTTTTAACTTGATGACAATTAATCAGTGTGAAATGAAGTTGTAGATGTATATGAAATAAACAACGTTAGAGCCAACATTATGGGCAATTAAAACTAACCAATCTCCATTATTGGTGTCGGGTGATTGCTAGGCTAATAGGAAAACAGATGAATATCGTACTTAGATTAAAACTTGTCTCATTCCTCCAGTTCTTTATATGGGGATCTTGGCTTGTAACATTTGCCTCGTATCTCTTTGGAGAGCTGCATTTTAAAGGTAGTGATGTTGGGCTTATTTTCAGTGCTCTTGGACTTGCCTCACTTATCGCACCTGTCATCATGGGATTTATTGCAGATAAAATAAATAACCGTAAATTAGTGTTTATTACCCTGCATATTTTTTCCGCATTAGCATTAGTGCTAATGTCGCAAATGACAACAGTAACCACGCTCTTCTTTGCAACTCTATTACATTTATTGTTCTTTATGCCAAGTATCTCAATGGCAAACAGCATCATTTTCGAACTGTTAGAACAAAAACATTTAGAGCCTAATAATTACTTCCCGAAAATTCGTGTTTACGGCACCGTTGGCTTTATTGCCGCCATGTGGGTGATTAGCTTCTTAGGTTTAGGTAATAGCTACCACCAGCTCTTTGTTGCAGCAATCGCCTCTATTGTTTTAGCTGTATTTGCAATGTTCTTACCTGCCACTAAAGCAACTGATAAAAACGAAACTAAAACCGAAGAAGTGGCATTTAGTATCACTAATATCTTGCAAGTATTTAAAAAGAAAAATGTCGTTGTTTTCTTATTCTTCGCAACATTATTAGGATCTGTACTGCAAATTACTAATACATTTGGTGTGCCATTCCTGCAAGATATTGCACAATCTCCAAATGCAGATGATTCATTCTTTGCACGTTATCCTTCAGTGTTCTTATCTATTTCACAGATTTCAGAAGTCGTATTTATTCTATTCCTACCACTGTTATTAAAACGTGTAAGAATCGAAACTATCGTTTTATTTAGTATGGTTGCTTGGATCTTACGTTTCGGCTTCTTTGCTTACGGTGACTACACATCATTAGGTCAAATCGTCTTATTGTTATCAATGATTGTGTATGGTTGTGCATTCGACTTCTTTAATATCTCTGGTTCACTGTTCTTAGAAAAAGAGATCCCGTTACAATATCGTTCAACAGCACAAGGTATGTTTATGACCTTAGTGAACGGTTTCGGTACTTATTTAGGTGCAATGTTAAGCGGCTGGGTGATCGATTTATATACCACTAATGGCGCGGTTGATTGGAAATCATTCTGGTTAATCTTCACAGGCTACACAGTTGCAATCACTGCACTTTATCTGATTTTCTTACTGGTTCCTCAGAAGAAAGCCAAAGTAGTAGAAGCAAACTAATTATTTAACCCTCCTCCTTTATTGTTTGTGTCTCTCGCCGCTTGCCTTGTATAAAGACAAGCGGTTTTTTTATCTCTTTTTTATCTAAGAAAATAGAACGATCACGGTTCAAGAATAACAACGAATTATTACTTTCAATAGGTATTAGATTTAGAAAATAGAGATAGGATTTAAATTATTAGCCCCACCGAATAAGATGAGTGAGGCAATTTAAAGTTTGAGGATATCTTTCACAAATGGGATGGTAAGTTTACGTTGAGCAACAATAGAAGCGTGATCAAGCTCATCAAGCATTTCAAACAAGGTGCGCATTTTTCTATCTAAACGTTTTAATACAAAACGACCAACATCTTCAGGTAATTCAAATCCACGAAGTTTTGCTCTTAATTGTAGCGCTTGAATTTTCTCTTCGTCACTTAAAGGTTGCAGACGGTAGATTTGCCCCCAATCAAGGCGAGATGCTAAATCAGGAAGTTGTAGTTCTATTTGGCGAGGCGGTCTATCCCCTGTAATTAATAAACAGGTTCGTCCATGCTCTAAAACGCGGTTATAAAGATTAAATAAGGCGAGTTCCCACTCTTCATCACCTGCAATACATTGCACATTATCAATACAAACTAAGGATAAGTGTTCCATACCTTCAAGAACATCGGGAACAAAATAGGCTCGTTTATCAAGAGGAACATACCCAACAGCATCACCTTTTAGTGAAAGCTCAGCACAAGCGGCATGTAATAGATGGCTCTTTCCACCTCCGTCACGAGACCAGAAATAGATATAACTGCCATGAGATTGATGAATGGCGGTTCGAATTGCCGCGACTAACGACGCGTTTTCCCCTGCATAAAAGCTATCGAATGTCTCATCATCGGGCAGAGATAGTGGTAATGATAGCTGTGACGGCGTATTCAGAAGCACCTCACCTGAATAGTTTAATAAACGTGGTGATTCTAACACAAATTCTCACAAGGTCAGAATCAATATTAAAAAAGCACATTGCACTGATTAAGATAACAGCAAGATTATCGTGATAAGTCTATTTTATATACTCTTAATGACTTATTTATTTATCGTCTTGCTGTATCACAAATTGTTTAGTACAAAATCAAAAAACATTTCTTGTTTAATTAATCGTCTTTATTATCTAAATTTTAATTTCGCAACATCATTACCTGAAGGTTGCTGATAAATATCGAGCTTAAAATATTTAGCTGATGCATTTATATACTCAAAGATTTCAGATTGAGTCTCTTCATATTCAACCCACGTGGTTGCGCGAGTAAAACAATATAACTCTACAGGTAATCCCATCGGTGTAGGTGGCATTGTTCTGATCACTAAATACATATCAGGTCGAACATCACCCCGCATTTTTATCCAATTTAGCATGTACTTACGAAACAATTGCAGGTTTGTCACCCCTTTTGTTTCTAACCACTCATTAATATCACCAATCTCTTCTTCCTTTCCTTCTAGCATCGTTTCTATGCTCTTACGAAGCGGTGCTGTATTTTTTAATTCTAATACTAACTCTTGCGTTGCAAATGAAATCGAAGATTGGTCAATATAAAAACTGCGTTTGATCCGACGCCCTCCTGATGAAAACATCGGTTGCCAGTTTGTATATTTTTCAGTCAAAAAATCTTTGGTTGGAATACGCGAAATTGTATTATCCCAATTACGTACAGTGATCGTATGTAATGCGATATCAATAACCTCACCACTGATATTACTACTGGGTAATTCAATCCAATCATAAAGCTTTAATACTTTTCCGTTAGAGATAAGAATATTGGCAACAAAAGAGATAAGTGTATGCTGAAAAACAAACATTAATACCGCAGCAATGGCACCAAAGCTCGAGATAATAATAAGTGGTGATTGTTCAGTAAATAACGCAATGATCAGGATAAAAGAGATAATCCAAACCACGATTTTGGCAATCTCAATATAGCCTTTGATAGAGTTATTTCGATGCCACGCTTTTTTGGCATGCCTAATATTGAAGATATCAAGCGCGTTATTTAGCAATGAGGCAATATTGATAATGATAAAGGCGCGAGCAACCGTCTCAAAAATAATATTCATTTCAGCTGAAAAAGACGGTAATAGCTGATTAATATAGAGAACGAGTGTAACAGCAACAATAGATGCACTCTTTTTAGCTATATCTTCTATCGTCTCTTCATCTGAAAGTTCAGTAAATAAAAAAAGTAAACGCTTTGCTATTCGGCGGAAAATCATTTTGGCGAGAAACCACACCACCAGCAACACAATAACTAAAAATATTGTGGTAAAAATCTGCTTTGATGTAATGAAATCATAAATTTCAATGAGCTTTTCCATAAATTACGCTATACCTTTTTTGAGACGCTTCCAACCTTAAAACGAATACCACTCAAACCACAGACAAATTGCCTATTTCGCATAAGAACAGACCCCCATTGTCTCATTTATTTTATTTAAATAAACATCATGATTGAATTAATCATGCTTTTCTAAGTTTTAAACACTTAAAACATCAAAAATCTTAGTTTTTAATATGACACAAAAAACAAAGCGCAATAAAAAAGGTGGAGATCATCCACCTTTTTATTAATTTCAGCATATTGCTTTAGATTTTCTTAATCGATTACTTTTTGTTTGCTGTACCACTAACAGACTCGATAGTGTTATCCACTAATTCTGTTTCAGGGCGAACAATACTAACTAATTTAAAGATTAAGCTTAAAACAATACCTACGATAGTTGCTAATGCCATGCCTTTTAATTCAGCCGCACCAATCTGAATGGATGCACCACTCACACCAACAATCAGAATAATTGCAGTTAATATCAAGTTTTGCGGTTTGTTATAATCCACTTTTGAATCTAACAAGACACGAATACCTGATGCACCAATAACACCGTAAAGTAGTAGTGAAACTCCACCCATCACTGGAACAGGCACAGCAGCAATCGCCGCAGCGAGTTTACCGACACAAGATAATAAGATAGCGAGAATTGCCGCGCCACCAATAACCCATGAGCTGTAAACTTTAGTGATAGCCATAACACCAATATTTTCACCATAAGTGGTATTTGGTGTTGAGCCAAAGAAACCCGAAATAATGGTAGAGAAACCGTTTGCGAACATAGAACGATGTAAGCCAGGGTTTTTCATTAAATCGCGTTGCACAATATTTGCTGTAACAACAAGGTGTCCAACGTGCTCTGCAATAACCACTAATGCAGCAGGTAGGATAATAAAGATAGCACTCCATTCAAAACGCGGAGAATAGAATGTCGGTAGTGCAAACCAGTTAGCTTCTTTAATTGGAGTAATATCAACAACGCCCAAGAAGAAAGAGAGTGCATAACCTGCTAGTACCCCAATAAGGATAGGAATAATAGCAAGGAATCCTCTAAACATCACAGAGCCTAAGATTGTCACCCCTAAAGTCACCATAGAAATAAGCAGTGTTTGGGTATCAACCGGTGCATCAGCACTTGGTAATAATCCTGCCATTCCCGCAGCAGTTCCAGCTAATTCAAGTCCGATGACGGCAACGATTGCGCCCATTGCCGCAGGCGGAAACATCACATTAATCCAGCCTCGTCCTGCTATTTTAACAATACCTGCAACGATACAAAATAACACACCACAGACGATGAATCCCCCGAGTGCTAATTCATACCCTAAAGGTAATAGTAAAAGTACGGGTGAGATAAACGCGAAACTTGAACCTAAATAAGCAGGAATGCGTCCTTTACAAATAAAGAGATAAAGCAGGGTTCCGATCCCGTTAAATAACAATATTGTTGCCGGATTAACTTTAAATAAAATTGGCACAAGTACGGTGGCGCCAAACATTGCAAACAGATGTTGAAGACTCAACGGAATTGTTTGTAATAATGGTGGGCGCTCTTCTACCCCGATTGCACGACGAGTCATGCTTACGACCTCTCTTTAATATGAATGTGAAATTGGTTTGTATTTTTAACTTTATACTCGTCTTACTTTAAGCCACCGCGTTGCTAACTACGCTCACTCGAACGAGTCATCTAGCGGCACCTTAAAATATTTAGAGTATAGAACAAATAAGTGGTCCAAAAAAAAGCCGACTATCAAAGTCGGCTTAATTATTATTTTGTACCAAATATCTTATCACCAGCATCGCCAAGACCTGGAACGATGTACCCGTGCTCATTAAGATGACTATCAATAGATGCAGTATATAACTCCACATCTGGATGAGCTTCTTCTAATGCCTTAATACCTTCTGGAGCAGCAACCAGTACTAATACTTTAATTGAAGTACAGCCCGCATTTTTTAATAAATCAATTGTGGCAATCATAGAGCCGCCTGTTGCTAACATAGGGTCAACAACAAGAGCCATACGCTCTTCAATATTGGATGCTAATTTCTGGAAGTAAGGGACAGGTTTTAATGTTTCTTCATCGCGGTAAACGCCAACTACACTGATTCGGGCACTAGGAATATTTTCTAATACTCCATCCATCATCCCGATACCTGCACGGAGGATAGGAACTACTGTGATTTTTTTTCCTTTAATCTGTTCTATCTCTACCGAACCACACCAACCTTCTATTGTTACCGTCTCTGTTTCTAAATCGGCGGTAGCTTCATACGTCAGTAGACTGGAAACTTCTGAAGCCAGTTCACGAAAGCGTTTAGTGCTTATATCATGATCTCGCATCAGCCCCAATTTATGTTGAATGAGTGGGTGTTTTACCTCAACGATCTTCATAATTTCTCCTAATGTACGACGCAGCCTGACAAAAAAATCGCGAGATTATACCGCTTTTTTGCCAACATTCCATCGTTTTTCTATTGATATTGATCAAACGCACAGCTTTTAACCACACCAACATGAATAATTGTGACCTATAAAGAAGATCCTCGCAAACGTTTGCTTTGCCTGTTAGAATAGCGTCCGCACACATTTTTTCTTAACAGCAACTTGCCGTGAGGGCTCTACGTGACTAACAAATCCTCTCTCAGCTATAAAGATGCCGGTGTCGATATTGATGCAGGTAATGCTTTAGTCGATCGTATCAAAGGTGTAGTAAAAGAAACCCGCCGTCCTGAAGTTATGGGGGGTTTAGGTGGTTTTGGCGCACTTTGTGCAATTCCATCTAAATACCGTGAACCTATTTTAGTTTCAGGCACAGATGGCGTAGGAACTAAACTTCGCCTTGCGATGGATTTAAATCGCCATGATGACATCGGTATTGATTTAGTCGCAATGTGTGTCAACGATTTGATTGTTCAAGGTGCAGAACCCCTTTTCTTCCTTGACTACTATGCCACAGGAAAATTAGATGTCGATACCGCAGCACGCGTAGTAACAGGTATTGCAGAAGGTTGTAAGCAATCTGGTTGTGCGTTAGTTGGCGGTGAAACTGCTGAAATGCCAGGAATGTACCACGGTAACGATTATGATATCGCAGGCTTTTGTGTCGGTGTGGTTGAAAAATCAGAAATTATCGATGGTAGCAAAGTTAAAGCTGGCGATGCGCTAATCGCTTTAGCATCAAGTGGTCCTCATTCTAATGGCTATTCATTAGTCAGAAAAATTCTTGAAGTTAGCAATACACAAGCTGAAAGCACATCATTAGGCGATAAATCATTAGCCGATCACCTATTAGCCCCTACTCGTATTTATGTGAAGTCACTGCTTTCATTAATTGAAAATGTAGATATCCATGCTGTGGCACATATTACAGGTGGCGGATTCTGGGAAAATATTCCTCGCGTATTACCTGAAAACACGCAAGCGCGTATTGAAAGTAAAAGTTGGGAATGGCCACTGGTTTTCAAATGGCTACAAGATGCCGGACAAGTCAGCACACATGAAATGTATCGCACCTTTAACTGTGGCGTTGGATTGTTAATTGCCGTTAACCCAAATGACGTTGAAAAAACATTAGCGCATCTGGCTGAATGTGGTGAAAACGCATGGTTAATTGGTGAAGTTGCGCCACAAGCAGCTGGTGAAGCACAAGTTATTATTAACTAATGAAAGCATGTGAATGAAAAATATTGTCGTCCTTATCTCAGGAAACGGCAGCAACCTACAGGCGGTTATCGACGCCTGTAGGGCAAATAAAATCACAGGTAATGTGGTTGCTGTCTTAAGTAATAAAGCCGATGCATACGGTCTTGAACGAGCAAAACTTGCTAATATTCCAGCTTATTTTGTTGATCCGACTCTATACAATGACAGAGCGGATTACGATAAAGCGTTAATTGAAAAAATCGATGCTTATCAGCCCGATATTGTGGTTCTAGCTGGTTTTATGCGTATTTTATCGCCTGATTTTGTCACTCATTATCAGCATAAATTATTAAATATTCATCCTTCTTTACTTCCTAAATATCCCGGATTACACACTCATCGCCAAGTTTTAGCGAATAAAGACTCTTTTCATGGCGTTACCGTCCATTTTGTTACAGAAGAGCTTGATGGTGGTCCCATGATTATTCAGGCGCGTATTCCTGTTTTGCCAGATGATACTGAACAATCATTACAAGCAAGAATACAAACTGAAGAGTATCGTATTTATCCATTAGCGATCGGTTGGTTAGCTGACGAGCGATTAAAAATGCAGAATAATCAAGCCTTTCTCGATGATATTGCGCTTTTCGACAATCTTGGTTAACTATTTCGTTTAAGATAAAAAGTCACATTGTGCTACACTGTAGCTTGCGTGACTTTTTTTGTGTCACCCTTTTCTCTTTTTATTCAATGCATTCACCGAGGTGCTTATGTCCGGTGGTAAGAAAGTTCCACCTATAAAATTACGTCCTCTCGAACGAGAAGATCTCTCTTTTGTCCATCAACTTGATAATAATGCCAGCGTTATGCGCTATTGGTTTGAAGAGCCTTATGAGGCTTTTATCGAGTTAAGCGACCTTTATGAAAAACATATTCACGACCAAAGCGAGCGCCGTTTTATTGCCGAAAGTGACGGCACTAAAGTTGGGCTTGTCGAGTTGGTTGAAATTGATTATGTTCACCGTCGTGCTGAATTCCAAATCATCATCGCACCTGCACATCAAGGCCACGGATATGCTGCGCGAGCCGCAAAATTGGCGATGGATTATGCTTTCTCTGTACTTAATTTATACAAACTCTATTTGATCGTCGATAAAGAGAATGCTAAAGCGATTCATATTTATGAAAAGCTTGGCTTTAAAAAAGAAGGTGATTTAATAGATGAGTTTTTTGTTAACGGTGCCTACCGTTCTGCGATTAGAATGTGTACTTTCCAAGCGCCTTATTTTGAACAAAAAGCCAAAGAGGCGAAACCCGAAAATTTTGTTAAGCCGGGTGCGACCATTAAGCAACACGTCTGATTTATTCAGATATTAAGTTTTAACTTTAACCCTTGTTGGAGTTCAGATGTCCCAGGAACGACTCTATATTGATAAAGAGATCAGTTGGCTTGCGTTTAACGAACGTGTATTACAAGAGGCGGCTGATAAACGAAACCCGTTAATTGAAAGAGTCAGGTTTCTGGGGATCTATTCAAATAATCTTGATGAGTTCTACAAGGTTCGTTTTGCCGATGTAAAACGCCGTATTTTAATTAATGAAGAGCGTGGTTCACGCTCTGCATCAAGTCATGCTCGCCATCTTATAAAGAAAATTCAGTCAAAAGTGGCTAAAGCTGACCAAGAGTTTGATGCCTTATATAATGATTTGTTACTTGAAATGGCGCGAAATCAAATATTTTTAATTAACGAACGCCAAATCTCACCTAATCAACAAATCTGGTTACGCCAATACTTCCGTCAAAATTTAAGAAAACACATCACGCCTATTTTGATTAATCCTGAAACAGACTTAGTTGAGTTTCTTAAAGATGACTATACCTATTTAGCGGTTGAAATTGTGCAAGGGCAAATTATTCATTACGCCCTGCTAGAAATTCCATCAGATAAAGTACCCCGTTTTGTTATTCTGCCGACAGATCAAGGACGTAGTAAGAAAAAATCCATGATTTTATTGGATAATATTTTACGCTACTGTCTTGATGAGGTATTTAAAGGCTTTTTTGATTATGATTCATTAAGTGCTTACTCCATGAAAATGACGCGAGATGCCGAGTACGATCTCGCGACAGAAATGGAATCTAGTTTACTTGAAATGATGTCATCGACATTAAAACAGCGCCTTACCGCAGAACCCGTCCGTTTTGTTTATCAGCGAGATATGCCTGATGAAATGGTGGCACTACTGCGCAGTAAATTAGGTTTATCGAATAATGACTCCGTAATAGCTGGTGGTCGTTATCATAATTTTAAAGATTTTATTAACTTCCCAAATGAAGGGAGTAAATTTCTTTTAAATAAAGTGATCCCACGCTTACGCCATGTGTGGTTTGATAATTTCCGTAATGGCTTTGATGCAATACGTGAGCGCGATGTCTTACTCTATTATCCTTATCATACCTTTGAGCATGTGCTGGAATTGTTGCGCCAAGCCTCTTTCGACCCAAGTGTTATCTCAATAAAAATCAATATTTACCGTGTTGCTAAAGATTCTCGGATCATTGATTCGATGATCCACGCTGCGCATAACGGCAAACGTGTCACTGTTGTCGTTGAGTTACAAGCTCGCTTTGATGAAGCAGCAAATATTCACTGGGCAAAACGCCTGACAGAAGCAGGTGTACACGTTATTTTCTCAGCCCCAGGTCTGAAAATTCACGCGAAGTTATTTATCATTTCACGTTTAGAAAATGGTGAAATTATTCGCTATGCTCATATTGGTACCGGGAACTTTAACGAAAAAACAGCGCGTCTTTATACTGACTATTCATTATTAACGGCGAATACCGAAATTACTAATGAAGTGCGCCGCGTCTTTAGTTTTATTGAAAATCCTTATCGTCCAGTGACTTTTGAACATTTAATGGTTTCACCACAAAACTCGCGTATTCTGTTAAATCAATTAATCACAAACGAAATTCACAGTGCCCAAGCCGGACATCCCGCAGGGATCACACTAAAAGTGAATAACTTAGTTGATGAAGAGCTCGTTAATCGCCTTTATGACGCGTCAGAAGCTGGCGTAAAAGTACGATTATTAGTACGCGGAATGTGTTCTTTAGTCCCTAATCAACCGGGATTTAGTGAAAATATTCAGGTAACCAGCATTGTTGACCGATTTTTAGAACACGATCGTGTCTATGTGTTTACTAATAAAGGCGATGAAAAAATCTTTCTCTCTTCTGCGGATTGGATGACGCGAAATCTTGATTATCGTATTGAAGTTGCAGTGGCTTTGCTTGATCCTCAACTTAAACAGCGCGTTCTTGATATTCTGGATATTCAATTTAATGACACCGTAAAAGCACGTTATATCGATAAAGATTTAACAAATAGCTATGTTCCTCGTGGAAATAAACGTAAGATCCGTTCCCAGCTTGCTGTCTATGAGTACATTAAATTGTTAGAACAACCCGATCCACGAGCGTAATTCTATGCCTTTATCACAAGATGACTCTTCACCACGTCCTTTAGAAATTGCGGCTATTGACCTCGGTTCTAATAGTTTTCATATGATTATTGCGCGGGTTGTTAATGGCGCATTACAAGTATTAAGCCGTTTAAAACAGCGAGTTTATCTTGCTGATGGGCTTGATGATGATAACGAATTAAGCGAAGAGGCTATGTTACGTGGGCTTTCAGCCCTTTCTCTTTTTGCTGAAAGGTTACAGGGCTTTCCTGCGGAAAATGTCACCGTCGTGGGAACGCATACTTTGCGTGTCGCCACTAATGCGAAAGTCTTTCTTCAACGCGCCAAAGAAGTTATTCCTTATCCTATCGAAATTATTTCGGGACACGAAGAAGCTCGACTTATTTTTATGGGTGTTGAACACACTCAATCTGAAAAAGGTCGAAAGCTCGTTATTGATATCGGTGGTGGCTCAACAGAATTGGTTATTGGTGAAAATTTTGAACCAATCTTAATCGAAAGCCAACGCATGGGTTGTGTCAGTTTTAGCCGTCAATTTTTCCCAGAACAAAAAATCAGCGAATCCGCTTTTCGTAAAGCACGAGAAAAAGCCGCGCGTAAAATGGAAAAAATTGCATGGCAATACAAAATGACTGGCTGGGATGTGGCGTTAGGGGCTTCAGGAACGATTAAAGCCGCTTATGAGATCTTAGTTGAGTTTGGTGAAAAAGACGGTGTTATCACACCCGAGCGCCTGCTTATGCTCACCAAACAAGTTTTACGATTTAAGAAATTTAAAGATATCGCCCTACCGGGATTATCCGATGAGCGTAAACATGTTTTTGTACCGGGTTTGGCAATTTTATGCGGGATTTTTGATTCTTTAGGATTAAAAGCTCTACACCTATCTGATGGTGCATTACGCGAAGGTGTACTTTATGAAATGGAAGGCAGATTTCGCCATCAAGATATTCGTCAACGCACAGCAAAAAGCCTTGCAGAGCACTATAATATCGATAGAGAGCAAGCAAAACGTGTTCTTGAAACAATGCAGTCTCTCTACGCTCAGTGGGCACAGCAAAATCCTAAATTAGTTCGTCCTGATTTAGAAGCTATTTTAATCTGGGCTGTCATGTTACATGAGGTGGGATTAAGCATTAATTTAAGCGGGTTACATCGTCATTCTGCCTATATTCTTTCAAATACTGATTTACCCGGTTTTAATCAAGAACAACAACTGTTATTAACAACCCTAGTTCGCTATCACCGAAAAGGGATCAAGTTAGATGAGTTGCCAAAATTTAATCTTTATAAAAAGAAACAGTATTTCCCACTCGTACAAATACTAAGATTAGCAACTTTACTTAATAATCAGCGACAATCGACGACAAAACCCGCATCTTTGCGTTTAGTTACAGATGAAAATCATTGGACGCTTTATTTTCCTAAAAAATATCTTTCCGATAACACATTGATGGAATTGGATTTAGAAAAAGAACAAGAGCATTGGCAGTCGGTTCCAGGTTGGAAACTGGATATAAAAGAGGAATCTGCTTAACAATATGATATTATACAGAA
Organism: Proteus vulgaris; assembly: GCF_016647575.1. Classification (GTDB taxonomy): domain Bacteria; phylum Pseudomonadota; class Gammaproteobacteria; order Enterobacterales; family Enterobacteriaceae; genus Proteus; species Proteus mirabilis_B. The sequence goes on from NZ_CP032663.1 coordinate 2,412,632, forward strand.
AAAGACGCTAGTCAATGCGTCTTTTGTTGCATCTATCATACAACAACTATCACATAACAACATAGGTTTGATTTGTGACCATAATATGAACATCACCAACGCAATATTGTTCAAGATTCATATTTTTTATACGGAGAAGACCGATAATCATCCTAAAATGGAATAATTAGTGTCAATGGTTATCTCCCTCGTAAGAATTAAAAAGGAATAACATGTCTCAAACAGCTATCAACAATGATACTGCGGCTGCCATCAATCCGTATTCACAAAAAGTGGCACACCTGCGTCAGCAAATTTTGAGCATCTTTCTCGAAGATGATCATTTTGTTGAAACCGTTTTAGGTGAAGCAAGTGAAAATGATAGGCTGAGCCACCATGAACTTCATGAAAAAATCACCACTGTTAGAGAATTACTACAAGATCTACACGCGGCAGATATTGCAGATATTCTTGAAGCCCTTCCCTATGACGAACGTCTAGCCCTGTGGCATTTGGTTGATAATAATGAACGTGGTGCTGTTTTAGTCGAAGCTTCTGTCGCCGTTTGGGACAGCTTAATTAAAGATATGACTGACCGTGAGTTATTACGATCGGTCGCCACATTACATGTGGATGAGCAAGCATATATCGCAGAGCACTTACCTCGCGATACGATGCGTCGTCTTCTTACCTATTTAGAACCAAGCCTGCGTAATAGAATAAGAGAAGTTCTTCAATATCCAAAAGACAGTGTCGGTCAGATGATGGATTTTGAGTTCGTCACTGTGCGAGGCAATGTCACATTAAAAACGGTACAGCGCTATTTACGCCAACGAGGCTCTATTCCTGAAGCAACGGATAAAATTTTCGTTATTGATAATAAAAATCATCTATTGGGCGAGCTTCCATTAACCACCGTTTTAACCCAATCTCCTGATAAGCTTGTCTCTGATGTAATGAAAACAGACACTGTTAGCTTTATGCCAGAAGAAAAAGGTGAAGATGCAGCGGGCGCGTTCGAACGTTATGACTTAATTTCTGCAGCTGTTGTTGATAGTAACGGTCTTCTAATGGGGCGATTAACCGTTGAAGATATCGTTGATAACATGCATGAAGAGAGCGATACCAATATTCGTCGTATGGGTGGTTTGAGCCCAGAAGAAGACGTCTTCGCACCCGTCGGTCAAGCTGTTAAAACACGTTGGACTTGGCTGGCTATCAACTTATGTACTGCTTTCGTTGCCTCTCGTGTTATCGGTGTCTTTGAAGATACCATTTCCCAATTAGTCGCCCTCGCCACATTGATGCCGATTGTTGCGGGTATTGGGGGAAATACAGGTAATCAGACCATCACAATGATTGTTCGCGCATTAGCGCTACACCAAATTCAAACCGGAAGCTTTTCTTTCTTAATTTTAAGAGAGCTTGGTGTTGCCTTTATTAACGGCGTTGTTTGGGGGGGAATAATGGGAATTGTCACTTACCTCCTCTATGGCGACCTTGCTATGGGTGCGGTAATGACAATGGCGATGGTATTAAACCTCTTAATGGCTGCCATGATGGGTGTATTGATCCCAATGACAATGATTAAATTAGGTAAAGATCCTGCAATTGGTTCAAGCGTTATGATAACCGCAATTACAGATACCGGTGGTTTCTTTATCTTCTTAGGTTTAGCAACTATCTTCTTAGTCTAAGAAAAGCCTCAATAACACTAACGCCACTGCTAATAAAATACAGTGGCGTTTTTTATATCGATAAATAATTAAGCCGTTGTTGAAAGGTAATAATAGACAAGCAACAATGCGATAATCAATGAAGTAATAAAAGTCTTTTTAACAGAGGCACTTAGTAAATAGCTGTCATTTTGATTGGTGTTATTAAGCATGGTTTTTAATACCAAACTACCACCTAATGCGACGATAGAAAGTGATGCAAACAGAACAATTGCAGCTAAGAGAACAGCACTCATTGAGATAGAGACCATAAATCCTCCGACATATCAATTGACTTCCTGATGTAATTATAACCAAGAATAGTTTTTTTGATGCCTCTTTTTGTTTTTATTTTTAATTTAATGGCAAAACAAAGAAAAACCACATTATGCATAAAAACACAAAAATAAAGTTATCATTGTAAATTTTATTGGATTTTGATTTCAACAAATAAATAAATAGTGAAATTTAATTTCAATTGATGGGAATTTAACATACAGTAGAATATTCTAATAATTCATTTTCTATCAGATCATATCTTTCATTATTAATACTGTTAGCTTTCTTAATTATCTAATAATAACTTTATTTCTGGAAAATAATAAATTAACGTATCTCTTAATTTATTATATTTACGGTTATTTAAATTAGAATAAATATATTCAGCATTAAACATTTTTTATTTAAAAATACAGAGTTCTTACTTATTTGTAAGTCATTTAATATTTTTATTTTATGTTGTAAATTATTAAAATATCGATATTTAAACAAACAAAATAACAACAACAAAAACAAGATAATCTAAAAAAACCCCAAAAAACCAGTTCATACTGTTGTTTTAATTTCATCTATTTACATTATTAAGAGCTTCCTGTTATAACTTAAACCATCATCACAACATTATTCTTTCTCGCATAAATAGTCTTTAAATAACCTTTTGCTGTTATTTATTTGCACCCTATTTTATTCGCTAATTTAAAAAGAATTTAATTGTGAACTTATTACTTATTATTTTTATCACGATGATTATTATAGGTTGTTATTATGACATCACAATCACACTCCACTCAGCCGTTGAGTCAACCTACGGCAAGACCATTGAACCGCAACGACTATAAAACGTTGGGTTTATCCTCACTAGGGGGAACTTTGGAGTTCTATGATTTCGTGATCTTCGTGTTCTTTACGAAAACATTGAGCCACTTGTTCTTTCCTGGTGATAACGCCTTTATTGCACAAATGCAAACATTAGGTATTTTTGCAGCCGGTTATCTTGCTCGCCCTCTGGGTGGCATTATTATGGCACACTACGGAGATATTATTGGCCGTAAACGTATGTTTACCTTAAGTATCTTCTTAATGGCTGTACCAACATTAGTTATTGGTTTATTACCAACTTATGCCAGCATTGGCGTTGCAGCACCATTGTTGTTGTTATTAATGCGTATTATGCAAGGCGCAGCCATTGGTGGTGAAATGCCGGGTGCTTGGGTATTTATCGCAGAGCACACGCCAAAACAACGTTATGGATTAGGTGTAGGAACATTAACCTCAGGTATTACAGGCGGTATTTTATTAGGTTCCATCGTTGCGATTATCGTTCAACGTAGCTATACCGGCCAAGAAGTGAATGATTTTGCATGGCGTATTCCCTTTATCTTAGGGGGCGTATTTGGCTTAATCTCTGTTTACTTACGTCGTTTTTTACAAGAAACCCCTATCTTTAAAGAGATGGCGGCGAAAAAAGCGTTAGCACAAGAAATGCCAGTCGTTTCAGTTATTAAGAACCACAAACAAGCGTGTTTAATTACTGCTGCGTTAACATGGTCTTTATCAACGGCTATCGTTGTCACCATTTTAATGACACCGGGCGTTATTGTTGAAGGGATCTATAAAATTGATAGAACAACGTCATTAGAAGCGAACTGTGTTGCAACATTAACGTTAACCTTAGGTTGTATATTCTGGGGTTGGATTGGTGACAAATTAGGAACGCGCGCGTCAATGACATTATCATGGGGTGGTTTGATTGTTACTGCATTCCATTTCTATGGCAGTTTAGATGCCGCGATGACAGGTTTTCAGTTAGCGTTTAACTATGGTTTGATGGGCTTTTTTGTAGGAGCGATTGCAACTACACCGATTGTTAGCACAAGAGCATTTCCACCATCAATTCGTTTTTCTGGCTTGTCTTTTGCTTACAATATGGCTTATGCCTTATTCGGTGGATTAACGCCAATGTTAACAGGTATATGGTTAGAAAAAACCGCAATGGCGGGTGCCTATTATGTCGCTGGCGTATCATTATTAGCTATTGCAGTCGCTTTCTTACCTTTAGCGTATAAAGGTTGGGCGGCAGTAAAACCCACAACAAGAGAGAAAGATGTTGCATTGCAGATTGATAAAGTGATTGGTTAAGCCTTTATCAATGTATAAATATGTTCTATAAGTATCCCCTTATATAATACCGCCCTTAAAAAGGGCGGTATTTTTTTGTGTTTTGCAGTTTTTCTGAATTTTATTACTTTGAAAATCAAAACCTTGAAAAGGTTTTGATTGAACTCTACCCTATTCAAACGTTTTATTTTCTTAATAGGGAATATTTGAAAGCTGATGGCATATCAAAACAGAAAAGGACTCCACAAGAAATTGAATATACTTGAGTTGCAAGGTTACATTCCTTGTAAAACACAAAGAAAAATTCAACAAAAACGCTGGCAATGGAAGTCTTACTCATCAGGTATACATTACTCTGCGCCAAGCAATGTATTGGAAATGGGTCGTTATAATGATCCAACAGCAAGAACAGGTATTTGCTATACCGCTGATTATGCTGTTATTGCAATTGCTGAATCTTTAGGACGCCTTTATCAAAACAGAAAAAACTTTATTATTGGATCTAGTGATTTAAAAAAAGCACAGATATATACACTAAGTACTACACGTAAAACAAAGCTTATCGATATATCAAGACTACAAGGCATACTGCATATCACCGCCGACAAAATGACGGGCAAGCATTATAACCTTACTCAATCTATTGTTGACTGGGCAGCGAATACACCAGAGCTCGATTATGATGGTATAACATATCCCTCAAGGCACTATTTGGGCATGTGTACTGCTTTTTGGGCGAAGAAAGAGCGCCTTGCTCCTTTAGTAGAGCTATCACATTGTTCTATTGATACTTATAGTGATAATAGAAAGGAAAACTTCCCACAAAATTGGTTATATGATGATATTTCAGGAATTGAGATCATTACAGAAACATTGCAATTTGATATTAATATCGACGAATAAACAGCCCAATACTGGGCTGTTTATTAAAGAGCAACGTGTTTACCAAAAAGGTTAGCTTGATGAATAAGTTCCTGCATTTGCTCACTCATTCGTCCATATTTTTTTAATGCATCTATGACATTAAGATTTTTGTCATCATCAAAAAAATACATGCTTGTTAAAAAAGAGACTTTGGTGGTCGAGCTCATATCACCCAGTAAAACTAAGATTTCATCTAAACCATCAATCAACTGGTTACCATTAAACTGAAATATGGGTAATCGATACTCGCCTCCTACTTTAACAGCTAATAGTTTATTTGCTTTCAGGCGGTTATTAATTGTCTGGCGTTTGACACCTAAAATTTCGGCGGCTTGGCTAGCTCGACATGTTCCGCCTAATGCTTTTAATTGCTCTGAAAACTTAATAGCCCCTTCATTTAAACGAGCAATTTGGCGTTGTTCCCTTGGCGATATCTCACTGGCACGCTCCAGCTGTGTTTCAAAAATAAGCCTAGCGAGTTCGTTATCTGTCATTTCTAATGCATTAGTTAAACTTTTTTTCTCTGCTAATGTTTCAACTAACTCTTGAGTTAAATTAGCCATTCTTTTAAGAACAGCCATTCTCTCTATTGATAACGCTTGAGGTGAGCTTTTTTGTATTGTGGTATTCATAACGCCTCCTTTACTCTTTGCTGATTATATGATGAGTAAAGTGTAAAAAACAAGTACGATTTACATACAATAAAGGATGCCTTATGGCATCCTTTATTCTTCTTAAGAACCTGTTTTTTTAATGGCAAAAATTACTGTGTCATTTTGCTCAGCATAGGTGCTGTGATCAGCATTAGAACTGCGATAACACCTGTTACAATACCGATTTGCAAGAAGACACTGCTATAAATTTCTAATGAAGCATGAGCACTTTGCACATCTTCTGGTACTGCCATTAAACTTGCCACTTTACCTGCAATAATTGCTGCGGCTGCCGAAGTTAAGAACCAAGCGCCCATGATAAAGCCCATTAAACGCTGTGGTACAAGTTGAGCAACCATTGCAAGACCAAGTCCTGAAATCATCAGCTCACCGATACTTTGGAAACCATAACTTGCAACTAACCACCATGAAGACACAATACCGGCTTCATTTGCCATGCTTGCACCCAGTGGTAACACTAAGAATGCAGTCGCACTTAGGAACATCCCTACGGTAAACTTATATGGCATTGGCAGTTTATCACCCATAAAGTTATACACAGCCGCTAACAGTGGGCTTGCTAACATGATCCAGAATGGATTAAGTGATTGGAATTGTTCTGGTTCAACGCTAAAACCTAACAGAGAGTGTTCTACGTTATGGATTGCGAAGAAGTTTAAAGACGTTGGCATTTGATCGTAAAGAACAAAGAAGACCACGGCTTCAACCATTAATAAGAAAGCAACAATCATCTTGCGACGTGCAGCACCTTTCATCATAAAGGTTTCGCGCGCAAAAATCAGGATGATACCTAATGAGATGATGGCTAAAGACCAGCTTGCCACTTCATTATTGTGTAACAGCCAAGTAGATAGTGCAGTTAATGCAACGATACCCACCAGCGTTAATAATAATTTTGAATAATTAAGCGGTTCAAAGTCAGGTTTAGAACCTTTATCTTTGATCCAACCACGACAAACCATAAAGTTTGCTAAGGTGATCAGCATACCTACAACGCTTAATGCAAACGCAACATCCCAACCATAATTAGCGGCTAACCACGGTGTTGCTAACATAGATAAGAACGAACCTACGTTGATAGACATATAGTACATCGTAAATGCACCGTCTAATTGCGGATCGTCTTTCTCATAACATGTTGCTAATAATGAAGATGGGTTGGCTTTAAATAAACCATTACCTACTGCAATCGTTGCAAGTCCCCAATAAATCACGTCTTTATCGTGATCTGAGAATGCCACCATTGCATAACCAATTGCGAGTACGATTGCCCCAAGAATAATAACCCTTTTAGTACCAAGGATTTTATCCCCAAGCCATCCACCGATAGCAACAAAGCCATAAACTAATGCGGTAAATGCAGCAAAAACAGTGATAGCTTCTGCTTCACCCATGCCCAGCATTTTAACCAAGTAAACGGCCATGATCCCTTGCAGACCGTAATAGCCGAAACGTTCCCATAATTCTATTGAGAAGATGAGATAAAACGCACGAGGCTGTTTAAACGCATTCAGGCTCGGTTTTTGTCCATCATCAGGTGTGTTTGCAGTTGACACTAAAAACCTCTAATTATTCTATTATGCCTTTATATTTAGGCTAATTTTTTACAAAAATTTCTTTATTTAAGACAGAGTTAAAGCTCGGTGAATTTCATACTGGATTGTTATTCTTTGAAAAGAGTTCAACGCAGAGAAAAACAAGGTTGGCATTCTATCACTGGAAAGCATAATTATCTAAGAATTATAACTAACTATTGCGTTTTATCATAGTTACAGGCATTTGTACAAAATAGTTATGCGATTAAAAAAACAGCAAACAAAATAACTCACTGATAATCAATAAATTATTTTCTACTTAATTATCCCTATATAAACAATTAAGCTACGCTACTGCTTACCCTATTTTGCCAAATTATCCCTTATTGAATAACAACGATAAAATAATGCCAGTAGCAATTTGTTTTAATTGATTAAAATAACGCCAATAAAACACATTCCTTGACTTAATTTCCATATTTCCTCCATTTTTAACTGTGAAGAAACAGGTAGAATGTCACCATTCCAAATTTTCATTTCAGTATTTCTGATTAGCTAGTTGCCAGTGGGATCACAAAAGTAATGAATAAAAACAAAAATGCTAAAAAAAGAGTTTCTCTCATTATCGCTTTAATCGTCGTAATCGCAGGTGGTTACGCCTATTGGCAATTTAATGCAGCAAAAACAGCGTCGCCTGAAAATAAAGAGGCTCAAGCAACAAACTCACAAAGTCGAGGTACATCTGGATCTCGTCGCCCGCCTTTACCTCCAGTTCAAGTTGCAACATCAATACAAGAAGATGTGCCACAATTTTTATCTGCTTTAGGTACAGTAAAAGCCACAAACAGCGTAACGGTTACTAGCCGCGTTGAAGGTCAATTAATGGCATTACATTTCACGGAAGGACAACACGTTCAGAAAGGTGATTTATTAGCTGAAATTGACTCTCGTCCATTTGAAGTTCAATTAGCTCAAGCTAAAGGACAGCTTGCAAAAGATCAGGCTACATTAGCTAATGCGCGTCTTGATTTAGCCCGTTATCAGAAATTAGCAAAAACCAATTTAGTCTCACAACAAGAGCTAGATAATCAGCAAGCTTTAGTAAAACAGTCTGAAGCGAGCATTCGTATTGATGAAGCCTCTATCAGTAATGCACAACTGCAACTCACTTACAGCAAAATCACAGCACCTATTTCAGGTCAAGTGGGTTTAAAACAAGTTGATATCGGTAATTATATTTCTGGTGGTTCATCTACGCCTATCGTCGTTATCAATCAAATGGACCCTGTTGATGTACTTTTTACATTGCCAGAACAAGATCTAGCGAATGTTATTCAAGCACGTAAAAATAATGCAGATTTACCTGTCACCGCATTAGATAGAAATAATCAATTTGAATTAGCTAAAGGAAAATTATTTAGTGTTGATAACCAAATTGATGCAACAACTGGCACCATTAAATTAAAAGCGCGCTTCCCTCAGCAAGAGACGACGTTATTTCCTAACCAATTTGTCAATGTTCGTCTTTATGTCACCACATTAGAGAAAGCCGTTGTTATTCCAAATGCAGCGCTACAAATGGGTAATGAAGGTCACTTTGTTTGGGTGGTGGATAGCGAAAATAAAGTGAGTAAATTACGTGTTGAAGTTGCCTTACAAAATGCGGAAAAAGTCGTGATAGCTTCCGGTTTATCGGCAGATCAACGTGTTGTCACCGATGGTGTGGATAGATTAACTCAGGGTGCGAAAGTCGATATCGTGACACCAACAGCGCCAAAGACGAAAGAAAATAACCGTGTTGTTGCGGAGAAAGCGTAATGACCGAAAAAACACACGGTACAGGCGGGGGGCCATCTCGCTTATTTATTCTACGCCCTGTTGCAACAACCCTTTTTATGGTCGCCATACTCTTAGCCGGGATTGTCGGCTATCGTATGCTGCCCGTTTCTGCATTACCTGAAGTTGATTATCCGACGATTCAGGTCGTTACTCTCTATCCCGGAGCAAGCCCTGATGTAATGACATCAGCGGTTACTGCTCCACTAGAACGTCAATTTGGACAGATGTCTGGGTTAAAACGGATGTCGTCACAAAGCTCTGGTGGGGCTTCGGTGATCACACTGATGTTCCAATTAACATTACCATTAGATGTTGCAGAGCAAGAGGTACAAGCTGCGATAAATGCGGCGACTAATCTGCTGCCATCCGATTTACCTTATCCACCAATTTACAGCAAAGTAAACCCAGCAGATCCGCCTATTCTAACCTTAGCGGTGACTAGCTCAACATTACCGATGACACAGTTGCAAGATATGGTTGAAACTCGTATCTCGCAAAAGATTTCACAAGTTAATGGTGTCGGTTTAGTGGCATTAGCGGGTGGTCAGCGCCCTGCTGTTAGAGTCAAACTCAATGCGCAAGCCGCAGCATCTTACGGTTTAGATAGCGAAAAAATTCGTGTAGCAATTAATAATGCGAACGTTAACTCAGCGAAAGGTAGCCTTGATGGGCCAACTCGCTCTGTGACGTTATCCGCTAATGATCAGATGAAATCATTAGAAGATTACCGCCAATTAATCGTTACTTATAAAAATGGCGCGCCCATTCGTCTATCTGATATTGCAACTATTGAACAAGCACCTGAAAACAATCAGTTAGGTGCATGGGCGAATAATGAGCAGGCGATTATTATTAATGTTCAACGTCAACCCGGCGTTAACGTCATTGATACCACTGATAATATTCGTAATTTATTACCCGATTTAGTCTCTAATTTACCGAAATCAGTGAATGTTGAGATCTTAACTGATAGAACCACAACAATCCGCGCTTCAGTTAAAGATGTACAATTTGAGCTCGGCTTAGCTATCGCCCTTGTGGTGATGGTGATTTATCTCTTTTTACGTAATGGTGTCGCCACCTTAATCCCAAGTATTGCTGTACCACTTTCATTAGTGGGTACGTTTGCCGTGATGTATTTTTGTGGATTCTCTGTCAACAACCTCACCTTAATGGCATTAACCATTGCCACAGGCTTTGTTGTCGATGACGCCATTGTTGTAATTGAAAATATCTCCCGTTATCTCGAACGTGGTGATAAACCGCTAACAGCTGCCTTAAAAGGCGCTGGAGAGATTGGTTTTACCATTATTTCGCTTACCTTCTCTCTGATTGCCGTACTGATCCCACTGCTATTTATGGGGGATATTGTAGGTCGCTTATTTAGAGAGTTTGCAATCACTCTTGCTGTCGCCATTCTAATCTCTGCGGTGGTTTCACTCACATTAACGCCAATGATGTGTGCTCGATTGCTAAAACCCGAAAATGAAATCAAGCATAACCGCTTTGAAATGGCGTGCGAACGTTTCTTTGAAAGAATGATTGCAGTGTATGCAGTTTGGTTAAAACGTGTTTTAAACCACCAATGGATAACCCTTGGCGTGGCACTTAGCACATTGGTGCTGACTGTATTGCTATATATGTTTATTCCTAAAGGCTTCTTCCCATTACAAGATAATGGGCTATTGCAAGGAACCATTGAAACCTCACAATCCATCTCTTATCAAGCAATGGTAGAAAAACAGCAACAGGTCGTTGATAAATTAATTGATGATCCTGCTATTGATAATATTGCTAGTTTTGTGGGCATTGATGGAAGCAACGCAACCTTAAACACTGGCCGCTTGCAAATTACATTGAAGCCTCTTGATCAGCGAGATTCCCGTATTGATGTGATTATTCCTCGTTTACAAGAGCGTATTGCTTCTATTTCAGGAATGACTCTCTATCTGCAACCCACCCAAGATTTAACGATTGATACGCAAGTTTCTCGTACTCAGTATCAATTTACACTACAAGCAACATCATTAGATGAATTGGCTTATTGGGTGCCAAAACTTTCTCAAGCACTAAAAGATAGCCCTGAATTAACTGATATCAGCAGTGATTGGCAAGATAACGGCATGATGGCGTATATCAAAGTGGATAGAGACTCAGCAAGTCGTTTAGGCATTTCAATGAGTGAAATTGATAACGCGCTTTATAATGCTTTTGGTCAGCGTTTAATTTCAACTATCTACACTCAAGCCAATCAGTATCGCGTGGTATTAGAACAAGATATTCGTAATGGTGATGGATTGCAGGCACTTTCTGCCGTGCATTTAACGGGTAAAGAGGGTGCGATGGTACCTTTATTATCTATTGCATCCGTTGAGCAACGCTTAGCGCCACTTTCTATTAATCATCAAGAGCAATTTCCTTCGGCAACCTTCTCATTTAATGTCGCGGAACAATCTTCTCTTGAAGAAGCGGTGAAAGCAGTGAAATTGGCTGAAGAGCAAATTTCGATGCCAAGAGATATCACGACTCAATTCCAAGGTGCGACGTTGGCGTTTGAAAGTGCGCTTTCAAGTACTTTGTGGCTAATTATCGCAGCAATTGTCGCAATGTATATTGTATTAGGTGTGCTATATGAGAGCTTTATTCACCCTATTACTATTTTATCTACACTGCCAACAGCAGGTGTCGGCGCATTATTGGCGTTAATCGCCGCAGGCAATGAGCTTGATATTATTGCGATTATTGGGATCATCTTGCTTATCGGGATCGTAAAGAAAAATGCGATCATGATGATAGACTTTGCCCTTGCTGCCGAACGAGAACAAGGTTTAACGCCTTACGAAGCGATTTACCAAGCGTGTTTATTGCGTTTTCGCCCAATCTTAATGACCACAATGGCAGCCCTTTTAGGTGCTCTACCTTTAATGTTAAGTACGGGTGTAGGGGCAGAATTACGTCAGCCATTAGGGGTTTGTATGGTCGGTGGCTTAATTATGAGCCAGATCTTAACCCTGTTTACGACACCAGTGATTTATCTGTTATTTGATAAATTATCGCTCTACATCAACCGTAATAAACACGTCGAGAATAATAACGGGGCTGTATCATGAAGTTCTTCGCCCTCTTTATTCAACGACCCGTAGCAACTACGTTGCTCAGTTTGGCGATTTCGCTATGTGGTGCATTAGGGTTTATGTTGCTCCCTGTTGCTCCATTGCCCCAAGTTGATTATCCGGTTATTAATATTTACGCCTCCTTACCCGGGGCGTCGCCAGAAACGATGGCATCTTCTGTGGCAACACCGCTTGAACGCTCTTTAGGGCGAATTGCCGGTATTGATGAAATGACATCAAGCAGTTCGCTTGGAAGTACTAGCATTACGCTGGTGTTCGATTTAAACAAAGATATCAACACCGCAGCTCGTGATGTACAGGCAGCGTTAAATGCCTCACAAAGTTTGTTGCCTTCAGGTATGCCAAGCCGTCCGCGTTATTATAAATCGAATCCTTCTGATGCTCCGATTATGATCTTAACGCTCACCTCTGATACTCAAAATACAGGGGAGCTTTACGATCTCGCCTCAACACGGTTGGCACAAAAAATCTCACAGATTGAAGGTGTGAGTGAAGTTTCGGTTGGTGGAGGATCATTGCCCGCGATACGTGTCGCCCTCAATCCCGATGCGTTATTTAACCAAAATGTCAGTCTTGATGATGTTAGAAAAGCGATTAACCAAGCGAATGTGCGGCGACCTCAAGGCTTTGTCAATAACGATGAAAGTCGTTGGCAGATCCAAACTAATGATGAACTCAGTAAAGCGGCTGAATATCGCCCTGTGATCGTGCATTACAATCAAGATGCCGTTGTACGTTTAAGTGATGTGGCACAAGTTACCGACTCAGTACAAAACTCGCGAGCCGCAGGAATGAGCGGCGGAGAGCCTGCAATTTTGCTGGTTATTCGTCGTGAAGCGGGTGCCAATATCATTGAAACTGTAAATCGTATCCGTGATGAGCTTCCAGAATTACGTGAGCTTATTCCTGCAAGCGTTGACTTAAAAGTCGCACAAGATAGAACACCAACTATTCGCGCATCATTAGCAGAAGTTGAACGTGCGTTAGCCATTGCTGTGGCACTGGTCATTTTAGTTGTATTCTTATTTTTACGCTCTGGTCGCGCCACGCTGATCCCAGCGGTTGCTGTACCCGTTTCATTAATTGGTACTTTTTCAGCCATGTACCTTTGTGGCTTTAGTCTAAATAACCTTTCATTGATGGCATTAACTGTAGCGACAGGCTTTGTAGTTGATGATGCCATTGTGGTGCTTGAAAATATTTCTCGCCATATTGAGAATGGATTAAAACCTAAAGAAGCCGCCTTGAAAGGGGTTGGTGAAGTCGGTTTTACTGTCCTTTCGATGAGTATTTCTCTTGTTGCCGTTTTTATTCCATTACTGTTAATGGATGGTCTTGTTGGGCGATTATTTAAAGAATTCGCCATCACCTTAACAACGGCTATTGCTATCTCGCTATTTGTTTCTCTAACGCTAACACCCATGATGTGCGCGCATTTACTCAAAGGGATGAAACCCAAAGCGCAGTCGCATTTACGCGGTTTTGGTAAGTTACTTTTCCGCGCTCAGCAAGGTTACAGTGTCACATTGCAAGCTGCATTGCGTCATCGACGCTGGGTTATGGCCATTTTTCTCACCACATTGGGCTTAAATGCTTATTTATACATCAGTGCGCCAAAAACGTTTTTCCCCGATCAAGATACGGGTCGTTTAATGGGATTTGTGCGTGCAGACCAAAGTATTTCATTCCAATCGATGAAAGAAAAAATGACCCGTTTTATGCAAGAAATTAATGCAGATAAAGACGTCGATAGCGTAACAGGCTTTACAGGTGGAGGCCGTATTAATAGTGGATTTATGTTTATTTCCCTCAATCCACTGTCAGAGCGTACCGATAGCGCAAATCAAGTGATTAACCGCCTACGGGCAAAATTAGCTAATGAACCGGGTGCCAACCTCTTTTTAATGCCAGTACAAGATGTTAGAGCGGGTGGACGCCAAGCGAATGCCAGTTATCAATTTACATTATTAGCGGATGATTTAAGCGAGTTGCGTAAATGGGAGCCGATTGTCCGTAAAGCTTTAGGCGAACTGCCCCAGCTTGTCGATGTTAACTCTGATAAAGAAGATAAAGGTGCTGAAATGGCACTGACTTACGATCGCGATACTATGTCGCAATTAGGTATTAACGTCAGTGATGCCAATAATTTGCTGAACAATGCTTTTGGTCAACGTCAGATCTCTACCATTTATGCGCCGTTAAATCAGTATAAAGTCGTGATGGAAGTCTCTGAGCAATATACACAAGATGTCTCTGCGTTAGATAAAATGTATGTGGTCAATAATCAAGGTGAGCGCATTCCATTATCTGCATTTGCAAGTTGGTATCCGGCAAATGCGCCATTAAGTGTTAATCACCAAGGGTTATCTGCATCTTCAACTATTGCCTTTAATATTCCTGAAGGCTATACATTAGCTGATGCAATTGATTCTATTGAACGCACAATGACAGAGTTAGGTGTGCCTAATACCGTCAGAGGGACTTTTGCAGGTACAGCACAGATTTTCCAAGAAACCATCAAATCACAGCTTATTCTTATCTTAGCGGCGATTGTAACGGTCTATTTGGTATTAGGCGTGCTGTATGAAAGCTATATTCATCCGCTGACCATTTTATCTACCCTACCTTCTGCGGGTGTGGGTGCCTTATTAGCATTACAGCTTTTTAATACGCCTTTTAGTCTGATTGCACTTATTGGCATTATGTTGCTGATTGGTATTGTGAAGAAAAACGCCATTATTATGGTGGATTTTGCAATTACTGCGCAACGTGAAGGCAAATTGTCGGCTAAAGAAGCCATTATTCAGGCTAGTTTACTGCGTTTTCGTCCTATTATTATGACAACGCTTGCCGCATTATTTGGGGCATTGCCATTGATGTTAGGTAGCGGAGATGGTGCCGAATTAAGACAACCTTTAGGAATAACAATTGTAGGTGGTTTATTAATGAGCCAACTACTAACCCTTTATACAACCCCTGTTATTTATCTATTTTTTGATGGATTGCGTGAACGTTGGCAACAACGACGTATCAGCAAAAAAGAGGCAAATGCATGAAATTGAGAAGCAAGCTGTTCTTAGTGGTTTTCGCTACTTGTATGGTGGTTGTTCTCGCCATGCATATTGGTATCCGTGGTAGCTTCCAGCAAGGATTCATTGGTTATATCAAGAAAAACAGTGAACAGCGTGCAACTCTTTTAGCTGAAGCCTTAACTGAACAATATGCTTTAACAGGAGATTGGCGTTTCCTCAATAGGGATGATCGTTCTCTTTATCAAATATTACGAAGTATTGACCAAATAAGCCAAAGTAGCGAAGGCCCTCCTCCCAGAGGTTGGCGGACACAGTTTTGGATCGTTGATAAAGATATGAAGCGCCTATTTGGACATGACAATCAATTCCCCGCAGAGACATTTAAAAAACCCATTACTTTTCACGATGAAATTGTGGGTTGGGTGATTGTCAGTGCGGCAGATAAAATCAGTAGTGAAGCTGATATTAGTTTTGATAAACAACAACTACTTACCAGCTGGATAATTGCAGGTTTAACGGTTCTTTTTGCTTTATTTATCACGCTTATTCTTTCTCGCAATATGATACGCCCTGTTAAACGCCTCGTTGAGGCGACACATAAATTAGCAGCCGGTGACTTTTCTGTGCGAGTAACGCCTACAAGTAAAGATGAAATCAGTCAACTCGCTATCGACTTTAATCAACTTGCCAGCACACTAGAAAAAAATGAGCAAATTCGTCGTGATTATATGGCTGATATCTCACATGAATTGCGAACCCCTCTTGCTATTTTAAAAGGTGAACTTGAAGCGCTACAAGATGGCGTCAGAAAACCTACAACAGAAACGCTGAACTCTCTTTTATTTGAAGTCACAAATCTGACAAAACTGGTTAATGATCTCCACCAGCTTTCATTATCAGATAGAGGCTCTTTAACTTATCGTAAAGATTTTATTGATATTAATGAGGTGATTTTGTTGGCTGTGGCTTCTTATCGCCACACATATCAAACTAAAGATATTACGCTACTCACCGAGTTAGATGATTTATCGCCACTCATTGTACAAGCCGATCCTGATAGGTTGATCCAGCTTTTCCATAATCTGCTAGAGAATAGCGTGCGCTATACTTATTCAGGTGGTCAATTACATATCAGCACCCATAAAGGGCAAAACCATGTGCTTATTACATTAGAAGATAGTGCTCCGGGGCTTGATAGTGCTCAGTACAAAGTTGTTTTCCAACGTTTTTATCGTGCAGAAAACTCACGAAATCGTGCAAGTGGGGGTTCAGGTTTAGGTCTTGCGATTTGCGAAAATATCGTTGAAGCTCATAATGGTAAAATAAGTGCTATGCCTTCCTCTTTAGGTGGCATGAAAATCCTTATAGAATTACCCGCATATTCTGATGATCTTTAAGCCTATAACCATTGAGCCAATAAATGACAGTATCTGAATCGCCCTATTCAATCCTGATTGTTGAAGACGAACCTAAACTTGCCCAATTGCTTATTGATTACCTTCAAGCATCGGGTTATCAAACTCATTGGTTAGCCGATGGCGCCGAAGTAAGCCATTGTGTAAAACAGCAACATTACGATTTAATCTTGTTAGATCTCATGTTGCCAATTAAAGATGGCATTACAGTCTGTAAAGAATTACGTCAGTTTTCAGATATTCCCATCATTATGGTGACGGCTAAAACAGAAGAAGTTGATAGATTACTTGGGCTTGAAATTGGTGCTGATGATTATATTTGCAAACCCTACAGCCCAAGAGAAGTGGTAGCTAGAGTCAAAACCTTATTGCGTCGTTTTTATCGACCACAAGATATTGTTCAAAGCGATAAATTAGTCCTTATTGATGAACAGGCTTATCAAATCCAATACAACAATAAAATTCTCGACTTAACGACTGCGGAATTTCGTTTACTAAAAGCCTTAGCCACGCAACCCGGCAAAATATTAACTCGCGATCAGCTAATGGATCACCTTTATGATGACTACCGCATTGTGACGGATAGAACCATTGATAGTCATATTAAAAACTTACGACGTAAACTTGAGCAACTTAACGATCAAATTGAATTTATTCGCTCAATTTATGGTCAAGGTTATCGTTGGGAAACCCAAGCTTACCGTTTTCGATGATATTTTTTCAGGAATACATTGAACCTCGCTACACTTAAGCGCTAGAATCCACCCCTTTATGATATACCCCTACCCAATGTGTGGGGGACTGACTTGAAATCAGAACCAGGAAATTTAACCATGTTTACACCCGAATTGCTCTCTCCTGCTGGCTCATTAAAAAATATGCGCTATGCATTTGCTTATGGCGCAGACGCCGTTTATGCAGGTCAGCCACGTTATAGCTTACGTGTGCGTAATAATGAGTTTAACCACGAAAACCTTGCTAAAGGTATTCAAGAAGCCCACGAATTAGGTAAGCGCTTCTATGTTGTGGTTAATATCGCACCGCATAATGCTAAATTAAAAACCTTTATCCGTGACTTAAAACCCGTCATTGATATGGGCCCTGATGCGCTGATTATGTCTGATCCGGGTTTGATCATGATGGTGCGTGAAGCCTTCCCTGAAATGGATATCCACCTTTCAGTGCAAGCCAATGCCGTTAACTGGGCAACCGTAAAATTCTGGCGTCAAATGGGATTAACTCGTGTGATCCTGTCTCGTGAACTCTCTATTGATGAAATTGCTGAAATTCGTAAACAAGTTCCTGATATGGAATTAGAAGTTTTCGTTCACGGTGCATTATGTATGGCTTACTCAGGTCGTTGCCTGTTATCTGGCTATATTAATAAGCGTGACCCAAACCAAGGTACTTGCACTAATGCTTGCCGTTGGGAATATAAAGTCGAAGAAGGTAAAGAAGACGATGTAGGTAATATCGTTGAAAAATACACACCAATCCCAGTTAAAAACGTTGAGCCTACTTTAGGTGTTGGCGCGCCAACAGACAAAGTCTACTTAATTGAAGAAGCAAAACGTCCTGGTGAATATATGACTGCGTTCGAAGATGAACACGGTACTTATATCATGAACTCTAAAGACTTACGTGCGATTGAACACGTTGAGCAATTAACTCAAATGGGTGTGCATTCGCTGAAAATTGAAGGTCGTACTAAATCCTTCTATTACTGTGCCCGTACAGCTCAAATGTATCGTCGTGCTATTGATGATGCAGTTGCAGGCAAACCCTTCGATCCAACACTGCTAACGACATTAGAAGGCTTAGCACACCGCGGTTATACAGAAGGTTTCTTACGTCGTCATACTCATGATGCATATCAAACTTATGAATATGGTTATTCTGTCTCTGACACTCAACAATTTGTCGGTGAATTTACAGGTAAACGTGTAAACGGTTTAGCCGAAGTTGATGTTAAAAATAAATTTGTTTTAGGTGATAGCCTAGAATTAATGACACCAACTGGAAATATTCAATTTACGTTAGAAGAGCTGTTTAACAAAAAACAACAGCCAACCGATGTTGCACCAGGCAATGGTCACATGGTTTATTTATCTGTTCCTGAAGATGTTGATTTAGATTTTGCACTGCTGATCCGCAACCTACAAGGTACAACAACACGCCAACCGCATAAAATTGATGCGGTAGAAGTGAAGTAAAGCGTCATAATCTGATTTAAAGTGGTCAATTTCAAATACAGATCACATCAATAATGATTTGTTTACCGTATCATCAGTTCCGAAAAATAAAGAACTAGAATGAATACAGTAAGACTAGGAACCACCTCCTTGGCAAATCCAATCTCCCTTGGATTTGCCTTTTCTTTTTATACCCTTCTTAGTAACTCTCTCTCACATAAAGCCCACTCCCTTTTTCGTTATCATTTGTAAAAAAAATAGTAATTTTCTCGATATCCATTACCTTTAAAAGAGTGATTCAATTAAAGGGACTCATCAATGAGTAAAATTAGTTTGCTAATCATTAATGGAAAAAGCGCTAACAACAGTGCATTGAGAAAAGCGGTTTACCAATTACGTAACGAAGGTTTTGATCTCCAAGTAAGAGTGACTTGGGAATCCAGTGATATACAACGTTTTGTACAAGAAGCTATCGATATGCAAGCCGAAACGGTGATTGCCGCAGGCGGCGACGGAACGATTAATAGTGTTGTTTCTGAATTAATTAACCTCTCACCCTCATCTTTACCGACACTTGGCATTATTCCCTTAGGTACAGCAAATGATTTTGCCACCAGCGCACAAATTCCTCGTGATATGGAAAATGCACTTAACTTAGCCGTTAAAGGCCGAGCAATACCTATTGATGTAATCGCGGTGAATAAGACTCACTATTTTATCAATATGGCATCAGGGGGTTTTGGAACCAAAATCACAACAGAAACGCCTGAAGCATTAAAGTCTGCATTAGGTGGCGCTGCTTATTTTATTAATGGTCTTTTAAGTATCGATTCTTTAAAAGCGGATCATTGCACAATTGAAGCGGAAAATTTTCACTGGGAAGGTGAGTCTCTTATTTTGGCTATCGGTAATGGCCGTCAAGCGGGTGGCGGACAGAAATTGTGTTCTGAAGCCTTAATTAATGACAATAAACTTAATCTCACCATCGTTGAAGCTCATGAACTTCTCCCTTCAATTTTAAGTAGCATGTTTGATAGCAAAAAGAATGACAAGATAATCGAGCGAGAAAGTCGCTGGGTAAACATTAGTGCTTCTCATGAAATGGTGTTTAATTTAGATGGAGAACCCCTTTTAGGGAATAAATTTGAATTTATTGTGTTACCTGAAGCGATCCACTGCCGGTTACCGCCTCAATGTGACTTGTTATCTTAATGTAGATAAATGACAATCACTCTCATCTCATCATGAACTGGAGTATGTAATGACTGATATAGTAAGTTTGTTAGGTGCTGATGCAAAATCATTATTAGAACATCGTTGCCAAACCATCCCGAGCGAAAATCTCTACCTGCCAGGTTCTGACTTTGTTGATCGTGTTATGATTGATAACAATCGCCCTAATAGCGTATTACGTTCAATGCAAACCCTGTTTAATCACGGGCGTTTAGCGGGAACGGGTTATCTGTCTATTCTACCTGTTGACCAAGGTGTTGAGCACTCTGCCGCAGCCTCTTTTGCAGCAAACCCACTCTATTTTGATCCGAAAAATATTGTTGAGTTAGCGATTGAAGCAGGTTGTAACTGTGTTGCCTCTACTTATGGTGTTCTTGCTTCTGTTTCTCGTCGCTATGCACACAAAATCCCTTTCCTTGTGAAACTAAACCACAACGAAACCCTAAGCTACCCAGCGCAATATGACCAAACACTGTATGCCAGTGTAGAACAAGCTTTTGAAATGGGTGCTGTTGCAGTGGGTGCGACCATTTACTTTGGTTCACAAGAAAGCCGTCGCCAAATTGAAGAGATCTCAATGGCATTTGAGCGTGCTCATGAATTAGGTATGGTCACAGTATTATGGGCTTATTTACGTAACCCAGCCTTTAAGAAAGATGGCGTTGATTACCATGCAAGTGCAGATTTAACTGGTCAGGCAAACCATTTAGCCGCAACAATTGGTGCTGATATCGTTAAACAAAAAATGGCTGAAAATAACGGTGGTTTTAAAGCGATTGGTTTTGGTCATACTGATGAGCGTGTTTACACAAAACTCACCACTGAAAACCCAATTGATTTAGTTCGTTACCAATTAGCAAACTGCTATATGGGTCGTGCGGGATTAATTAACTCTGGTGGTGCTTCTGGTAATAATGATCTTGAAGATGCTGTTCGTACCGCGGTTATTAATAAACGTGCTGGTGGTATGGGTCTGATCTTAGGACGTAAAGCGTTCAAGAAATCAATGAAAGACGGCGTTGCCCTAATTAATGCAGTACAAGATGTTTATCTAAATAAATCTGTCACTATTGCTTAATTGATTGCTTAACTGGTCGATTTAAACGTGAAAGCCACTCAACTTGAACTGAGTGGCTTTTATTGTTTATTGCTTAGCGGTTAAACGTTTTTGGTTTGTGCACTTGTGTTACTGCATGTTGATGGGCAGTATCTTCACGCTCGATCACTTTCATTGCATTTTGCCCAGCGGGCAATGCTCGCTCAACTAATAACTCCGCGTGAGACTTCGCTAAAATCGCTTGTAATTGCTGATGTTGACTACACCAAATGGCATCAACATCTTTATCACGTGTCGTATCACGTTGATGTGTTAACGCCACTGTTCTTGCTTGAAAACGCGCCTGTTTTCCGCCTAGTTCTAAGCCATAATCAGGAATAGTGGCATGAGGCACAACAACTTGCCCATTATCAAGCCACGAATTTACTGCATTTTTATGCACCACATAGCCTAACTCACTTAAGCCAGCTAATACGGCTGCGCATTGCTGCCTCATCGAAAATTGTTGCTCGTGAGTTTCAATCGCCTGTTTTAGCTTGGCGATCATCACATCAAGTTGTTCGGCTGTTGCTAATGAGGCAACTGCTTCTGTATCACGACTCAGTGTCAGCATCTCTTTATCATCAAAGCTTTCAAGCTCTGCACATAGACGTGCTAATTCTTCCATTAACTCAATGCGTCTTATGCTATTACGCAAGCTTTCAGCCATATTCATTATCAGTGAATCTGCCAGTAAACGCTGTTTCTTGCTATCAGAAAGCTTTTGCATTTCAATAAGCTGATTTGCATGATGATTAGTTTCTACTTCATTCCCCACTAGCCGTAACTTTTCAATCATCAATTCAATTTGGTGGCATTGCTGTGCAAATGGGCTTTGAGGCTCACCACTTTGCCATAACTGTTGGGTGTATGTGGATTGTGCTTTTAATTGCGTCAATAATTCAGTTTGAGCGGGGCTAAGTTGTGCTTTTTGCGCCTCAATTTCACCCGTTACACGAAATAGCAATAAGCTAATTTCTTCCGCACTCATGTTTTCGCTGAGTTCAATTTCAGCCTTCAAAACACTATCAGAAGCTAATTGTGATTTTAATTGTTTTAACAGTACCGATGATTTTTGTTTGCCCTGTTGGATATGACGTGCAAGCGCTTTTTCTTCAATCACTTGTTCGCGTAGATTTTTCATATCCTGTCGTAACGGTGCAATAAACTGGCTTAATTTTTCTGTTAATCGACTCACTGAATAGGCATCTAATGCATCCAATTGCGAGTTATCTTTAATCAATGCATTAAAAGCAAATTCAATTTGGCTCACACGTTCATCTTGATAGGTGAGTTGTTCAACTAATGCCTTCCATTGCTTAAATTGTTTTTTGCTATTCGCTAATTGTCGATGATAACGGATAACATTGGTTTCTTTTACAGAGACATAATGTACTGATGAACTCATCATTCACTCACTTTTTCATTCAGTAAAGAGGCATATTGTAAGGCTTCAAGAAGTTGTTGTTGTGCTTCTTGGCGATGATAAAACCATTGTGTCAACGAAACGCGATAATGATAAGGCACCACTTTACGCAAAATATCTTTTCTCCATAACTCACGAGCACAAGCCTGAGATAACCACTCATGTTGTGGCATATCGCACTCAATTCCCATCAGTAATTTGCCTTGCTGCTCATCTTCGATTAAACAGTCAAAAGAGAAAATACCAACTTGTTGTGATGGTGCAATATGATATCCCTGAGACTCAATAAAGCGTTTCACATCAATAACAAACTGATCGTTTACCTGATCTTGTGTTGCTACACTGGCTTGAGTTCGGCATAAACGGGCTAATAAACGTTTATTTTCCTCTTGTTTATTAATCTGATGGCAATGGCTTGCGTAAGTTAAATAGCCTTGTAAGTAATCACGTGGGATCTCAGGGTGTTTATTAGTACTTAATAAGTCAGAGATTTCATCAATCGGCATTGATGACATGATCACCACTTGCTTTTTCGCTCTGGTGATCGCGACATTTAAACGACGCTCTCCTCCAGTTTGCCCTAATACACCAAAATTACGTCTAAAAGTGCCTTGGGCATTACGACCAAATGTCGTCGAAAACAAAATAACATCTCGCTCGTCACCCTGCACATTTTCAACGTTTTTCACAAAAAACGACATATCTTCATCGTTATCTAAGCGCGCGCATTCTTCGGTATAAGCCTTTAAAAAATCCACGTCATAGTCATTGCGATCACGAATATGTTGGTTAATTAATTGAGCTTGTTTCTGATTAAATGTCACCACACCTACAGAAGGACGTTTATCAAAAGGCGCCTGCCATAATGCTGCTAAATGCTCAACGATTGCCAATGCCTCTTTCTCATTGGTTTGATTAATATAAGTGCCATTAATCGCCATAAAATGCAGTGGTTTTACCGTACTAATGGTTTTCGCTGAGTGTTGAGCCGGAATATTCAGCCGATTTTCGTAAAAGGCATAATTTGAGAAATTAATTAATTCTCTAAATACCGAGCGATAGTGAATATCTAAGGTATGAATAGGCAATACGGTTCGTGCCAAATGAAGCAAGTCAGGGCAATGGCAAATTTGGCTTGAGTCCCATTGCTCACTGCTTTTCTCTTGTTGTTCATCTTCCTCGTTATCGTTATCTTCGTCGTCTTCATTTTCGTTAAATTTACCGCTGAAGAAAGATGAAGGCGGCATCTGTTTCTCATCACCACTCACAATGGCTTGTTTGCCGCGATATAACGTCGGTAATGCAAATTCAATAGGCATTTGCGAGGCTTCATCATAAATAACGCTATCAAAAAGTCCTGCTTTTAAAGGCAATATTTGGCTTGCCACATCTGGCGTCATCAACCAAATAGGGCGTAATCTTAACAATCCCATTTGAGTCGCTTCATCAATAAACTCACGTAACCGTAATGCTCTAGGCCCAGTTAAGCGTGTTATTCTCTCCCAATGACGCGCATTTTCAATTTTTGATAATTCGATATTTTCAGTTAATAGCTCACGATTAACTTGTTGTAACCGCTGATATTTTTCTGTCAATTGCTCGATATATTCCTGCAATTGTTGAGCAGTATGCGTCTTTAATACTGCGTTTTTTATTTCAATTTCAGTTTTAACAGCAACATAAAATAAATCACTCAATGTTGCTTTTAAAAGCTCGACAGGATTAGAAAATGAACTTTCATTTTCATCAAGCAATTGGCGTGATAATGCTAAAACTTGCCAATCATTGTGCGTAAAATGCGTTGTTCTTTCTCGAAATAGCTGAAATTGACTTAAAAAAGGTAAGCTTTGAGCTAGTTGCTGTAATCTGGTTGTCAGCAACTCGCCTTGATTAATTGCATCATAAAATTGCTGATAACAGAGTTCGGTGAGAGTTGCTTGTAAGCCAGCTAATTTAGCGAGGCTAGTTTGCTGTGCTTTAGCGCGAACAATGGCGTTCTCAATTTCTAAACATTGCTGTTCAAAGCCCTGTTTTTTCGCTGATTGAATGGACTCAACAAAATGTTCAGGTTGAGGATATAACGCTAATATCGCAATATCATCGCAACAGGCTTTAAGCTCAATGAGAACATTATTTATTGTGTTCTGCCACTGCGTATTTTGTTGATTGAGGTGCTGTTCTAGCCCTAATTGTTGATAAATAGGTTGCAACTCTTGGTGCAACAAACGCCATTGTTGTTCTGTGGTGATGGTTTTATGTAGCGTAATATAGTGTTCGGCTTTATCTTCTATACCACTTTGCGCCATAAAGTCTTTTAACTTGCTGTTTCGACTATAATAATAAGGATTTAAGAAGCGTAAGAATGAAGGTTTGATCTTGTCAGTAGCTGCTCTTGATAACGTTGCTAACATGGCATTATCTAACGAAGCGAGTAAGCGGAAAATTAAAGGATCGCAACCTTCACTATCAATTTGCTGTAAACGTGTCTCTAATTGCGCCAATTGAGCAATTAACTGCTCACCTTTACCTTGCTTACCTTGTTCATTTAAAAACAGAGTTAACCAATGAGATAAATTTTCCCATTGTTGAGTATTACGATTTTTTAACTGCTGTTTACACTGCTCTAGTGTTGTTTCGTGAGTCGTTAATTTATCGATTGTAATTTGTTGATAAGGCAAGTTGTATACTGCATCACGTTGTTTTTCTGCTTCGATAAATAGCGTGATATTTTCATTAAATTGGCGATATAGCGTACTTTCAGGTGAGAACAATACAACACCATTTAATGGTGTGTTTTCATAATTAATCGCATACCAATCTAAACCATATAACGTTAAGTTATCGATAAGCTGAACAAAAGTTGTTTTATTATATTGAGAAAGCAGTGAGGTTAATTTATCCGAACTTATTGTTAGCTTTTGTTGTGACTCTAATTCGAGTAATCCAGATAACACTTCTCGATATGAATAATCATATTGTTTATCCGTTAGATATAACGCTTTATAGTAGGCATCTAATGTTGTTTCATAAAATTGAATTAAGTTAAGCGTTCTATCACGATTAAAAGGGGTATCTTGCTTAACATCTGCAATCAACTGCCGTTTACGCTCTAATTGTAGTTGTTCTCTAATTGCTGAAATAATCTCTCGCCCTTTAGGGTTTTGATGAATAATCAGCACCCTATCTTGCAATCCATTTGCAACTAATCGTTTATACACTACATCCAGCGCAGCAGGCTTTTGGCAAAGCACCAGTGCTGTTTTTTGCCGTCCTATTGCATCAGCAATTAAGTTAACAATAGTTTGGCTTTTACCTGTTCCCGGAGGCCCTTCTATTAATAACCCCGTTTTCTTTCTTGCCGCTTGAATAATGGTATTTTGAGAAGGATCTGCCAGCGACAGCAAATAGTTATCAGCCAATGGATCTTGTGTTTCTAACGTTTTTGCCTGTGTATTGACTTGCAACATAGTGGCAAGAGCCGTGCCGTTGATAGGTAAATTGGCAATTTGTTGTAAATCAGCACTTATCATCTGCCCAATAAAAGAGGTATGAAATAACACTGCTGAACAATGAATATAAGCACTGTTTTCTGGTATTTCTTTAGTTAATGAAGGCAACGAGCTTAGTGAATGTTCAGTTGTGGTTAATAACGACGAAAGTGTGCTCATCATTTCACTAACACTCAAGCCTGTTTGTGACATTAAGCTATCGAGCACCTTTTGCCATTCATTAACCGCAGGAATACCGACAAAATTCGCCAGAGCAGGATTTAAACGCACTGAGGCACGCTCTGTATCAAACCCAATTTGCACAGCACCTAGAGTGCCACCCAAAATATTCATTGAAACAGGCCACAAGAAAAGCGGTGCAATGCGCGGTTTTATTTTATTAGGTTGCGTATTTAGTACTAAAAAAGGAAAGCCTAAATACATGCCGTTGATACCCGTATCTCGTTGGTAAGACTGAGTATTCTGTTGTAAGAGCCACAAGCGATTATTTAATTTTTCACGCTGACGTAATACTTCACCCTCTAATGAAAACAGCCTTTTCTTGCGGTTAATTAAATGCTCAAGTAAGTTTGTCGCTTTTTCATTATCAGAACAGCATTCAATTAAATCAACACGCCCCGCATTTGGTGTTAAACGCATTCTGACTAAATTACCGCGTTGACTTGTAGAAACTAGTTTCTTAGCAAAAAAATGCAATACTTCTAAAATATATTTTTGTGATTCAGGTATTTGCCATTGTTCAATGGGAATACAGAGCATCACAATAATATGCTCAAGAGGCAATCTACGAGTTAAAAGGAAATCATCAGCCCATCTATCAATAATATCGATATTAACACGCTTAAAATCCCCTATTCTTTCACTCAGTTGTTCAATAAGTTGATATCGAGGTGTGGCTAATAATGTTTTGGCTTGTTGTTTATCAAACGTATTAATAGCAAGATTACTGGCTAATTTAGCTGCATTATTCACCAGCAAATCTAATGTGATATATTGCCCAATCTCTGCACTTAATAACAAAATATAGTCATTTTCATGCATGTTTTTACGATCAATTAATGCTCGTAGATTTTCATTATAAGCATCAGGAAATTCTGCACGAATAATCTCCCAACGAGCCACTAATTGGCTTAAAGAGGTGATTAACAAATAAAGCTGTAAGCTTTCTTCATTTAATGGAATACGTTGTTGTTGTGCTCTTTCTCGAACAGTGCATTGACGATAATAAAGCTGAACAAGCCAATGTGTTTCATCAATAGATTGCAATTCCGTGGCAAGAGGCTGACAAATTAATTGATAACCTAATGAAGGATGCTCTAAAAGCCATGAAGGTGTAATGATCTCGCCACGGTAAATCAATGGCATATTCGGATTTAAAATTCGTAACGCGAGAGTAAAACGTAAACTTGGTTCAATCTCTTGTTTTTCAACTAATGACTGCAATTGGGCGACTTGCTTTCCGCTATTATCAAATTGGCTTAACCAAGTTGTGATTTCACCATGAAGAAGTAATTGCGTTGCTTGATCCCAATATTGTGCTTGTGCAGCCACCATCGCAAACGCATCAGGTTGATTGAATTGATGATCTGCAAATTGAAATTGATAATATTGCTGGCTTCCATTGTTGTAATTAATATCGGGCGCTTGTACCGCTAAGCCTTGTAACCACGCATTAACCTCGTTCCATTGCCAGCGTTGAAAACGATCACGGCAAAGCAAACCGCGTAAAAGTAATTGAATATTGGGTTCTAAATCATCCGGTAATTCAACACCATTAGTCATGACTTGAATTAAAAACGCATTATCATGGATATGTTTAAAACAGGCTCCTTGCGTTAATTGCTCAAGTAAAATGATCCCCAAACTCCACCAGTCTGATGCCGCCGAAACACCCCCCGCTAATATTTCTGGCGCACTATAACGTGAAATTTCAAGCGGAGAGACAATATCGAGATCGAACTCAGATAAACATGCCGAACCATATTCGATCACCACAATATCAAGGGGATCACGAGCGCGGATCATCAAGTTTGAGGGCTTTAAAGCACGATGACGCACACCATGTTCAGTTAATGCCGCAATCGCCGTACCTAATTCGGAGACTAATACATTAATTTCATCTGGTTGCCAAAAGTCACCGCGTTCAATAAATTGGCTTAGTGAACCACCGTTTAATCGCTCAGTAACGTGCCAAGCGCGATTCTCCCATCGCCCCGTTTCGTAAAATACAGGAATATGGTCAGTAGAGATTAGATTTAAGACTTGATAAATAGCAGGATCAGGCTCTTCACCTTTAAGATAGAGTGTTAACACACCTTCTTGATCTGTTTTGATATTGCTTACGTTATAGCGTTCTCTTTCACTATTAATAGAATTGATACGTTGTTCAAGACGCCAATCACCAATCAATCTAAACGTTTCATTATCGCTAACGTCGTTATTTTCAATCTCATCAGCCGGATCAGCACCACATTCAAAACAGATAAAATCATCTTCTCCCATCAAGTGTCCGTTAATACACTTTCTAGGCTGATCGTGATTAAGATCGGGAATTATCGCAGGTGTATCAATGGAAGAAGATATTGGAGGAGATGGACGCCACCCTGACTCATGAATAGGTTCAATCGTTAGATCCCATCCACAAAGCTTATCATTCACTTGTCCTGCACAGAAAATTTCGGTTAACTGACGCTCAGTTTGGCAGTGAGGACAAAAACGTATCATGGTCATCCTTTATTCTATCTCTCTTATCTTTTTATCTGTTTTAATTGAATATCTTGTTGTGCTAATACTTCACGCAAACGAGCCATATCACCCTTTTGAGGAATACCTGTAAGGTAAATAAGTCCTTGGCTATCCATTGAGAGATCAAGCACTTTATCTTCTTCGGTTACGCTTCTATCAAAAGCACTAAAACGCGCACTCCCCATCGCCGTTAAGCAATGAAGTTGCTGATTATCACTGCCTCGTAACATCAAACTTTGCGTAGTTTCCACTTGATATCGACCACTCATCAACGCATCAATTAAGCCTGACATTTTAGTGACTTGAGGTTCTATCTCATCCCAGTGATAACCACTGTAAATAAAAATATCCCCTGTGAATTGCTGACGTAGCGCGATTAATAACGCATAAAGCGCCTCTGGCTGTTCAAAAGGTTCACCACCCGAAATCGTAATACCATCAGCAAATGCAAACCAAGGTTGAATTTGTTGAATAAGTGCATCAACTGAGGAGCTTTCGGCTTTGCTTTCCCATGTATCTGGTGATAAACAGCCTTTACAGCGTAAAGAGCATCCTTGAAACCAGATACCAATTCGTTTTCCTGGCCCTAATGTTGTCACTGGAAAGTGAATTCGAGATAAACTGATCTGCATTAATTTGCCTGTGGCACCAAAATAATATTGGTCATTTCACCTATTTGAATATCCGCAATTTGATAGGCTTTTCCGACTGCTAAATCACTGTCAAAAATAGCTCTTGATAGCGGGTTAATTAAATAAACCTCTAATTGGTTACGAATACCACGACCACCATTTGATAAATCAGATAAACAGTAGGATTTTAACGTTGATTTAGCCGCCTCTGATATCGACAATGTGAGTGATTGTTTATCAAGGCTAGATAAGATATTTGCGACCATTTGTTCAAATATCTGCTCTGCAACATCTTCTCGAATAAAATCAAAAACAATAATATTTTCACCAATACGGTTTAATAATTCAGGTCGATTTAAAACTAATTTAAAATGACGCTCTATTTCACTTTTTACTTTACGGCTGACATTTTCAAACGGTTCATGAGGCAGGACATTCGCCACTCTTTCACCATTATTATCAACGCGATAAATTCCAAGGTTTGAGGTGAATATAATTAAAGCTTCAGAAAAATAGACGCGATCACCACGCCCAGAAGTTAATACCCCATCATCAATAATTTGTAGGAATTTATCCATTAAATGAGGATGTGCTTTTTCTATTTCATCAAATAACACAACACTAAAAGGTTTTTCACGAATAGCATTGGTTAATTCACCACCAGAGTCATAACCGACATAACCTGGAGGCGCACCAATTAAACGTTGATCTGCATGTTCGGCACTAAATTCAGACATATCAAAACGAATATAAGCACTTTCATCACCAAACAGCAATTGTGTCACCGTTTTCGCTAACTCCGTTTTACCCACCCCCGTTGGTCCGGCTAAAAATAGCACGCCCCGAGGTCTTCCGCCTTTATTGCTACCGACACCCGTCATTGCACGCTTAATAATATCTAACAAATGCGTGACCGCATGTTGTTGCCCTTTAACACGACGTTGTATTACTTGTGGTGCGTTACGAATTTTTTGTTTATCGATTTTTTGCCAAGGATCTTCCGTAATACCGACTTTGTAACGTCTTACCGCATCACTAATTCGCGTTATTTCCACTTCTTCGATACGCGCTAATTGCACTATCGCGACTAAATCCAGCAGTAATAGCCCCTCTGTTTCATCAATAAAATCATTAAGAAGTGACTCTTTTTCACTCTCAATAAGCGATGAAAATCCTGCCAATGACACCAATAAATTAGGTGCTAGCGCTCTGCGGATCTGGCTATCGGGTTTTGCAACAGGAATGGCGCGAATTCGAGGATTATTAACGGTAAACCAATCCGGTAAATCAGTCTCTTTTTCCACTACCCAAAAAACGCTATTAAAGAAAGGTTGATTATGTTCGCCGGCGGGTCTTGCTTTAGCTTGATGAGAAGTCACTAATGCTCGTGTAAATAAGCTATGTTCGGCAGGCGTAAGATTATCACGATGAGAAAGCAAGCAAGAGGCGAAATCGATACATAACGCAATCGGCTGACCCGTTATTGTTTGCCATTTTTCTAATACGCTATTTAAGCTGTCGATATTACCTGATGCGCGATCGCCCGTGACAGTTAATCCTAATTGTTGCATTAACATTGCGCCATCTTGTAAAGATTGCGTAGGATTAGCTACCCATTGAAAACCCGTTAACGGCGTGTAAGTGATGATATGAACGTAACCCACTTCATACAAACTGTTATAAAGTGTCTGGTTAAAAGGCAGTGGTGTTATTATATTGGGCGCAATTTCACTGGCTTGTAAGTCGCGTACATTACCAAATAACACAAACTGGCTTTTCAATGGAATAAAGCGAAGTAAATCACGTAACCAGCGTGGTTTTTGAAAAGCAGTATTCATATCATCCCTTAATGAAAATAAATTATATCTTACCTTAGTTCCTCAATATACAGGCTGTTTATATTGAGGACAGTGTTAATTATCTAGAGAGTTTGATCATAAAAATGAAAATAGAGCCATAAAGACTCTATTTAAGATAAGTGTTGTTGTAAGCCACATTACCACCAGCGATGAAAATGATGTACAGGGCCGAAGCCTTGTCCAACTTCTAAACTATCGGCATGTTCTAATGCTTGCTGTAAATAGGCTTTTGCTTGTTCAACACAAGTTTGCCAATCAGAAACTTGAGGACGAATAGCCGCTAAAGCGGCTGAAAGAGTACATCCTGTACCGTGGGTATTTTTTGTATTAACGCGTTTTGAAGTAAATCGCCACTCGCCATCTTGAGTAAATAACCAATCAGGGCTTTCATTTTCAGTTAAATGTCCCCCTTTCATCAACACCGCTTTGCATCCTTGTTTTAGTAATGCATAACCTTGTTGTTTCATCGTTATTTCATCTTTAGCGACTTCACAACCTAGCAGTGCTGCTGCTTCAGGTAAATTAGGCGTGATCAAATCAACCAAAGGCAAAAGCTGATTAACCATTTTATTAACTGCATCAGGCTGCAATAGCGGATCACCACTTTTTGCAATCATCACAGTATCAAGTACAACAAAAGGAATCGCATATTGCTGAAGTTTATTACAAACCACATCAATAATCGCGGCATTAGAGAGCATACCAATTTTGGCACTATCAATGCGAACATCAGATAAAACAGCATCTAATTGAGCAGCAACAAAATCGGGGGATAAATCATAGACACGACGGACACCACAGGTATTTTGAGCAACAAGTGCTGTCATTACTGTCGTGCCATAAACACCCAGTGCGGAAAATGTTTTCAGATCAGCCTGAATACCTGCACCACCACTAGGATCGGTGCCTGCGATAGACAATGCATTGAATCTCACTGATTAACTCCTCCTTTCACCAGTTACAGAAAAGTCGGGCTCTGTTAATCAGCAGAGTTACCTTGACTTCCCTACGCTGGCATTATCCAGATCAGGTTATACGGGTTCATCTCAGCCATAAGGCGCCCCGAGCCAAAGCCTGTAAATTCAGGCGATAAGGAGTATCGCACGCTCAAGATAAAGATGCTAGTAACCAGCGAGGATCGCTTTGTATATTTTTATCCGTTTTAACGATAATCGATATATTAATTGTCAGAAGAAGTGAATATGATAGAACATTAAATTAAATAACAGAATAAAATCAATGAGTTATAAAGACTATAATATAAATCTTGATAAATTATTAAGAATAAATAGCGCCAATGTTGAAAATACAATTCACTTTTTAAATGAAGGAGTTAACGATATTTCAATAAATTATTTTGAAATTCCAATCGGATACCGTTTAGTTAAATCATTACGTAAAGATCAATACAGACTTATCACCGCAGATAAAGAAAGTGAAACAGCCTAACTTGTTGAACTTAGACTTCGGCAAGATATTGTTTATGGAAAAACAACGTGTACTCAAATAAAAGTTTGGCGTTCCCGTCTTTCTAAACATCGTGATGCAAATAATGATTTTCCACGACCTATAGTCCATCACATCCTAAATGATTATCACATTATGATCACTTTAGAAGACCAACTAGGGATAAATAAACGATTTTGGGACATAATGATTTCATGGGCTTTTAGCAAAAAATATTTTATATCTCTTTCAAATAGAACAAAAGGTATTCATTCACTAACTACGTTAAACTGTTTAGATGAACTTTATGAAAAATGGGAAAATTATTACTGGAGTAAAGATCACGATACCCATCGGCTACTTATCATTAGCCAAGAAAAATTATCTCAATAATAAACAATATATTTCCTGAAAATGTGTGAATAAACATTATTCGCACGTTTTTGCTTTAGGATAATCTGCACAAAAAACCGACATTTCGCTAAACAAAACTTACACCACTTAAACGATTTATAAACCAACACAGAATTTTTCTTTTTTTTATTTAACTCTTTTTATTCGTTACTCTATTATCCTGCTGGAAATTAACCTCTTTTGATAAGCTGATGTTATTGATATTAAATTTATCTCAAATTGATATCAATATTTCAATTAAGTCATAAAAATAGATATTTTATAGATTTTTTCTATTGAAAATGGCTAAGCCTAAATTATATCTTACAGGCCTTACTTATCAGTTATTTATTTAAAATCTAATAAAAACTTAATTTTTTATTAAAAACAATACATTATCATAAAAAAATAACAGCATTTTATATCAGACAAAATTACGTTTATAAGTACAATAAATCTATTTATTTTCTTCTTAACCGATTCTAATCCCTTAAGATTTTATTTAAGAAGTAAAGTTTCAGATACCTCTTATCTTAAATACTTGTCGATTAAATAACACTATTAGTAATGTTTATTTGTCATCACCAGAATCACTGTTTATGCCGTACTCGGAGTTATATTATGTCATCATCCTATTTTCACCCTAGCGTATTAGCCACAACGTTGTTATCTCTTGCATTAACAACGTCTGCTTTCGCTTCTGAAAATAACACAAATACCCATCAGATTATTACGACAGAAAACCAGCAAACCACTAGTAATGCGCCTCAACCTAATAATGAAGAGAGCTACTGGGGAAAATTTAAGCGTAATGTCAATCAAACTTGGGATAACGACCAATATAATTACTATTTACCAGTATGGACTTGGCATAACCGTTTTACTTACGATAAAGAAAAAACTGATCGCTATAACGAAACACCTTGGGGCTTTGGTATGGGGAAATATCGTTATGACAATGACGGTGATTGGCACTCTCTTTATGCGATGGCATTTATGGACTCAAATAACCGTGTACAGCCTATTATGGGCTATGGTTTTGAGAAAATGTGGTATCCAGGAGATAAAGACGGGTTCCGTATGGGGGCAGGATTTACGCTGAGTATTACAGCGCGCCATGAATACAACTATATTCCTATGCCACTTCCTTTACCGTTAGTTTCTGTCGGCTATGGGCATCTTTCACTACAAGCAACCTATGTACCAGGCACTTATAACAACGGTAACGTATTATTTGCTTGGTTACGTTGGCAGTAGTTTCCTTATTTTTGTCTATCAGAATAAGTGTGAGCAATAAAAATAGAACATAAAAAAACGCATCATTTAGATGCGTTTTTCTTATTCAACAAAATGACTCAATCAATCTGTAATAACTTAAATATCTTGGCTTGCTTGAGTACTATTAGGTGTTTTCTTCATACGGGAAATCTTAAATCCAACCCATAAGAATGCAATCCAGAATGGCATTAAAATCACCGAAATATTCACTTGTGGCATAAATAAGATAATCACTAAAATCATGCATAAGAAAGCAAGGCAGATATAGTTACCATATGGATACCAAAGTGCTTTAAAGAAAGGCTCTACACCCTCTTTGTTTTTTGCGGCTCTGAATTTTAAATTCGCCAAACAGATCATAATCCAGTTAAGCACTAACGTGGTTACAACCAATGCCATTAATAACTCTAATGCCTGATCAGGTAATAAGTAGTTAACTAAAATACCCAATGAAGTCGCAATTGCAGATAACAGTAACGACACGACTGGCACACCACGTTTATTAATACGAGAAAGTGCATGTGGTGCATTACCCTGTTTTGCCAAACCATAAAGCATGCGACTATTAGAATAAACACCACTGTTATAAACAGACAGTGCCGCTGTTAATACCACCGCATTTAAAATATTCGCGATTAGGAAATTATCCAAGTTATGGAAAATCAGAACGAATGGACTTTCACCTTTAACAACTTGAGTCCAAGGATAAAGTGAAAGTAACACTAATAGCGAACCGATATAGAAAATTAAAATGCGATAAACAACTTGGTTAGTCGCCTTCGGGATACTGACTTTTGGATTTTCAGCTTCAGCAGCGGTGATCCCCACCAGCTCAAGTCCACCAAAAGAGAACATTACAATGGCTAATGCAGACATAAAGCCCGTAAAACCATGAGGGAAAAAGCCTAACTCCCATAAATTACTGACAGAAGCTTGAGGGCCACCATTCCCACTCGCCAGTAAGTAGCTTCCAAACAAAATCATCCCGACAATCGCCAATACTTTAATAATGGCAAACCAGAACTCTGTTTCACCATACATTTTCACGTTAATCAGATTAATTAAGTTGATTGCCACAAAGAAGATAGCAACAGAAACCCAAACAGGAATATCAGGTAGCCAATAGTTAATATATTTACCTGCTGCGGTTAATTCTGCCATGCCGACAAGAATAAACATCACCCAGTAGTTCCAGCCAGATAAGAAGCCTGCAAATGGGCTCCAATATTTATTAGCAAAGTGACTAAACGAACCCGCAACTGGCTCTTCGGCAACCATTTCGCCTAATTGGCGCATGATCATAAACGCAATAAAACCACCAATAGCATATCCTAAGATAACTGATGGACCTGTCATATTAATTGTTTGCGCTATACCAAGAAACAGACCAGCGCCGACAGCACCACCCAGCGCAATTAGCTGGATATGTCGATTTTTCAGACCGCGCTTAAGTTCTGTCTGTTGCGACTCTCTCGCCATACATCCTCTTCTCTTTATTATTTTATCAACTTAACGTGTAAACTAATGTTTACGATTTTGTTTATTTCAAGCCACCATTAAAACACTATTCTGACTTGAATAACAAATACATTTTATGCTAGGCGAAAAATAATAAGAAAAGCTATCTTTTAGTGATGTTTAGAGGGGAATAATGTGGTAAAGCGACAAAGACCTTGTTGGAAATCCTCTCCACGATCGCAAAAATTATCTAAAGCCACAAGATAGAGGCCAAAGGTAATGGCTAATGCAATAATTAAGCTAATAATTATTTTCTTTGCGTTCAATTTAAAATCCTTTAAATACATTTTGTTAGTATGACTTATCACATTATAAGCATTCGCTTAAATACGATAACAAGACAGGGAGTTGTTGTTATAAAATCCGCAATCAATTATCTCTATGAGTAAATTTAGCATAACTTTCATTATGAAAGGTAAACGCTTCCTCGACAGACTTCAGATAATTTGCATTATTTCGCTCTAAACTGTATGTAAAATGACCTTATATTATTTAATTACACATTTTGCCAACGATTAGAGATAGCTATCCATTAATATGGATTTCTCTGTCTGCCATTTTTTGTATAAGATTAGGGAGTTAATTTTGATTTTTACCTTAACTTCATTGATAGAATGGAACTGTAATGCCACAAGATAATCATCTCGCATTGGTTTGCGCGCTAAGTAAATGGATTGAGGAGCATTTAGGCCGTGTTATCCATCTTGAAGAGTTGGCGGCTTATTCTGGATATTCTCTTTGGCACATGCAGAAAATCTTTAAAGAAGTCACAGGCACCTCTTTAGGAAAGTATATCCGTCAGCGTAGATTAGCTGGCGCTATCCATTTATTACGTACCAGTGAGCGCTCTATCTTCGATATCGCCCTTGATTTCGGCTTTGGTTCACAATCTCACTTTACTTATATGTTCCGTAAAGAGTATGGCATCACGCCTTTCGATTTTCGGCAAAATCAAGAGATCGTTTTAGAAACCAAACAGCCTTTACATTTACAATCACCTTGTTGTGATTAACCCTTCCATTTATGTGGCATTATGCAGATAGCCTTTAATGTCACATAAATAATACTCAAGCTATGTGATGATAGACCGCTTCGCCCTTCCTTTATCATGATTGCTTTTATTTAATATGGGGATGCTAATGAGTATTAAGCTTATCGCTATTGATTTAGATGGAACCTTGCTCAACAAACAACACGAAATTACGCCTGAAGTAAAACAAGCAGTTCAGCGAGCAAAAGAGGCGGGAGTTAAGATTGTATTAGCTTCAGGACGCTCCTTTAATGGCATCTCTCCTTATTTAAAAACACTCGGTCTTGATACCTCTGATTGTTACTGTATCAGCAATAATGGTAGCCAAATCCATCAAGCAGATAACGGTGAGGTTATTATTCAAGATCTGCTCAATTTCGAGGATTACCTCTATTTTGAAAACCTTGCTCGTGAAATAGGCGTCCATTTTCACGTTATTAGTGACAATAAGATTTATACCACCAATAGTCATATTAGCCATTTCACCTGCCAAGAAGCCTTTTTATCTTGGACACCGCTTTATTATCGTCCACTGAATGAAATGCAAACGGATATGTATTTTAGTAAGTTTATGATTGTTGATGCACCTGCTGTTTTAGATAATGCCATTCAATATCTTCCTACTAATATTTATGAGCAATATAGCATATTACGTAGTGCTCCTTATTTTATTGAAGTGTTGAACACCAATGTTAATAAAGGGAGTGCGGTTCAAAAAGTGGCTGAACATTTAAAAATTACACCAGAAAAAATCATGTGTATTGGTGATCAAGGTAATGATTTAGCAATGCTAAAATATGCTGGTTTAGGTGTTGCGATGGGAAATGCCCCTGAAGAAGTGAAGAAAGTCGCCAAATTCGTCACACTTTCTAATGAAGAGCACGGTGTTGCAGCCGCTATCAATAAATTTATTTAAACACGATCTTTTTTGTGTTTTATCGTGAATGTCTACAAAATTATATAGCAATTGTGATCCTTAGCAGAGGATCACACTGCTTTTCGACCAAAAACATAGCCTTTTATTATTCTATAATTGCTGTTAAATGAGCGTTAAATCTGCCTTTCTTCTTACATATCCTTCAGAATTTGTTACTATCAATTCACTTTTCGTTATTCAAACTGCATTTTCACAACATATTAAGCTGTTAATTAGGCTAGATGTAGAATAACAAATATAAATCATTTATATATTTTCTTCACAGACAGGTAGTTTAAGTTATGCTTTCTACAAAAGATATGCTCGTTCTTGGAATGATGGTTTTTGCACTATTCCTTGGCGCTGGCAATATTATTTTCCCCCCTATGGCGGGTTTTCAATCGGGAAACCTCTGGTTTAGTACATCTTTAGGTTTCCTTGTTACTGGTGTCTTACTCCCTTTCCTAACCTTAGTTATTGTTGCAATTCGCGGGCGTGGTGAGCGTCTTTCTGTTGATTTGCCTTCATGGGTTGCCGTTATTTTCTGGGTAGCACTGTATCTTATCGTAGGCTCTACTTTTGCAATGCCTCGTGTCACCAATACTGCTTATGAAATGGGTTTCTTACCCCTAGGGCTTATTGAGAAAAATACGGTAACACACCTTATTTTTGCGCTTATTTTCAATATCACTAGTATGTTCTTCATGCTAAAACAAGGCACCATGATCAGCGCCATTGGTAAGTTTATGACTCCAGCACTGTTAGTCCTGCTGGTGGTTGTAGGTATTGCTGTTGTGGCTAAACCGATTTCCCCAATTGGTGAGCCAACAGGTCTTTATGCTGTTAATGGTTTCTTCTCTGGCTTTATTGATGGCTACCAAACCATGGATGTCCTTTCTGCTATGGCGTTTGGTGGTATCGTGGCTCGTGCTTTATATACCAAAGGCATTACTGAACCGCGCCAGATCGGTTTTATTACCGTAAAAGCCGGCATGATTTCAGTTTTACTGTTAGCCGCGCTTTATCTGTGCCTTTTCTACTTAGGTGCGACAAGCCACTCTGTTTCTGTCTTTGCTGATCCTGCTCTTAATGCCACTAACGGTGGTCAAATTTTCTCACGTTATGTTGATGCGTTATTTGGCTCTGTGGGTACTTGGCTGATGGGTGGTATTGTTTTATTAGCCAGTATGACAACACTTGTGGGTGTAACAAGTGCCGCTGCAGACTACTTTGCGACATTCCATCATCGCTTAGGTTATCGTTTTTGGGTTGTGGTATTTACCTTAATGACCACAATCGTATCAACGTTTGGTCTTGATACATTATTACGAGTGACTATTCCTGCGTTATTAATGATTTATCCAACATCAGTCACCTTGGTATTACTGCAATTTATTCGTAATAAATTAAAAGCACCCCGCTTTACCTATCGCTTCACAATTGCAATTATCGTCTTAATGAGCCTTTTCGATACATTGAAACAATTGAAGTGGTTAAATGCTGATTTGCTACAATTATTTAGCTATATCCCGCTTTCTGATTATGGTTTAGGTTGGGTATTACCAGGTGTGATTGCATTCGTAATTTCGCTGGTTGTTAGCTTAAACCTTAAAGAAGAAAACCTTCCAGTAGGAAATACAGCAAAATAATCAACATATAACACCTAATTTGTAACGCCGATTGTAAGTTGATAAAAAAAGCGTCTACCAAATTTCATATTGGAGACGCTTTTTTCTTGTCTATTTATCACAGGAAATTTTAAGTTCGGTATTTCTCAATCAATGCCCTTAAAATCGCTTCTGATTGAGCATCAGGGATGCCATTGGCTTTCGTTGATCTAAAATGCATTTGGAAAGCTTTTACCACTTTTAGTGCTTTATTATCTAACACACCATTTGTTGGTGTTTGATAACCATATTGCTGTAATAACTTTTGGAAATTTGCCACATCAACCGGCTCTGAAGGATCTCTACCCGCTAAATAAGTTTGCACTAATTCCTTATCAGGCCAAGCACCTATTCCTTGATTTGCTAATCTTTCCCAAGGGAATAAAGGTCCCGGATCAACTTTTCTTTGAGGTGCGATATCGCTGTGACCTAAAACGTTTTGAGGTTCGATATCATAACGTTCAATAATATCTTTCATCACGACTGACATAGTCACGATTTGATCTGCGGTATAAGAATACCAATACCTAAACTTACCATTATCACGGTAACCCAGATTGACTATCTCAATGCCAATAGAGCAATTATTTAGGCTAGTTGCATCTCCCCACTGACTAATGCCTGCATGCCATGCGATTTGTCTTTCATCCACTAATGAAGTGATCACTGGTTTTCCGTCAATAGATGAAGGATGTGTGGGGATCAAATAATGGCTGCTAACTCGTCCCCCAGTAAGAACCTTAAGTGAGCGTTCATCATCTAGCGCGGTATAGTGCATCACTAAATATTTTACACAGTCATTAGCTTCCTGCTTATTAGGAATAACTTTAACTATATATTCACCTCTATCAATAAATTCTGGTTGCTTGGCACAACTGGTTAAGAGGCTTATTGCAATAAGTAATCCTATGTAATACCGACTAGATCTCATTTCTGATCCTTGATTTAATATTCCCAAAGTTAAATTGTAATAAAAAAACCCATATTAAAGAATATGGGTTTTGTGTTTTGACGCTTTTTTATTATTGCTTTAGTTATTGCCCACTTTTTCACATCGAACTAAAGGCTCATCAGGAATAATATTCTCATCCCAAATTCCTTCTTCAATATCATCTTGCAACTCTGGATATTGGCGAATATCAAATGTAGGCAGTAAACCGGCTTGTCGTTGCTGGTTATAATCTTTAACTAATTTTAAGGCGACACCAGAAAGCAAGATGATTGCGATTAAATTAGTCATTGCCATTAATCCCATTGAGAGATCGGCCATTTTCCAAACAAGAGGCATATCCGCTAAAGCGCCAAACATCACCATTGCTAAAGCCGCTGAACGTAAAAGAAACAGCCCTGTTGTGTGATTGCGCCCAAGGAAAATCATATTACTTTCAGCATAAGCATAATTAGCAATAATAGAGGTAAAAGCGAAGAAGAAAATGGCAATCGCAATAAAGGTACTTCCCCAACCTCCTACACTCGATGACAATGCCAATTGTGTTAATTGAATCCCGTTAATGCCTTCAGGATAACTATCGAGTACGCCTGATGATAAAATGATCACCGCAGTAGCACTACAAATAACTAAGGTATCCATAAAAACACCTAGCATTTGAATATAGCCTTGAGATGCTGGATGTGGTGGATAAGGAGTTGCTGAAGCCGCGGCATTAGGTGCCGATCCCATACCTGCTTCATTAGAAAATAGACCGCGCTGAATACCTTGTGTCATCGCTTGGCTAATACCGTAAGCAATTGCACCTGCGGCAGCTTCTTGTAATCCAAAAGCACTTTTAAAAATTAAAATGAAAACTTCAGGTAAGCGCTCAATATGATCTGCAACAACCCAAAATGCTAATAATAAATAAGCCGTTGCCATAATAGGAACAACTAACTCAGCAACTCGTGCAATCCAACGCAAGCCACCAAAGATAATAAATCCGCTGGTTAGTACTAAAAAGATCCCCACATAGAGTGGATCAAAATTAAAGGCAGAAGCTGTGGCTTGAGCAATAGAATTTGCTTGAACAGCATTAAAAACTAAACCGAAGGCGATAATCAAGAAAATGGCGAAGAGAACACCCATCCAGCGCATTTTCAGTCCTTTAGTCATATAATAAGCAGGACCACCCCGGTAATTGCCATCATCATCTTTTGTTTTATAAAGTTGCGCGAGCGTACTTTCTATTAATGATGTCGCCATACCTATTAAAGCAACGACCCACATCCAAAAAATAGCGCCAGGGCCACCCGCTGTTAAAGCAATCGCGACTCCCGTCAAGTTTCCAGTACCTACGCGCGCAGCTAAACTGGTGCATAATGCCTGAAAGGAAGAGATCCCTGATTTATCTGACTTGTGGCTATTTTTTAAAATAGAGAACATATGACTAAAATGTCGGATTTGTATAAATCCAGTACGGATAGTAAAGTAAATACCTACTCCAAGAAGTAAGTAGATAAGAACATATCCCCATAAAATGTTATTCGCAAAGTTTATTAGCCCTGTCAAATTAATCCCCTTATATAATAACGTATATAACCTATCCTTACATCGCTATTGAAATAAAAAAGTAAGCAGATATCGTGTAATTGAGTCAATTACTGAATCGAATCCGTCTTAAAGTAATATCAAAGATTACTGTGTGAAAAGCGAACTAAATGTAACACAATATTGTGTGATATGTATATTTTTTGTTTATTTTTTTACATGTTATTATTTTATTTTAATTATCTCGTTAACTAAAGTAAACAATATTGCAAAATAAAAAAACCATACATATCATTAGGATAAATAATTATTTCTTTATTTTATTAACTCGAAAAAGTAAAGTAAACACTTTAGTCATTAAGTTAATCAGTCATTTTAGAAAAAAAATAAACAGATTAAAAAAACATCAATTAATAACCTTTTCTATTTATCTAAAATAAGATTTAAATGAACGATTAAAGTCATTAATTAAAGTGTTTTTTAATGTCTAATTTAACATTTTGATAATTAACATTTCAGAAATAAAGATTTTTACAACAATTAACAATAAATATTTTATATTGTCGCATTAATAAAATGCTTTAATATTAATAAGATATTAAGATTAGATAAAAAACAAACT
This sequence comes from Proteus vulgaris, assembly GCF_016647575.1. Lineage (GTDB taxonomy): Bacteria > Pseudomonadota > Gammaproteobacteria > Enterobacterales > Enterobacteriaceae > Proteus > Proteus mirabilis_B. The sequence goes on from NZ_CP032663.1 coordinate 2,455,320, forward strand.
TTGCATTTTTATTTTATCACACGCCTCTACTGCATTAATTCTAACATCGTTTGTTATCTTACATTTTTAAGAATACTGTTGATTAGTTTCTCTTCTCTTTTTTATTCAGTTGCTATTCATTAATAATTCTATTTTTTTTGAACATTAATTAAAGTTTAATAACACTTTATTTCATATTAATAAAAAAATGCAGAATCACGTAAGTTTACCTATTAACCATTTAGTTAATTTTATTTATACTATGTTTTTCCCTGGTGTTGTATTAATTTTCGCCCTGTTTCCCCAACAGGGCATTTTTTTATCCCAATATTTCAGTGTCTTATCGTAACCCCTTGTCAAGTAATAAAAAATAAAAACACATAAAACAACCATTTAATAAATTAACATTATTTACCTATTTTTAATGCAAAATCCTTCACTCTTTTCATTGATCTAAATCAAATTAAACATTCATATTATTTACTCTTTTCGTAGGTAAATTGCTTTTTTCTCCATTTTAAAATCTATTTAATAAGGGTTGAAAATGTTCGTTTTATCATTAGCCTTATTTGAATTACCTACAAAGTGGTATAACAATTAAAGATAAATAAGATTTTATTGTTATATTTAACGACCTTGATTAAAAATCGACCCAAATAAAGCACATCATTTTTACTACACATTAATGACTAATATCTTTATTTGCTTGCATTAATAAGCATGCTCTTTTACCTTACTTATATCGTTATAGAGGGATAAATAATGGGTTATAACCTTTCAGAATTGACACAAGAAGAAAAAGATAAGCTAAATATAAGTTTAGCTGCTTCAGGCGTCGCTTTTAAAGAACGCTATAACATGCCCGTTGTAGCAGATGCTGTTTTAAGAGAACAACCTCAAGCTTTTCATGCCTTCTTTCAAGAAAGGCTGGTATTTTATCGCGCAAGAAGCCAACACTATTCTCGTTTACCTTATGAACCGCAGGTAAAAAAATAGTCAAACACTCTCCGTTATTTTGATAATGATAAAAAAAGAGATAAACCAAGGTTTATCTCTTTTTCTTTCAATAGATTAACTAAAACTTGCTATCGCCTATCAATTATTTAGGAGAAACATACGTAATAGTATTGTCATCACAATTGACTTGAACATTGTAACGAAGGTCTGTTCTTGCACCTCTTACATTCAATACCATCTGATAGTTATTATCCATCTTGATAACTTCATTGGCATTAATACTTGCAACAGGTTTTGATCCTAATGCATTTTTATCATCTTGCCAGCGAGGTAAACGATTTTGTAGATAATCATTTTTTACTCGTGTAACAAGTTGATTGTTATCTAAATTAACGCAACTCGCAAAGGGAGCGGAACGCACAATATCTTCATTAACCTTTTCGATACTTTCTGCAGATGCTCCAAAAGAAACAGCAAGTAAAAGACCTGCTCCAAGTATCCCTGTTTGACCAATAAACTTGCTTAATTTCATATAACCTCCCGAAAATATCCTTTAAAACAGGATGTGTTTTCAATAAGCATAGCATATGGTTAATAACACAATTGTGACATTTGTTAAAAAATTGTTCTATTCATTCTCATCATCAAATACGATAGAAACAGATTCACGGGTTGTATGTTTCTCTCTTAATTCTTGGGCGACTAACTGAATTGCCTCTCCGCTGCTCATTCCCTCAGCCATAAGAGATTGAATTTTTTCTACTGCTTTTTGCTGCTCTTCATGTGTTAATGTAGGCATTCCTAGAAACATAATGTTACTCTTATCTTTATTAACGTCTATTTTGTATTTACATGAATGTAATCTTTTTGATTACAATTTATTGTGCAAATAATACAACACACTTTGTTTATATGGTCATAAGATGGATATGCAATTACAACAACGTGAATTAACTTATACCCCTGATCTAGCACTGCGGGTATTTTCTCCTATTGCGTCATTGCCTTGGTCTAGTTTACTTCATTCTGGCTTTGCCGAACATCCTCATAACCGTTTTGATATTGTTGTCTCCGATCCGGCTGTAACTTTGGAAACGCGTAAGCAAACAACAACCATTAAAGAAAAAAATGGTGCAGTGAAACGCTCTAAAAAAGATCCCTTCACACTTATTCAATCTGCGTTAGAACAATTCAATTTCCACCCAGAGCATAATGAATCATTGCCTTTTTTGGGAGGCGCTTTGGGTATTTGGAGTTATGACTTAGGCCGTCGTTTTGAAACTTTGCCTGAAATAGCGAAAAATGAACTTAATTTCGCAGATATGGCGATTGGTATTTATGATTGGGCACTTATTGTTGATCACCATTTAAAAAAAGCCACTTTAATTAGCTACCACAATATTGATGAGCGCTTACAGTGGTTAGAAAGCCAGACCTCCACCTCCATTGATACCCCATTTGCCTTAACAACCGATTGGCAATCAAACATTAGTAGTGATGAATATAACGAGAAAATTGCTAAAATCCATCAATACTTACTTTCAGGTGACTGCTATCAAGTTAATTTAGCTCAACGTTTTTGTGCAAATTATACTGGTAGTGAATGGAATGCATTCTTAACGTTAAATCAAGCTAATAAAGCGCCATTCTCTTCTTTTATGTGTTTACCCAACAATTTTGTGATTAGTGTTTCACCTGAACGCTTTATTCATTTAGCTGATAATAAAATAGAAACACGTCCAATAAAGGGAACATTGCCTCGTAAGGTATTACCAGAAGAAGATGATGAACAAGCACAGTTATTAGCAAACTCTCGTAAAGATCGCGCTGAAAACTTAATGATTGTTGATTTAATGCGTAATGATATTGGCAAAGTTGCAGCAACAGGCTCAGTAAAAGTACCTGAATTATTTGTTGTTGAGCGTTTCCCTGCGGTACATCATTTAGTCAGTACGATCACGGCGCAGTTACCTTCACATTTAACAGCGACTGATTTATTAAGAGCGGCTTTCCCCGGTGGTTCTATCACTGGAGCACCGAAAATCAGAGCAATGGAAATCATTGAAGAACTTGAACCTCATCGTCGTCATGGATACTGTGGTGCAATTGGTTATATCAGTTTTTGTGGCACAATGGACACCAATATCAGCATCCGCACTTTATTGACTGAAAAAAATAAAATTTACTGCTGGGCTGGTGGTGGTATTGTTGCTGATAGCGTTGCTGAAAAAGAGTACCAAGAAACATTCGATAAACTTGGGCAAATATTAACTGTTTTAAGTGAGTCTACTATCGATGACACCCATTGATACTTTTATCAATCGTTTTCAACTCACATTGCCTGATGACAAGGTAAATCAGCCTCTTCATGCCCAAAAATCGGCGGCCGTCTTGCTGCCGATTATCAATAAACCTAACCCAACATTATTATTAACTGAACGTGCATCAACGTTACGCTCTCATGCAGGACAAGTCGCTTTACCCGGCGGTAAACGTGATCCTGAAGATAGCAACCTTATTGCAACTGCACTAAGGGAAGCACATGAAGAAGTGGCTATTCCACCCAATGCTGTATCCGTTATTGGTCAGTTAGCTCCTTTACAAAGTTCTAGCGGATATTTAGTCACCCCAATTGTGGGTGTTATTCCTGCGGGCTTACCTTTACGACATAATCCTGCTGAAGTCGCCTCTATCTTTGAAATGCCATTAAGCCATGTACTTAATGCCCAACATTATCAACCATTAGATTTTCATCGTGCTGGTGAAAATCATCGTATCTACTTTTATCCCTATAATGGACATCTTGTCTGGGGATTAACCGCCGCTATTTTACATAGACTCGCTTTGCATATCACTTAATACGCTATTTTATATTCAGCCTGTGCTTTTTATCACCGCCTTCACAACTCTACTTAGCTATTTTAAAAAAATGTTGTAAACTACATCATTAACGGGACGATATAATCGTAAAAACGATCCCTTTACTATAAATAACTATATTTTATTCTTTTTAACCCTCTCTCTTATTATTAAGGAGTCTGACGTGATTAGCGTTTTCGACATGTTTAAAGTGGGCATCGGACCATCTAGCTCTCACACCGTAGGGCCAATGAAAGCGGGTAAAGAATTTGTCGATGATTTAGTCAGCCAGGAATTGATTGCGTCTGTCACTCGCGTAGCTGTTGATGTTTACGGCTCCTTGTCTTTGACAGGCAAAGGTCACCATACTGATATCGCAATTATTATGGGGTTAGCAGGTAACGCACCAGCTACTGTCGATATTGACAGCATTCCCGGTTTTATTCGTGAAGTTGAAGAAACTGGCAAGCTATCATTAGCAAACGGCCTAAAAGTGGTCGATTTCCCAGCAGAAAGTATGCATTTCAGCAATGACAACCTGTCATTACATGAAAACGGTATGACAATCCATGCTTTTGCAGGCGACAAAGAAGTCTATAGAAAAACCTACTACTCTATTGGTGGTGGTTTTATCGTTGATGAAGAAAATTTCGGTAAATCAACATTAAATAGCAAACCAGTTTCATACCCTTATGCAAGTGCAGAAGAGTTATTAAAGCACTGTAAAGAAACGGGTTTATCCATTTCTAGCTTAATGATGAAAAATGAGCTAGATCTGCATACTCAAGCAGAAATTAATGCTTATTTCGCCGATGTTTATAAAACAATGCAAGAGTGTATTGAACACGGTTTAAATACAGAAGGCGTATTACCGGGTCCATTACGTGTACCTCGTCGTGCAGCTGCATTAAATCGCTTATTAACATCAAGCAACAGCCTGTCAAACGATCCAATGAAAGTCGTTGATCTGATCAATATGTTTGCACTGGCAGTTAACGAAGAAAACGCAGCAGGCGGACGCGTTGTCACAGCACCAACAAATGGTGCATGTGGTATCGTTCCAGCGGTACTGGCTTACTACGATCGTTGCATCGAACCTGTTACACCAGAAACCTACTTACGTTATTTCTTAGCATCTGGCGCAATTGGTATTCTTTACAAAATGAATGCTTCTATTTCAGGCGCTGAAGTAGGTTGCCAAGGCGAAGTAGGCGTAGCTTGTTCAATGGCGGCTGCAGGTCTTGCTGAATTATTAGGTGGAAGCCCTGAGCAAGTCTGTATTGCTGCTGAAATCGGTATGGAACACAACCTTGGTTTAACTTGTGACCCAGTTGCAGGTCAAGTTCAAGTTCCTTGTATTGAACGTAATGCTATTGCTTCAGTTAAAGCTGTTAATGCCGCACGTATGGCAATCCGTCGTACCAGTGAACCTCGTGTTTCTCTCGATAAAGTCATTGAAACCATGTATGAAACAGGTAAAGACATGAATGCTAAATACCGTGAAACATCACGCGGTGGTCTTGCAATCAAAGTACAGTGTGACTAACTAGCACTATTTAGACGAAAAGCCATTCATTTTGAATGGCTTTTTTTATTTTGGTTACTTTATTTTTAATCATCACTTAACCCTTAGATAACTAAAGATAATAATCATAAAATACACATTTAAAATTAAGTAATATACCTTTCTATAATTTAAACCTTTCTTATTTTTCCATATTAAATATAAGCATTAAATATACGCATTAAATATAGGCTCATTGAATATTCATTTAATTTTGTAAGAAATAGAGCTTATAATTCTCAGGTGTATTTATTTCTATAAAAATTTGACTTCTTATTATAAAAATAATTAAAACCCATTGTTTATTATATGGTTAATTATTCATCATATTGAAATTTATCATTTTTTTAACATTTTGTGATTATTAATAATATATTTAAAACCACTCGATTTAATAATGATAATTATTATCAATATCATCTTTGAAATATAATAAATAATATGTTGCCTTTCGAAAATAATATGTTATCTTCTGCACCAAGTCATTGGGGAGTAGCCTGTCTTAAAATAAGAAAGCTTATTTTAAGAAATCTGTATCAACATACTCGCTTATTTTCATCAAGCGTGGTGCAGATGCCGTAATACGGTTGGCAAGACCATAGACACATGATTGTACTTCTTTGGTTGGGGGTCAATTGTGTGTATATGGAAATACCCCAACCGAGGCTTTATTATGAGTTTCTACGCTACTATCATTCTCGCCCTAGCCCTTTCTATGGACGCATTTGCTGTTGCAGTCTGTAAAGGTGCAACATTACACAAACCTCGTTTTCGTGAAGCACTCCGCACTGGATTTATATTCGGTATTATTGAAGCCAGCACCCCTGTTATTGGTTGGGCACTAGGCTTATATACTAGCCAATATATTATTCAATGGGATCATTGGGTTGCTTTTGGATTATTGTTTGTTCTTGGTAGCCGAATGATTTACCAAAGCTTAAAACGTGGTGATGATTGCCCTTGTGAAGAAGATGCTCCACAACGCCACGGCTCACTGTCTTTAATTGCAACAGGTATTGCAACAAGCCTTGATGCAATGGCAATTGGTGTCGGTTTAGCGTTCCTTCAAGTCAATATTGTTCATACCGCGATGACAATTGGTATGATGACGATGATTATGGCAACTCTGGGTATGCTAATTGGTCGTTATATTGGTCCAGTACTTGGAAAAAAAGCAGAAATTATTGGTGGGATCGTATTAATTGCAATCGGCTTTAATATTGTCTTCGAACACCTAGAATTATTTATGTACGCCAAATAATCTCTAATAAAGTATATTAAAAAGCTTAGGTTTGAAATATTACGACCTAAGCTTTTTTATTAACTAAATAAACTATTTTTTATTTCATGTGATTAAGCATGACGTTGATAAACACGAATTAAAAAGTCGGTTTCACATTCAAAGTTTTTATTTTCTGCTAATGACTGTTTTACTTCTTCACTTGCACGCCATGCAAATGGTGTCATCTGTAATAAATCAAAAGCCTGCTTGCCATTTAAATTCATCATATAAGCAACTTGATGTTCAGATACTTTATTAAATCCATCAAAATATTCTTCTTTTAATGGATGAAGATGTATTTCTGAATAAATTAGTGCTTTTAACTGATAGAGATGGCGAGGTGCTGGGGTAACAGTAATAATATAACCATTGTGTGCAATAACTCTTGCTAATTCATCACTATTACAAGGAGCATAAATGCGCACAACTGCGTTTAAAGAGGCATCACAAAAAGGTAAGCGCTGACTTGAAGCTACGCAAAAATGAATTGATGAATAACGTTTAGCAGCATATTTAATCGCGACTTTAGAAACATCCAAACCATACACTTGCGGGTTACGTGATTTTAGATTTTGATAAAACTGGTTGGTGTAATAACCTTCACCACAACCAATATCCAATACAACACTGTTATCTTCAGGCAATAATGTTTGTATTAACTCAGCCACTTTATCTCGCATTGGCTGATAAAACCCCGCATCTAAAAAATCACGGCGTGCGTTTATCATTTCAGCGCTATCACCAGGCTCTTTTGAGCGCTTAAATTGTACGGGTAACAGATTTACATACCCTTCTTTAGCGCAATCAAACTGATGATTATTGTCACAAACCCAACTGTGAGCGCGAAGAGAAAGTGCCTGATGACATAATGGACATTGATAGGACATAGTAATATTTTTTGCATAACCCAGAATAAAATTGGGAGAGATAATAACATACCTCTCCCAATCTTGCGGAAAACCTTGCTCTTTATTTTTCATCTTAAATCATGCTTTCTATGCTAAGTCGCTTAATAAGCACAACTTATAGGCAAATCAAGTTCGTTTTAATTTTTCAGTGTTAGCGATAAATAACGCAATAACTAACAGCAAGATTGCGCCTGACTGAATAAGCGTATCAACAGAGTCTTTATGCTCAACAATAATTAAACGTACGATTGCCGTTATTCCAATATAAATAAAATATCTAAGAGGGAAATGCCCGCCAGATAAAAAATACTTAACAATAAGCGCAATAAACTCAAAATAAAGAAAGTAGATCAAAATACCTTCTAACAATTGATAAGACGACTCTTCTGCACCTAAATTAAATAATAATGAAGCAATTACATATGTTTCTTTGATAAGAAAACTGACTAATACAATCGCTAAAATAAGTAATCCAATATTAAGCACCCACTGTAATATAGTGGCAATACATTTCAGTAAGTCTTCGCTTGATTTTCTCATATAAACTATAACCTAGTGAGATCATTCCATGATGTGTAAAAAATGATAAAAGGCCTATTAGGCAATTTAGCTAAATTTTAATAGATTTATGCATTCATCACACTATTTTTTATCTTTTAGAGCCAAAAAACCAAGAATAATGATGCAATAATCGCAATATTCACTTTTAAATTTCAACTTGTAAGCGGGTTTACTTATACTTAATTTAAGAGCTAATTTATTGAAAAGGCACACTATGGCTAACAAATACCTCGTTGCAATTGATTTATTAGAAGATAGCAGAATTCAGCGCATGATCGAAGATATTCGCTTCCTAGCTAGGAAACCAGAAAATTATTTCCATTTCATTACAGTTATGCCTAATTTACGCTCTTTAGAAGCTTATGGACTTAATTGTGATAGCCCGTCTGTCGTTGAGAAAAAGCAACAAGCTTTAGTTCTATTAACTGAAAAATTAGAACAATGTGTAAAAAAACAATTTAACTTACCCAAAGAACAATACCAATGTCATGCCGTTATTGGTACGCCTAATTACAATATTCTAGAGTTAGCAGAAAAAATTGATGCAGATACCATTATTATAGGTTCAAGTTCACGTAACCAACGCAATATATTGCTGGGTTCGACAGCGGATTATATTGTAAACAGTACGTCACGTTCGGTAATGGTCATTCGCAAATAAAATCACTAGCCCTCTTTTCTTTTGGCAATAATACTAGGTTATTTATTGCCAAAAGAACTCTGTGATCCCCTACATTATAAATAGCACTAAATGCACCTTAATTTTTTTATTTCAAATAGTTAACTTGTTAGAATACAGACCAAAAAACTAAAATTTCAGGTCTTTTTTTATCGCTATTTCTGCTTTTATCCTAAATTTAATTCCAATACATTTATTTTCATTCTCTATCTTCCAAACCTTAAATGAGACACTTATGAATCAAGAACTAAAACAAAAAATTTGTACATTTGAAGAAGGTTCTCCTGATGAAAATCCGTGGGTAAATGGAAAACCAACACCAAGTGTAATAAAGATTGAACCGTATAATAAATTATGGATAACATTATTTAATCAACAAAAAGAAAATATTATCCAAAAATTAAAAGATAAATGTTTAGCTATTGAACATATTGGCTCAACAGCAGTACCTGAGTTAGATGCGAAACCAATCATTGATATTGACTTAATTGTTACAGATCCCGCTGATGAACCCAGCTATATTCCTTGGTTAAATCAGTTAGGCTATGAACTTACAGTAAGAGAGCCTTCGTGGTATCAACATCGTATGTTGAAACTAGATACACCTAAGGTGAATTTACATGTATTTGCGCCTAATTGTCCTGAACATCTTAGACATATTTTATTTAGAGATTGGTTAATTAACCATAAAGAAGATAGAGAGCTGTATATCGATGCAAAACTTAGTGCAAAAGAAGATGTTGAGAATGTACATCAATATAACCAGAAAAAAGATCACGTTGTAAAAGCTATTTATCAGCGAATTTTTGATTCACTTTAAGCAATCTATTCTCCTGTTTATTTCATATCCTCACACTATTCCTAAAGTGAGGATATAAATTTTATTGTTTGTTTTTATTCAAAAGATAAAGACTGCCCTGCATTAAAATCTTTCGCATTAAGATATTTTCGCCCTAATACGCCAGTGCAATGGCATCCATAGACATCAATATTTGTATCTATGGCTTTCTTCGCGCGCTGTAATGCCGATGGTGTTGCACAACGTAAATGCAACCCGCCTACAATCGCTTGAATTTGGTTATTTCCTGTTATTTTTTTCGCGTGCCCAATGATGGATTCAATTCCTGAATGACTACAACCAGTGATAATCACTAAGCCTTTTTTTCCTTGCCAAACAACAAAGCTATCATCAAGAACATAGTCATCTTCTTCACCTGTTTCATGAATAATAACACCGTAGCGTTTATTCACTTGACGTTGAGTCACTTGCCCCGAATAGATAAAGTTTTCTTCAATCGCTAACGGTGCTTGTGTTAATTCAAAAGAGAACTGTGCTTCAAGTTTTACACGATCAAATAAAGGCGCTAACCGTTTAAATTTAATATTTTTATTGCCTAAAAAAAGTGCAGAATAACGAACAGAAAATAGATGAGGATGAGCGACAATCCGTGGTTTATGAGTAAAAAAATCCGCTGGCAAATGCGTGAGTCCACCAAAATGATCATAATGTCCATGAGACACAATAATCGTTTTCAATGTGGTTAAATCAATACCCATTTTTTTGGCATTTGAAATAAAAGTAAGGTCTTTTCCAGTATCAAAGAGAATTTTAGCTTGGCACTCATCATCTTCTAACAATAATGACAAACCAGGATAATGGTTAAGTTCAGGATTAATCGATTTGTTTTCTAGTAATGCGGTGATCGTTAACATAGGGGTTTTTAATTATTATCAGGAGATAACTTATAGTAATTAAAAAAAGAATTTGTTCCAAATATAAAAGCTACCGTTCTGTGCGATTGCTTTACCTTTTGAGTTGTATAATCGCTGTTACGTGCAAACGGAACATAACAGCGATATCACTAAATCTGCAAATATTCTTATTTATCGCTTATAAGCACATTAGGCTTATCTTACTACTCTATTTTCTTACTACCATAACAGAACGTTTTGCATAACGTGTAATATCCGCCGCCGTTGAACCTATATGATATGAATCATCTTCTGGATTATGCGAACCAATCACAATTAAATCCGCATTCACTTCATCAGCAACCTGCAATATTGCATCTCGTGGCGTACCAATACAAATGTGAGTTTGCATTCTATCGTCAGGTAAATCAAAACGCTCGATTATTTTTTTAAGCTCTTTTTCCGCAGACGTTTTTAAGCATCCTTGATCTAATTGATCACCATTCATAACAAGTCGATAATAAGAAGATTGTGGAAGTTTAGGAAGTACATACAAAAAGTGAACATAAGGATCTTCATTTTTTGCAATATTTTCCACTAACGGAATTGCTTTGTTCATTAGGTTATCTTCATCAATATCAATGGGAACCAAAATATTCTTATACATACCGTCTCCTTTTATTTTAATTGTAGGATAGTGTATTTTTAGAAAAATACCGGATGTAGTTAACATATTTTAAAAATATTTTATTTTGGAAAAATAACGTCTATTTTTCACTCAAAATAATGCTAAAAAATAAGTAAGAAAAATAAATTAAAATAAATATAAACTTTATTTTTAATAAATTTTATTTTAAAAACTGGTAATTATTTTATTAGCAATGGCATTTTACTTTTAATAAAAAGCCTTATTAAATAATAAGGCTCTCTCGTTTTACTATGTAGTCGATGCAGTCATCGCTGTGTTATTTTTGAACACCGTTTTTCTGTTTGTTCTTCTTAACGTATTGATAACCAACCGCTAATGTAATAAACCACAGTGGAGTCACACTTAATGCTTGGCGAGTATCATGTTCAAAAGCTAATAGCACTGTCATAAATGCAAAAAATGCAAGACATAGCCACGACATAATAATCCCCAAAGGCATTTTATAGATAGACTTCTCATGCAATTGTGGGCGTTTTTTACGATATGCCAAATAAGAGCATAAAATCATACTCCAAATAAACATAAATAATAACGCCGAGACTGTTGTTACCAAGGTAAATACGTGCATAACATCAGGAATAAAATAAATTAATATAATTCCACATGACAGACATAAGCTAGTAAATAACAGCCCATTGGCAGGTACAGCACGTTTAGATAATTGGCTAAATTGTTTTGGCGCTTCGCCTTCTTTAGATAAACCGAATAACATCCGGCTTGTGGAAAATATCCCACTATTCGCAGAAGAAGCGGCAGCTGTTAATACAACAAAGTTTACTAAACTTGCGGCTGCAGGTATTCCTATCATAACGAATAGCTCAACAAATGGGCTTTTATCCGCCAAAATAGAGCGCCACGGAGTTACCGACATAATAATGGCTAATGCTAATACGTAAAAAGTAATAATACGGATAGGAATAGCGTTAATGGCTTTTGGTAAGGATTTTTCTGGATTACGTGTTTCCGCAGCGGCAGTACCGACTAATTCAATCCCAACAAAAGCAAAAATAGCAATTTGGAATCCCGCAAAAAACCCACTTAATCCTTTGGGGAACATCCCTCCATCATTCCAAATATTCTCTAGTGCTGCGGTGTGCCCTGCTGGAGATTCAAATCCAATACTGATAAGAACAATACCAACAATAATTAAAGAGACAATTGCGGTTATTTTTATCATGGAGAACCAGAATTCCATTTCTCCGAAGAGTTTGACTGTCGCTAAATTTAAAATAAGCAATGTCAGCACACAAATAAAGGATGTGCCCCACTCAGGGAAATTAGGTGCCCAATAACTAATATAAGACGTTATAGCGACAATATCGGCAATCCCCGTAATGACCCAGCAAAACCAATATGTCCAGCCGACAAAGAAGCCAGCCCATGGCCCTAATAAATCACCAGCAAAATCACTAAATGACTTATATTCTAAATTCGATAATAACAGTTCGCCCATGGCTCTCATCACAAAGAACAAGACAAAGCCAATTATCATATAGACAAAAATAATTGATGGCCCAGCTAACGAAATGGTTTTCCCTGATCCCATAAATAGACCAGTACCGATAGCACCACCAATAGCAATTAATTGAATATGACGATTTGTTAGCCCGCGCTGTAGAGTGGCATTTTTCACTCTAACGGGAGGAGAAATTTCTGTTTGATCTTCCATACAATACCTGAAGTGTTTTCATATTTTCGATGTTATTTTTACCGCTATTTTATTTTTTGGCGCGGTAATGTGTTTGCGAAATTATTGTGACACAAATCTCAGTATAAGTAATGAAAAGATCACTTTTAGTAAAATGAATGATGCTTTGATAACCAGATAAGATCCTTTCTTTAATTTATTCGGCGATATTTTATCCATTTGATAAAAAATCAAAATAAGCGCTTGACCATCGCATTTGAGAGGAGAATAATCAGCGCATCGGGTTGTTAGCTCAGTCGGTAGAGCAGTTGACTCTTAATCAATTGGTCGGGAGTTCGAGCCTCCCACGACCCACCAATTTACGCTGAGAAATCAGGCAATTGAACCACTTCGCAAGAAGTGGTTTTTTGCTTTTATAGCTGAGTGTCGCAAAAGTGTCGCATTTATCTTAAGCTGAAAATGCAAAATAATACGGTGATTAAAGAAAATCGCACCCGCTTATTCTTTATCCAAACCTATAGTAGATAAAATTAATCAAAGAAAACAATTAATCTGGTTTAATTCGATAACTCAATATAAACCACCAGCAAACCTATTTTATCTCTTTTTTATCTTTAAATTCCCCGCCAAAATCATCAATCAAAACATAGTTAATGGTGTTTATTTTACTATCCACTAGGTTGATTTGCTGTTTGGAAAATGGCGCTATCATAGGAATAAGAATATTAGGATTATTTTCACTCGATGCTGATTTAATGGTGACATAAAAAGGTGTCGGATTTTCAATTGTTAATTGTTTATCTGATTTCGTAAAAATAAGAGCACTACTGACGTCGGAAATTGCCATAATTAAATCATCAGGGCGATAAAATACTTTTACTTGTAATCTGACAACGACATTAATTAAGCCTTCATCATATTTTTTATTCGCTGGCTTAGGCATGATTTCATATAAATTCAGCCAATAAAGCGTCTCTTTCTCTTTATCTGTATTGGTAAACTTATTAATCACTCGTACCTGTTGTGATTCACTCGGTTTTAATTGTAATACTGGCGGTAATGATAAAGCGGAAACATCGGTTATGGTCTCTGGGGTATTTTCTGGATTACCATCATCCACCCATGTTTGAACCACTACCGGAAACTCACCATCATTTTTTATATTTAATGATGCTTCTCTATCTGAGTGATAAAGCACCACTCTTGAGCCATCTAATGCTAAATTCGCTTTGGCGATAAACGAAAAACACAGTAACAGAATAAAAATACTGATCCTTTTCATATTTATTGCACCTGTATAATCACTTGTAATGTCGCATTAAATTTACCCGCAGTTATTTTCTCTCTCGGTAGCGCTTCTAATGAGGCATATAATGTTTTAGTTAAATCGGCAATACCATTATTAAATGAGACCGAACTAGCATCATCATAAACAGGATACCAACCATAGCCCTCACCTTGTCCTTCATTGGCTAATGTTGATAATAAATTTAATGCCATACCTGATGGGCGATATATTCTTACACCAACTCCTTTTGCCATACTGGAGTCAGTACCATAACCATCGGTCACTAAATGGGTAATTGCAGCACCATTAGGTACTGTTAATCCTAATTCAATTGCCTTATTAACATTTGCAGGTCTGGGTAAAAATCCCATTGCAGTTTGCCCTGCTCCTGTTCCACTAGAAATATTACTCATACCATCACTCGCCGGTGGTGTTAATTGGCAATAAAAATCAATAGTAATAGGTAAAGTCACTTTTTTACCACTTGCTAACTCATTAATAGTGACCAATGGGAATGAAACATAAGGCGTAACATTTCGTACAAAACAAGTGGATGCATTACGAATATAAATACGGCGAGACATGTTTACAGCAGCAGGCCAATAAGCATAAAAGCCATGATAGTTTGTCGCGTGATCTGAACCATCTTTTAATAAATAAGAGTAGTTGGAACTTTGAAAGGCGATATAACCGGCAGGTTGGTTAATAAAAGTAATTAAACCACTACTTGATTGTGCAGGTGGCATATCACTTGTTCTTTCATAGTTAATCTTAAATAACTCGACTTCCATATTAGAGAAATTTTTTGCTTTTACTAAGATCCATCCTTGGCTATCTCTTTCTAAATTCTCTAAAGCGCGAGATTTCCAATAGCGACTATAATATTCGCCTGTAATGGTGTTCTTAATACGAATACCTAACCCTCTTGCCAGACTAATGTAAGTATCATTTAAGCCTAATGCTGGATTAACTAAATTTTTGCCACCATAGCTATAATCACCATTAGTTGAGTAAAATTCTCTTAATTTACCCTCTTCATCGGCAGTGCAACGAAATAATATTTGTTCGGGATCGTAAACCTCATAACCTGCCTCAAAAAAAGAGACAAAGCCACTTGCCACTAATGTACCGGGAATTTGAAACTGATCGTTATTGACATTGATTACTTTTGGAGTACTTCCCATTGATCCTGAATCATCCCGAGCACCTTGCCAATTTTTTGCTGAACCTTTACCAGGCTCGGTATAAAGCACATTATTAGGATTTGTCGTCGTGGTTGTTATTTTATAACATGTTGCCAAAGCTAAAGAAGGAAATAGCATCAATGCCAATAAAATAGAGGACTGACAAGAAAGTAAACAGCGATTTAATTTCATAAGCATTGACCTGATAATAAAATGAGTTTATCGGCTTCTTTTTCTTCTGGTATTGAGTAAGCGATTTGGCAACTATCTTCATCTTTACCAACAGTCAGTGTCCCGTTTCTATTTTCAACCCTGACATAAATTTGGTTGCTTTGCCCCACCATACCAACAATATGTCTATCTTTATCATAAACATTTTCACCTAATGCCAGTTGGTTTTCAGGCTTAACCGAAATCAATACAGGATATCCGATTTGAGTTTTAAAGACGATTTTAGTACTTGAGCCTGAATATGGTGCTATTTGCTTGGTGTTTTCCAGTAACTCGATATTGTTATTCCTAATATTTTTCCCATCCAAGCTAACATTATTATATTGGTAAGGGACAAGAGAAGGCACTATGGCATAACCAAAGGGATCTATGCGTGCCCCCATACCATTACTCACACTCGCGCCACTTGCACCTTTTGCTTCTACTAAAGCAAAAGAATCACTAATACGAGGCCCTAACGTTACCCCACCACTGTGTGCGACTAACGCACCTTGAATACCCACACTGCCTTGAGTGTAATGTTTACCATTAGAGATACTGCCCGATAACGTGGTAAAAGGAAGCTGTTTAATTAAATGTAAACCACTGCCCACCGCTCTATTTTGTGTGTCGTAATCTGCATTCACACTATAAGAAAGTGTTTTATCTTCACCTAAAAGTCCTGATAAATTCGTTTGATAACTCGAATCATCACTAGAATGGCTAGAAGATAGCGATAGCATTGGTGAATAATCAGAACGTCCTAATGGCATAGAAACAGATAACATCACCATATCTTCCGATATCGGGTCCGTTGTTATTGGTGTGAAGGTATTATTTGCCGTCATTTGTCCCGTTTTTTGGCGACTGTAGGCAAGGCTATAAGCTATATCTTTATAGGTATTTGAATAACCAATTTGATACTGAGCATCATGCCCTTTATTACCATAATAGTTACTGATAGAGCCTGAAATATAAAGTTGTCCCCAATTATCAAGAGACTGATTAACACTAAGTGTAAACTGGCTTTCTTGGTTATAGCTGCTGGAATTCCATTCCATGTCATTGCTTGCACTTTTTCTTAATCCCAAGACATCATTATATTCGCGAAAATTTTCTGTTGAATATTTATAACCTGCAAGTGTAATAACGGTATTTGTTGGGCTAAAAGTACGGCTATAACTAACGCCTAATCGCCCACCTTGATAATTTTTGCCGCCCACTTCCGCATTTGAAAATGCCGAATTAAAACCAATTGCCCCTAATTTTGTAGCAATAACAGAGCCGACAAATACTGCTTGATATTGATGTCCTACACGCATTCCTGTATTTAGGGTTACCGTATTATTCACACCATATTGCAGAGCGATATCTGAAAAATAACTATTTTCTGAACCGAAATTATTCACTTCGCCTGCGGTAAAATTATATTTAAAGCGACCGGCCCTTACTGACTCTGGTAATGCGGTAAATGGCACTGTGAAAGAAGAAACTTTACCATTACTTTCGTTAATTTCGACTAATAAATCCCCTTCATAACTGGTTGGATAAAGGTCATTTATTTCAAATTGTCCGGGAGATACCGTCGTTTGATAAATTTCAGTGCCATTTTGTTTTATCACTACACGTGCAGTAGTCGTCGCAATACCACGAATAACAGGCGCATAGCCTTTTTGAGAATCCGGCAACATTCTTTCATCAGACATTAATTGAATACCCTTAAATGCCAGACTTGAAAATTGTGCGCCTGTTGTATAAATATCGCCGACAACTAACATCGACTTTAATGTCAATAAAGGTTTTTGTAGATACGTTCTTATCCAATTAAATTCACTATTACTTCCCGATTTCGATGAGTTATAAGAATAAGACGCCTGTTGGCGAAATTGCCAAGTTCCCAGATTTACGCCCATGTTGACACTACCAAAACCATAGTCCGAAGTTTGTCCGTTCGATTTATTCTTATAGTAATTACCAGAATAATTGGTGAACAACATGGTGTTGCCTGCATCTAAATCTTCTTCATTAACATAACCTTGTGGTCTTCGTTTTAATAAGATTTGGGGCACTGCAATCATTATTCTAAAGTTAGAAGCATCAAATGAATCTACAATGTTTTTATCAATTTGGTTTAATACTAAACATTGACCATTATCTTGATTGATCTCGTTATCAAGCAAAATGCCCATTTCATCAATCTGTTGTTGATTAAAACAAGGCGTCACTTTACCTTTATCATTTAATTGAAAACTCACTGTTTTTCTTTCAAAAAAACGATTATTAATATATATATCAACATCGTAATCACCAGGCTCCACATAATTACTGTCATGAAGCTGATTAATGTTGATATTATTTTTGCTACCTAATAATAAAGAAGGATCAAATTCATAATCATCAGCAAAGGCAAAAGGCATTGATTGAATAAATAGAGAAAATGAGCCGATTAAGAATACGACTTTTATTCTCTTATTTAATTGTGCTGTGCTTTTTTCCATGAATTTCATTTCAATGCCATTTTTATTAATGAATTAAATCTGTCGCGCTATTCTGCCCACCTAGATCATTGAGGTATTTATAGGTCATTTTATCGGGTGAAAATGAAAGCTTCCCACCATTTTCAGCGACTAATACTTCTGTTGATAACGGAGAAACCATAGTTGATTTAAATATAAATTTTTGTCCCGAAGCATTAGTGGCTTCAAGTTGTGCAAATGACACAAAGAATGGTGAATCGTTTTTAATTTTTATATTGCCATTACTTTCTTTTGAGAATGATATTTGCTTCTCGATATTATTTAGCTTTGAGGCAATCGCTGTTGGGCGGTAAAATATTTTTAATCTATGATGCACAATAACCGTAAAGCTATTTCCTTCTTTTATGTCTTTATTCAGATCTTTAGGTGGAATTTGCGCCACATTTAAATAGAAAATAGATTCTTTATCTTGTGGTAAGCCTTCGCCAGTATAAATTAATCGAGCGTCTCTCCCTGTTTTAGGATCAATACGAAAAACTGGGGGCTGAACAACAAAAGGCGCATCTGCATTATCTGGGGTCGAATTAGGATTATTTTTATCCGCCCATATTTGCATAATGTAAGGGATTTCATCGTTATTCATAAACTTTAAAACTTCAAAGCGTGAATCTGATGAATATACAATACGTGTTTTTAACATGGTGACACTAGAATACGATGCTGTGCTATAACTTAAGAAAAATACGGCAATTAACATTATTATTTTTTTCATTACTTCTCTTCCTCTTATATAAATAGAAAAATGTCTCCTTTATATAAAGGAGACATATAAGCATTATTGATAAGAAATAGAGTACTGCACGCTACCTTCTACTTTGCCTGCTGTTGCAACATCATCAGCATAATAACGCACAGCGTAATCATAAGATGCTGATTTTTCGTTTGCTTTTAATACTAAACCTTCGTTACCTACACCAGTTAAATCAATTTTAGTGCCTGTTTTCGCAGGATCAATAATTTCTAAGCTTACGTTGTTATTTGCTGCAGTATTGCCAATACGACCTTCTGTTGTCAGATTATTAGCAATAAAAATAGTTTTAATATTTGTATCTGTTGGTTTAGAACCTGTACAACCACTCACTGCGATAGTAAATGGTGTTTGACCTGCTGTTTTACCCGCAGTATCTAATGCAGTTACAGGCACTGTAGGTAATAAAACAACTGGAAGCGCTGAATTACCATTAACAGTTACAGTACAAGTTTCATCAGAAACTTCACCTTGAAAGCGAATGGTATTATCAGAAGCTGCATAAACTGTTGATGAAAAAACACCTGCGATCATCGCAGCAAGAAGTATTTTATTCATAATAAAACTCTCTCCGGTAATATATCTAAATAAGTTATTTTGGGATTTTAATAAATGAAAAGGCAGACACGAAATAAAATAGGTTCAATAACCTTATTTCATGTTTATTACGTACTAATATTTAAGTATGTATTATTATCGACTTATTTACTCATAAAATGCAACTATCTTCATCATATATAGCGGTTAATACGTATATATCTTTCGATTTTAAGCATATTCTTATAGTCTAAATACGACTATTACGCATTTTTTAACAAAAAAATGTTAATTTTATTAGGGTTAATATCAAAAATAATATTATTTTACTTTAATTTGATATTTGTCATTTTTAATAAAAAAATACCAATCATTCATTAATTATTTTTAAATTTAAAAATAAAATCGTTTCTATTCTTTATTTGATTATCTAATAATTACTTATATCACTATTTTCTTTCAGAGATATTTAAATTAGATTAATCAATTAATATTTAGTTAATTGATTAATCTAATTTATAATCAGCATATTCGTTATATCAAATTTAATACAACCATAGATTGTTTAATTTATTTTTATTAACTTATTAATAAAGTATAATGATGATATTTTTAAATAACGTCATCTTTTCACTCGTTATTATATTTTTATATTACCGTTATATATTTCTTTAATCTAAACGTAAAACATTCTCAAATTTATTTGCTTTCGATTTACTTGGGGTGATAGAAATACAAAGTCTGTTTTCTGCCTTTTTTAATAAAACCTCATAATCTCCTACAGAGAGAAAAATAATTTCTCCGGCACGATACTGTGGATCATCTGGCTCTAAATCACCACCAGTTGTATCCTCCCCTGCGCCAATAAAAATTTCACCTGATGGGCAACTGATATTTATTTTTACATCTGGATCTTCGATGTTGTCGCATAGGTTTATTGTGTAAAAACCATCATTACCTAACCCAATAAATGCAATATTACCTTTGTTCATTTCCTCTAATTCATCGTCTGGTATGCTCCACCAATCGGCTGTATCTGATTTTCTATGTTGGATTGCTTGTAAATCAAAAATTGCCAGAGTTGCTGTATCAGTCATAAAAGAAAACACGTTTGACATCTTAATGCTCCCAAAACAGTTCTAAACGTACCAAAATATCTTTTCTCTTTATATACCGGTTAATCATATAGGATTTTATCTATACTATTTAGCAAACCAATTCCCTATACTAGACCTATATTTTATAAATCAAAATGTAGCTTGAATTCATATACTCTAAATAATTCAAGATGCCGCTAGGCGACAGGTGAATGAGTCTCTAGGAGCATACACAAGTATGCGACTAGTGCGAATGAACGCAGTCAACAACACTGCAACTTGAAGTATGACGAGTATAAAAGTATGTGACTAATGCGAATGAGCCTAGTCAACAACGCTACGACTTGAAGTATGACGAATACATAACATGGACGGTCTTATGAAATCACAACTACTCCTTATCACCTTTTCCCTTTATGCAGTTTCCTCATTTTCAGCAATCGCGGCTTCAACTCAATGCACCGATATTGAAAAACAAACCAATATTGCCAATAACGATATTATATTGCTCAGTTCTTATAACGGTCCGGTTAAATCAGTCACGATGACAAGCACCATCCCCCATGACGGCCGTTTTAAAGCATTTAAAGGTGAAATTCACTTTGATGAGTGTGGAAAGTTATTAAAAGATAGCACATCAATGCAGGAGTACTTTGAAGGTAATGTAGAAACTAATTTAATAAGAACATTACCTAATAACCCTTCTGTTATCCGATATCAATTCCAGAGAAAAAATGCCTACGGCTCACACTCTATCTATATGCAAGAAACCTATCATAAAGATGAGCAGAACCGCTTCAACAAAAAAGTAATTCAATATTACTCAAATGATGGCGCTTTACTGGATACAGTCACCAGCCAATTCGACTATAAAGACGGGCGCATTATTAAAGAAACTAGCAAATCGTCTGATCCTACAACTAAGATTATCACAACAGAGTACAGCTATAATCCTCAAGGAAAACTACAATCTGTAATAGAAGACGGCAAAATAAATGTAGAGTATCAATATGATCCTGAAGGAAAAGTTGTGACTCAATCGAACTATATCAAAGGCATTAATGGAGAAGATAAAGCCTTTATCACTACTTGCCTTGAATGGGACAAATTTGCTAATTGTTCAAAAGAAGAACTTGAGAGTACGATTAAATTTGATGATGAGGTGGTGAATTTTAGTAAGGCTATGCTTCATAACGAGTTTATTTACTACGAATAATATTTATATTATGTTTTTTGTATCAAATTTAAGTTGATAATATAAAAATCAGACTATCAAAAATAGACTGGTTTTTATATTTATTACATATATTCTTATCTATAGTTAGTATCTATAGTTAGATACCCCTCGTGATACTTTCATTAAAAAACAATTTGTGTAAAACTACTTAAATCAATTAATGATGAATATGCTTTATCGCATGTTCTCTTTTAATAAAATTTAAGATGGTTCATTATATGAAATTTCCATTATTTTTTATTTTTTCTTTATGCACACTTTTTATTACATTTCCTGCTTCTGCGATATCAACATCTTGTGAGCAATCACAAAAACAAGTGAATGCATCTAACAATATGTTCATAATGATTGATTTCAATTATGGCCCAATAAAAACAATTATCACCACCAGCAAATTACCTGAAAAAGGCCGACTTAAAGCCTTTAAAGGAGAGGCACAATTTGATGAATGTGGCGTTCTTACTAAATATGATTTTTCTACACAAGAATATATTCATGAACATATTGAGACAAATCTTTTAAGAATGTCTACACCTTATAACATTAAGTATAAATATCAGTTAAAAAACAGACATAGAACACACTCTCTTTATCTAGTTGAATTTTATGGAAAAAACAATCAAAATCAGTTGATAGATAAAACCTCTCATTTTTATGATGATGATGGCTCATTAATTGGCACTGACTTTGCTGAACTAATATACAATAATAAAAAAATTGTAGCAGAAACAATTATTAAATCCACGGCTGAAAATCAAGGCAATTCAATTAAATATTATTATGATGAACAAGGGCGTCTTTTAAAAGCGATGGATCATAGTGACGTTATATTAGAATTTAATTATGATAAAGATGGTCGAATTTTGCGCCAGATGCAAATATTTACCAGTCTATATGATGATATAAGAGAATATGACAACACCTGTCGAGAATGGGATAAATATAATAATTGCTTAATCTGGGATATGGTAAGTGAAGTAAGAAAAGATGATAAATTAATCGACACTAGTACTGCCACTGTCTACCATGAATATGAATATTATGAATAAGTTACCAGTGTTATAAATTTAAAATCACACTCTATTTTTAGTTTATTATGATATTACATAACAAAGGCCACCTTATTAAATTAAAGTGGCCTTTTATTTATCTAATTTTCTATATTTTATTATGTATTCTGATATTGAGTTTCAGCTTCATCAAAGCGTTGTTGGTTTTCTTTGCTTGGCGCTTTGCCCATTAAACTAATAACAACGATAGCGATAGAGGCAAAGATAAAACCAGGAATAATTTCATATAAACCAAACCATTTATATTGCATCCACACTAACACGGTCAAAGCACCAATCAACATTCCGGCAAAAGCACCATTACGGGTCATACGTTTCCACAGAACAGAAATAAGGATCACAGGACCAAAGGCGGCACCAAAACCTGCCCACGCGTTACTGACTAAATCAAGCACCTTATTGTTAGGATCACGCGCTAAGAAGATGGCAATAATCGCAACTAATAACACCATGCCACGCCCTACCCAAACTAGCTCTTTTTGGCTCGCACTTTTGCGAATAAATGGTTTGTATAAATCTTCAGTTAACGCACTTGCACAGACTAATAATTGACAGCTTAGTGTACTCATTACCGCTGCTAAAATTGCAGATAATAGAATACCAGCAATCCACGGATTAAAGAGCAGTGAAGCCAGCTCCATAAAGATACGTTCATTTTTAGCCGTTACCGCACCCGCTTGTGCTGGATTCATTTCAAAGTAAGCAATACCAAAGAATCCAACCGCAACAGTTCCCCCTAAACAGAGGATCATCCACGTCATACCAATACGGCGAGCTTTACGAATAGTTTGGTTAGAATCAGCCGCCATAAAACGTGCAAGGATATGAGGTTGTCCAAAATAACCTAATCCCCATGCCAATAATGAAATAATGGCGATAAAATCAAGCCCTTTAAACATATCCAAATAAGATGGATCTTTCGCTTTAATGATAGCAATAGAAGTATCAATGCCACCTACTGAGAAAATAACAATAATAGGTGTCAAGATCAGAGCAAAAATCATTAACGTTGCCTGAACAGTATCAGTCCAACTTACAGCAAGAAAACCACCTAAAAAAGTATATGCAATCGTTGCAAGTGCACCATAAATCATCGCTTCGTGATAAGGAATATGGAATGTAGATTCAAACAACATTCCACCAGCAACTACACCTGATGCACAATAAATAGTAAAGAAAGTAAGAATAACAAGTGCTGAAATGATACGTAGCATTTTGCTTTTATCATCAAAACGCGATGTCAAATAATCGGGTAACGTTAATGCATTATTGTTTTTCTCAGTTTGCAAACGTAAACGCCCAGCAACTAAACGCCAGTTTAGCCACGCACCTAAACAGAGCCCGATAGCTATCCAACTTTCTGAAATACCGGCGAAAAAAACCACGCCCGGTAATCCCATCAATAACCAGCCGCTCATATCTGAAGCACCCGCTGAAAGCGCAGTAACAACACTGCCCAGTCGCCGACCGCCAAGAATATAATCATCAAAGTTTTTTGTTGAACGATAAGCAAGGTAGCCAATAAAAAGCATACCCAAGATATAGATCGTAAATGTAATTAGCATTGGCGAAGTTAAGGCCATAATTGCAGTTCTCCATAAATCTGTTTCCGATCATCGGTATGCTTTTGACTTGTACAGGAACGTTGCACTTCGTTGCGCATTAATGATCTTTTCAGTTTTTAATTAAAATAATTTCTTACAGCAACAGATAAAGCATTCACATCAATCCTAGAATAGGTTAACTGCATTTAACAAGAAATTAACGTTTAAATGTTTAAATTTTGTTTATGACTTCACACTATTTGTCTTAATTAGAAGACACATTATAAATGTAAACATCAATAAGATAAATATAATTTATTGATTTATATATAAATATATAGAAAAAATAAATTACACTATTTTTAATCACTCACAAAACCTGACTACTTTCACATTATTTATAAATAAATTGTTAACAATGTTGCACAAAGTTGCAACATGAATGATATTAATAAAAATAACGGGTAACTGTACTTGCGAATTAGAAATAGAATATAGGAGCACTGCATGAGTAGCACAACAATGGGTGTTAGACTTGATGAAGAAACCCGCAATAGATTAAAAGAAGCTGCACAGAAATTAGATAGAACATCGCATTGGTTAATTAAGCAGGCTATTTTCGATTATCTAGAACAAATCGAAAATGATCAGGTTAATCTTGGTAACTCAACATTTGCAGAACAAGATATTGATGAAAGCACTGAAATACCAATCGCTCATTATCAGCCATTCTTAGAGTTTGCTGAACATATTCATCCGCAATCTGTTCTACGCTCAGCAATTACTTCTGCATATCGGACACCTGAAACACAAGCTGTACCTATGTTATTGCAACAAGCGACATTACCTGAAAATGAAGCCCAAGCAACGCATAAATTAGCCTATTCCATCGCCGAAAAATTACGTAAACAGAAAAATGGTGTTGGACGCTCAGGGCTAGTTCAAGGTCTATTACAGGAATTCTCACTTTCTTCACAAGAAGGTGTCGCCTTAATGTGTTTAGCAGAAGCTTTATTGCGTATTCCTGATAAAGCCACTCGTGATGCACTTATCCGCGATAAAATCAGTCATGGAAACTGGCGCTCACACTTGGGACAAAGCCAATCTATGTTTGTGAACGCGGCAACATGGGGCTTATTATTCACAGGCAAATTAGTTTCGACCCATAATGAAGAAAAGCTATCTAACTCTTTAAATCGCATTCTCACCAAAAGTGGCGAGCCATTAGTTCGTAAAGGCGTTGATATGGCGATGCGTTTAATGGGCGAGCAATTTGTTACTGGTGAGACTATTTCTCAAGCACTCGCAAATGCACGCAAACTTGAAGAAAAAGGCTTTAGCTACTCTTATGACATGTTAGGAGAAGCCGCATTAACAGAGAAAGATGCACAAGATTATCTAGTCTCTTATCAACAAGCCATCCACGCAATTGGTAAAGCCTCTAACGGCAGAGGTATTTATGAAGGTCCTGGAATATCTATCAAGCTTTCAGCATTACATCCTCGTTATAGCCGTGCTCAATATGAGCGTGTTATGTCCGAGCTTTACCCTCGCCTACTCTCATTAACATTACAAGCAAAGCAATACGATATTGGTATTAATATCGATGCAGAAGAAGCTGATAGACTTGAGATTTCACTCGATCTACTTGAGAAACTCTGTTTTGAACCTGAATTAGCAGGTTGGAATGGTATTGGCTTTGTTATTCAGGCTTACCAAAAGCGTTGTCCATTAGTTATTGATTATGTGATTGATTTGGCACGTCGTAGCCGTCGTCGCTTAATGATCCGTTTAGTAAAAGGTGCCTATTGGGATAGCGAAGTAAAACGCGCTCAAATTGATGGTCTTGAAGATTATCCTGTCTATACTCGCAAAGTGTATACCGATGTCTCTTACCTTGCCTGTGCGAAAAAACTACTCGCATCACCTAATTTTATTTATCCGCAATTTGCTACACATAATGCGCACACACTGTCAGCAATTTATCATTTAGCGGGTCAAAACTATTACCCCGGACAATACGAGTTCCAGTGTTTACACGGTATGGGTGAACCACTTTATGCTCAAGTTGTTGGTAAAATTGCAGACGGGAAACTAGGTCGCCCTTGTCGTATTTATGCGCCCGTAGGAACTCATGAAACATTACTTGCCTATTTAGTGCGTCGCTTACTTGAAAATGGGGCGAATACGTCATTTGTAAACCGAATTGCTGATACCACAATTTCTCTTGATGAATTAGTGGCAGATCCGGTCAAAGAAGTGAATAGAATGGCTCAAGCCGAAGGCCAAGTTGGACTTTCTCATCCTAAAATTCCGCTTCCTCATAAACTGTATGGTGATGAACGTAAAAACTCACCGGGCATTGATATGTCAAACGAACATCGCTTGGCATCACTTTCTAGTGCCTTATTAACATCAGCAACTGAAAATATACATTGCGAACCTTTATTAGGTGATACGTTTAATTCTTCAGAGAAAACACAAGAACCTCAATCTGTGTTAAATCCAGCCAATCATGCTGATATTGTCGGTACAGTAAGAGAAGCAACAGAAGCCGAGGCAGATTTTGCCTTAACCATTGCTCAAGAAAAAGGTGAAATCTGGTTTGCTACACCACCAGCGCAAAGAGCTTCATTTTTGATCCGTGCTGCGGAGTTAATGGAACAACAAATGGGCCCTCTTATGGGAATACTCGTGCGCGAAGCAGGTAAAACTTACAGTAATGCGATTGCTGAAGTCCGCGAAGCCATTGATTTTCTCTACTATTATGCAGCTCAAGTCGCTCAAGACTTTGATAATAATACACATCGACCTTTAGGGCCTGTGGTTTGTATCAGCCCTTGGAACTTCCCATTAGCTATCTTCAGCGGACAAATTGCGGCAGCTTTAGCAGCAGGTAATACCGTTCTAGCAAAACCCGCAGAGCAGACACCTTTAATTGCATCGAAAGCCGTTGCGCTTTTCCATCAAGCAGGTGTTCCTTCTTTTGCACTACAACTGCTACCGGGGCAAGGTGAAACCATTGGTGCACGCTTAGTGGCTGATGAGCGTGTTCGAGGTGTGATGTTTACAGGTTCTACGGAGGTTGCTCATATTTTACAAAAGACCTTAGCGGGTCGATTAGACAGCGAAGGTCGCCCAGTGCCTTTAGTGGCAGAAACGGGGGGCTTAAATGCCATGATTGTTGATTCATCTGCATTAACAGAGCAAGTGGTAACTGATGTAATGGCATCCGCTTATGATAGTGCTGGTCAACGTTGTTCTGCTTTACGTCTGTTATGTATTCAAGAAGAAGTGGCTGAGAGTACTATCGAGATGCTTAAAGGTGCGATGGCTCAAGCAACAATGGGTGATCCAAGTTTACTATCTACAGATATTGGTCCTGTTATCGATAAAGAAGCAAAATCAGGCATAGAGAAACATATTCAATCTATGCGTACAACTGGCTTCGAGATTTATCAAGCATCACACAATAGTTTGTCAAAACACGCTGAAAGTAACAGTACCTTTGTTCCGCCGACTTTAATTGAATTAGATAAAGTCAGTTCATTGAAGAAAGAAATCTTTGGCCCTGTGTTGCATGTTGTACGTTATGCAAGCCAAGATTTACCTGCATTATTAGAAGAGATTAATGCAACCGGATACGGGTTAACAATGGGCGTTCATACACGTATTGATGAAACCATTGCTTATGTTGCCTCAAATGCCAAAGTCGGAAATTTATACGTTAACCGTAATATGGTTGGCGCAGTTGTGGGTGTTCAGCCTTTTGGTGGTGAAGGATTATCGGGTACGGGTCCGAAAGCAGGCGGCCCTGTTTATCTATATCGCTTATTATCTAAACGCCCTGAAAATGCCGCAACGCAAACATTAGCACGCCAAGATGAAACACTTCCTCTTGATACTTCTATGCGTAATACGTTATTACAGACTTATCATAAGTATATGGAATGGCTATCAAACAAAGCGGATAAACCACACTATGAAGCTTTAGAGAAATATGCCCTTGCATCACAAGCAGGAACACTGCGTGTATTACCGGGCCCTACTGGCGAACGCAATACTTATCAATTAGTCCCTTGTGGTAATGTGTTGTGTATTTCAGATAACGAGCAAGATGCATTGACTCAAATTGCCGCTGTTCTCGCTTCTGGTTGTCATGCTGTTGTGGTTAATAGCCCATTCTCACAAAAAACATATCGTGAATTACCTGATAGTGTCAGAAAAGCCATTACATTGACTGAAAACTGGAATGATGAGTCACTGAAAATAAATGCGGTGATTTACCATGGTGATGGTGACCAATTACGTGAAACTTGCCAGAAAATTGCTCAACGCAAAGGAGCTATAATTTCTGTTCAAGGATTCTCTCGTGGTGAAACAGGTATATTGTTAGAACGTTTACTACATGAAAGAGCATTAAGCATTAATACAGCGGCAGCTGGAGGTAATGCAAGCTTAATGACGATTAGTTAATTTCCCCTTCTCTTTCTCTCCTTGTCTTTGAGACCACCTTTAAAGTCTGTTTTCTTAAAGGTGGTTTTTTATTTTGCTACCCTATTATTTCTAAAGAGATAGTTAAAAGTGTTATTTTTTTAATGCTGTGACTATTCTCACCCTTTTTATATTTATTATTCGCGACGAATTAGTTTAGTAAATATACTTACGTCCAAGTCAACCTAGAAGTTGATTTAATTATATCTTTATGAATACCTGAAACTTGCGCCCCACTGTGGGCGCTTTTTTTTATCTATTGATGCAATTTACTCAGTACAACATTGCTTTTCATCGTTGATAGATAAATTTAGAAATAAAAAAGAAATTGAGTAAGAAAAAATAGGAAGGATTTAGAATTAATAGAAAAGAAAAAGGAGCAGGCTAGGCTACTCCTTTTAAGGTCTCTCTTGAGCGCAATTAGTGACTGCTACTCATTGATGGGGGCTCTTGGCACCAATCAAGATATTGCTCGTACTTACGTAGTGCAATATTGTAGTTACTAAATGCAGAGGGAGTGAGCTTTTTACTCAAGTCTGACTGAATTTTCTCTGTCGTAAACTCTTGACGAGGAAAATTAGTTGAAGTCAGTAATTCATCGAGCCGACGTAAACGAACCACATACTCACGAACAGTACTGTGGCTCATCTCCGTTTGTTCAAACAAATACTGCTTAAAAGACATAATGTCAAAGTAGTCAGTTTCACTATTACAGTAAATCTCACTACAAAAACGGCATAGCGCAGAGAACTTCTCTTGTAACGTTTCCCACGTTTCATCATCAATTAAATCCGTCATTTCAGAAATGGCTTCTTTATTGATAACTTGGCGATTGAATACGAGAGAGATCCGATCAAGCGCCTTGTGGCAATGTAGACAATGAGTCTGGCTGTGTTTATAGTCTTTAATGTAACGGCTTAGCGGCCGTTTCTTTTGTGTTGAAACAGACATAAGAGATAAAGCCCTGTGTTGTAGTCTTAATAAACAAAAACAAAAATAAGCAAAACTTCTATTTCTCTGGGTTTAAGCGTGCTCGCAGCCTTTTTATGGCTTGGCTGTGTAGCTGGCTCACGCGGGATTCCCCGACATTAAGCACTGCGCCTATTTCTTTCAAATTAAGTTCTTCCTGATAATACAGTGTAAGAACCATTTTTTCCCTTTCGGGAAGCAATTCTATCGCGTCTATGACTCTTTGGCGAATATCACTTTCTAATAACATCTGTAATGGATTGTCATCATGATCTTCGTCTTGAGACGGTTCACAGCTTTCACCGTAAATTTCATGCCATTCGTCATAAGAGAACAATTGGCTGTTATTCGTATCCAATAGGATCTGCCGGTATTCTGCTAACTCAATCTGCAAATGATCAGCAACTTCCTGTTCTAATGGTGGTCGTCCTAGATCCTGCTCTAATTGATGAATAGAATGCGTTACTTCTCTTGCATTGCGACGCACGCTACGTGGCGCCCAATCTCGACTGCGCAGCTCATCTAGCATAGAGCCACGGATACGTTGAACAGCATAAGTGGTAAAGGCAGCGCCTTGCATTGAGTCATAACGCTCAACGGCATTTAGCAGCCCAATTCCACCTGCTTGCAAAAGATCATCCAATTCAACACTCGCAGGTAACTTGACCTGTAATCGTAATGCTTCATGGCGAACCAACGGGACATATCGCTCCCAGAGGCTATTTTTGTCCATCACGCCTTCGGCGGTATACAAATCACTCACAACAAAAGACACCTTTGGATAAAAGACCGGAAACCATTATCTGGCGAAATAGATTTAGCAATCGGCTGAACAGTGAAGCAAAAGCGCCTCTTTTTCACCTATGCCAAATTTTCAGCAAAAGTTGGGTTTTCATTGATAAATTAATTTGTCATTGCATTACGAGAACTACTTTACCTTAAAACACTCGGTCTTAATCCTTAGAAAAACCGTTAATTAAATTGATATTTTATCTCATTAAAAGAAATCAACGCATTGAATATGCATTCTGTTCATAAAAAAATAACATATAAATCATAGTATTTTATTTTGTAAGATTTTAGCGTCTAATTGGCGAGTTAAAATACTCATAAATGATTAATTAAAAAAACGATTGTTTTGATGAAAAAACACCCACTACAAAAATTGCAGTGGGTGTCAATTGAGGATTATTTAAAGAGAAGATTAACGTAATAGAGAAAGAACAGATTGTGGAACTTGGTTTGCTTGAGCCAATACTGAAGTACCTGCTTGTTGCAGAATTTGTCCACGGCTCATATTTGATACTTCTGTTGCATAATCCGCATCTAAAATACGGCTACGGGAAGCCGATAAATTATTCACAGTGTTATTTAAATTATTAATAGTAGATTCAAAACGGTTTTGTACCGCACCTAATTTAGAACGCGCTTCATCAACTTTATTAATTGCACTATCTAATGTTGCAAGTGCATCATCATTTACAGTGAGTGTTTTTACATCAACACCCGCATTGGCAGTAAATTCGTTAGTAGCTACTGCCGATGTTGCCTTGATCTTCACTTCATCATTTGAAGCACCTGTTAACTCGAGGTCAGATGCTGAAACTAAATAGTCTTTAGAATTAGCATCATCATGATAGATATATTTTCCTTTGACTTCTTTACCATCTTCTTTATAGGTAGATAAAGTGTCACTACCTGACATTTTAGTTGCGCCTGTTAAAATTGAACCAAGATCACCTGTTGGCACAGCAGTCCCTACTTCAGTCACACCTTTTTTAGTCGTTGTTTCGGTATATAACTTATCGTTTCCCACCCCTAAAGTGTCATTATCAATTTTATCCAATTTAAATTTAATCGTTTCTTTATCATTGGTACCGACTTGGATTGTCATTTCGGTATCGCCATTCAACACTTTCACACCATTAAATTGTGTTTGTTCCGAAATACGATCAATTTCCGCAAAACGTTCAGTGACTTCATTTTGAATAGAACTAATATCAGAATTTGAATTAGTACCGTTTTTAGCTTGAACAGTCAGTTCACGGATACGTTGTAAGTTGTTATTAATTTCATTTAATGCCCCTTCAGTGGTTTGAGCAACTGAAATACCATCATTTGAATTACGAGAGGCTTGAGTTAAGCCGTTAATGTTTGAAGTAAAACGGTTAGCTATCGCTTGACCTGCGGCATCATCTTTTGCGCTATTGATACGTAGACCAGAAGACAAACGCTCAATCGCTGAGCCTAAAACACCTTGTGATTTATTTAAATTATTTTGAGTCACTAAAGACAGGTAATTGGTATTAATAACTTGTGCCATACGATATTCCTTCGACTTGATTTTAAAAATTTTTTTCATGAATAGGTTTGTTATTACGCCACGGTAATAACGTTGCCTAAACACTATCGTCATCAATTTCGAGGGTTTTACGGTTTTTGGCGTCGCGAAAATAGCAATAAAAGCCAGTCAGTTAATTTTTAAGAACTTATTGATTTAAAAGAAAAGAGAATTAAATTGAGAAAAAAATAAAAACTAAAAAAGAGTGGGTTTAAATATAAAACACAAAAAACAAAAAAAGGCCCTCTTGCGAGGACCTTTTGGATATAGAAAGGTATCTTTTGTGTCAGTGTACGAATTAACGTAACAGAGACAGAACAGTTTGTGGTACTTGGTTTGCTTGAGCAAGTACTGAAGTACCAGCTTGTTGCAGGATTTGACCACGGCTCATGTTAGAAACTTCTGTTGCATAGTCAGCATCTAAGATACGGCTACGTGCAGCAGATAAGTTGTTAACAGTGTTGTTCAGGTTATTGATAGTTGATTCAAAACGGTTTTGAATCGCACCTAAAGAAGAACGCATACCGTCAACAGTGTTGATTGCATCATCTAAAGTTTTCAGTTGAGCTTCTGCTTTAGCTTCTGCTTTAGTTACGTCATCAGCAGTTGCAACTTCAACTTCTTTCAGAGAAGAGAACTCAATAGTTTTAGCATCTGTAGCTGCAGCTGGGTTAGTCACTTTCATGTCAGCTTTAAACGTAACATCTTTCTTGTTACCATCAGCATCTTCAAGTTCTGCAGTGATGTAATGTTGACCATTTTTATCAACACTTGCAGATTTGATAGTTGCGTCAGTATTAGTGTGACCTTTGTAATCTACAGTGATTTTACCTAAGTCAGCAGCAACTTTACCATCAGCATCAGCTGGAGCTAATTCAGCAGCAGTTTTAGCAGTTAAATCAGAAGCTTTAACACCACCAAATGCTTCTGCACCAACTTCTAATTCGTCAACTTTCAGCGTTTTGCTGTCAACTTTTTTCAGTTCAAATTCAATTTTTTCTTTGTCGTTAGTACCAACGTGAACGGTCATTTTTTCTTTTTCGCCGCTCAGTACTTTAACGCCGTTGAATTGAGTTTGTTCAGAAATACGGTCGATTTCTTTTAAACGCTCGCCAACTTCTTCTTGGATTGATTTGATATCTGATTCTGAGTTAGAACCGTTTTTCGCTTGAACTGTTAACTCACGGATACGTTGTAAGTTGTTGTTGATTTCGTTCAGTGCACCTTCAGTAGTTTGAGCGATAGAGATACCATCGTTCGCATTACGTGCTGCTTGAGTTAGACCATTTACGTTTGAAGTGAAACGGTTAGCAATCGCTTGACCCGCTGCATCGTCTTTAGCGCTGTTGATACGTAGACCAGAAGACAGACGCTCGATTGCACTTCCTAAAGCTCCCTGAGATTTGTTCAGGTTGTTTTGAGTTACCAGAGATAGATAGTTGGTATTAATGACTTGTGCCATAGCTAGATTCCTTTAAAATCAAGTCGATAAAATAAAAGTTTGCCTATTCATTTACGGTGTCAATCACCGGCAACAAGTTTATCGGCACCCCACATACAACCTTTAATTTTTCCTACAAATATTTCTGCAATTTTTTATAGAATTAATATCAAGTCAATGATAAATAACGAAATTAATTTATTATTTTTTTATTCATTTTTTATCAATTTTCGTCTTAACCCTTTTCTTACCCTTCTAAATTCGACTTTGGTCATCAATAGCAATAAAAGGCTTCTATATGGCAGCCTGTTTACGTCATCAAAAATACCAAATAGACGTAAACTTTTCGCCGATTCTACCGATAACGGTTTTTGAGGATTATTTTACGAACACAGAAAGGAGACCGGTATGGCTGGTATTGCTTCACTAGGCGTGGGCTCAGGGATGCCTCTTAGCCAAACATTGGCACAATTAGAGGCGGCGGAAAATAAACGCCTTGAACCCCTAGATAAACAGATGAAAAGCTACGAAGCGCAAATTACCGCTTACGGTAAGATCCGTAGCCAACTTGATAAATTACAGAAAGCTTCTGAAGATTTAAAAAAATTCGATAAAATTGTTGCCACGAAAGTTGATGATGAGTTTGATGCTTTTAAAGTGACTACTGACGGTAAAGCTAGTGTAGGTAACTATACTGTTTCAGTAAAAAAACTTGCTCATGCACAAACATTAAAATCAATTCCAGTTAATAACGTAAAAAGCCAGATTGGAGAAACGTTAGGTGCAGGTAAAACACGCACATTAGTAATAACCCAACCTGGTGAGAAAGAACCTTTACGCATTGAACTAACCGATGAACAAACTTCAATGATTGAATTGCGTGATGCAATCAATAAAAAAGAAGGTAATGTTTCTGCTTCAATCGTTAAAGCTGAAGATGGTGTTAACCATTTGATCCTGACTTCTCGTAAAGAGGGTACGGATTCAATGATGACGATTAAAGTTGAAGGTGATGAAGAACTAAATAAGTTCTTATCTAATTCACCCGACGCGGATAGTGCACCACATACATCAGGTATGAAACAAATCGTTGCTGCAAATAATGCACAGTTAACGATCAATGGTATTGATATTGAGCGTCAGACCAATGAGATAAAAGATGCCCCTGAAGGTATTGTTTTAAATCTAAAGAAGACGACGGATAACAATAAAGAAGGTGTTGATAAACCTGAAATAGTGACTGTTGCTCGTGATATTGAGCCAATGAAAAAAGCCATTAAGGCTTGGACTGACGCTTACAATGAGTTAAGTAAAACGTATAAAGATCTCACCAAATATACCCAAGTTGAAAAAGGTGAAGAGTCGGCAAAAGACAACGGTGTGTTATTAGGTGATAGTACTAGCCGTATGATTATGTCTGAGCTAAAAAGCTTTGTGACTAGTTCACAAAATACCTCAGATATAGATACCCTAAATAAAATGGGGATTAAATTTAAAGTCGATGGCACATTAGAAATCGACAATAAAAAACTGGATGAAGCGTTAAAAGAAAAACCGGCTAACGTGAAAGAGTTTTTTATGGGTGATGGTAAAGAGACCGGTTTTGGTACACAAACCTATAATTACCTAAAGAAAACCCTGCAATCTAATGATGGTACTTTAGATATTGCCACTGATGGCGTAAAAAAACGCAAAAAAACATTAGATAAGCAAATTAAAAATACGGAACGCAATATTGCGGCTACGATGGAACGTTATAAAAACCAGTTCCAACAGTTAGATAAAATGGTCAACTCCATGACTAACTCCAGTGCCTCAATTGGCCGTCTATTAATGTAATTTTTTAAAAGTAGGACACTATGTATCAACAATCAGCCAGTAAAATGTATGCTCAAATCGACGTTGAAAGCGAGATTTTAAATGCCACGCCTTACCAGCTGATCCAGATCCTATTTAATGGGGCGCTTAGCGCCCTTCGCCGTGCTTTAATCTTAATGGAGCAAGGAAATATCGCTGGTAAAGGCGAAAATATTTCTAAAGCCATTAATATTATTGGTAACGGATTAAAACAAGGTTTGGATAAAGAGAAAGGAGGCGAGCTTGCAGAGAATCTGGAGCTCCTTTATGACTATATGGTTAATCAGCTACTCGATGCTAACTTAAAAAATAATCCAGAGAAAATTCATGAAGTCATCAAGCTCTTAACTGAAATTTCTGATGCTTGGCAACAAATCGGCACACAGATTAATTCTTATTAAATTAGAGTGGACAACAATATGGATATTATGGCGGCTTACGAGCAGGTTTTAAAATCAAGTGAGCAAATGTTAACGCTTGCCAAAGATCAGCAATGGGACAAGCTGATAGAAATGGAAATGGATTATTTAAAAAGCGTAGAAAGTATCACTAAGATGATAAAACCTGCTGACGGTGAGCTGAGACTACAACAACGCCTCACGGATATGCTAAAGAAAATCTTAGAAAACGAAAATGAGACGCGAAATTTATTACGGGCTCGTCTAGATGAGCTTGGTATATTAATAAGACAGACTGAACAAGAGCAGAGGGTACAAAATAGCTATGGTCAGTTTACAGAACATAGTTATTATCCTGATCTCAATCTTAAATAACTCTCCTCTGCGCCAAAAGCGGTTTTATTAGCTAATGGCGTCTTTACTTAGAAAAAGTCACTCTTATTATTCAGCTTAACTTGTTATCGGTAACGTAAAAATCAACGGTTACCCTTTTATATTTTTATTTTTTTGCTTTTTTGTTTTCTTGTTTTTTTGGTTACATAGATTGTACAGATTGCACTAAAACCATATCAATATGTGGAATGTTGTCTTCAAGATACGTTTCTGAATCGATAACAAAACCATGTGATTGATAAAATGAAACTAAATATGCCTGTGCCATTATTTTTATTGTATGGGTATTAAATTGACGGCACGTAGTTGCAATCGCCTCTTTTATTAACTGATGCGCAATACCACTTCCCCGCTGATTTTGAGCAACAATCACCCGCCCTATTGAGGCTTCTTTAAATGCGATGCCTTGAGGCAACAGACGTGCATAAGCAATAAGTTTCTGGTTATTTTCTTCTTTGGCAAACAAGTGCAATGTATTTTGATCTATCCCATCCAGATCTTGATAAGCACATTGCTGTTCACAAATAAAAACCTGATTTCTTAATGCCAAAATGGCGTAAAGCTCATCTGTCGTGAGTTGTGAGAATGATTTTAAAATCCAATTCATGCGCTTTATCCCGCAGTTTAAAGTAATAAAAAACAATCAATGATAATGCAATATCATCGACAAGAACTTTGTTTCATCGCTTGGTTTAATATAAAGAGTGAAATAGTGATGTTGATAGTACGTTTTTATAGTAAAAACGCAGAAGGGTAGAGACTTAATGCAGAAAAATCGGCAATAAAGCCGTAAACCTAAATACGTTCAGACTCCCCACGAGCCTTGATAACTTCTCTTATAGACTTCTATAAAGATAATCTTAAAGTCGTTCTAACCCTTTCCACGCTCTATTTTTTACTTCAGTCACTAAAATGGCTGGATTTAAGGTTATTTTTTCTGCAATTGAAAAAGCCAACTCGATAACTTCTTTGTGATCTTTCGTTTCTGTATGGTAATTAAACTCTGCAAGAGGCAGAACATATTTACCTTTCAAACCATCAATCTCTTTTTTAAATCCTTCTTTTACCATCTTTTGTGTTAATAACACATAATCTGCATTTTCAGGATCGGATAACTCAACTCTAACAGTAAACTCAGGCATAGAAACCTCCTACAGTCTGTCTATGTCTAATAAAATTCTGTTAGCTCTCGAAAGGAAGTATATTAAATCAACAATCATTTTCCTAGTAAGAAACTGTGATAAATAGTGTGATAATGATTAAAATAAAAATCGCCCACTTCACTGTGGGCGACCTATTAGCTCATAATAATCTGATAAATAATAATTTATTTAATCACATCATAGAGTTGCTGATTTGATAAATAATCCGCTGTTAAGCCTACTGATGGATTATATTGTACGCCAACGATCTCAGAGAATGCTTTGCCCTCTTTGCCTAATGATACTTTACGCTCGTCTTTACCCGTACTTTCATGGATAGAATAAGTTTTACGACGCATTGCTGTATATTTATCGACATCATTAGCAATATCGGTGTGATAGCCCGTAATTTGTGCATCCGTTAAAGCTAATTTATTGGCTAAATCACAACCCCAACGAGTTAAACAAACTTCTGCAAAATGACGAACCACTAAACCTGGTGCATATAATGCATTTTCACCTTCACTACCATCAATAGACGCATTACCGACTAATGTGGCATGACGGCCTGAAATAGGGAAAATATGCATTTTGGTATCGGCGGCAACCGTTGGGATGACACAAGTAAATCCTTTAGAGCGCTCATCTTTTGCATAAAATCCGACATATTCTTTGACGTTTTTACCAAGCGTCACTTTTTCAGGTTGGAAATTCAGTGGACCCGGAACAGGATCAATCGCAAAAATATTCACTGGAATATCTTTTAATTGAGAGTCTGCCAACATTGCATTCGCTAGCATATGGCAAGTAATACCACCACGACTCCAACCCACTAAGTTAACTTGCGTTGGAATAATGCCATCTTTACGGAAGATACGAATAATTTGTTGCTGAAGTTGTTGTTGAGTGACTTGACGATCGCCATAGTCATATTTACGCCATAAAAAAGAGCCTGTTACTTTGACATCTTCAATAGGGATGCCTGCTTTTTTCAGTTGGTTATACTGCTCTTCTGTCAATTTTTCACGTTGCCAATCAAAGTTACCTTTCATTAAGCAAAGTGCGTGATTAACATTTTCTTCCCAACCACTACCAAATAGCGAACCTTTGATATCAGAGTAATTAGGGCTTTCAACCCATAAATCATCTTCTTGTAGATTGCCACTACCCGGGCCATCAACAATAAACCACTGTGCAAACTCTCGTCCTTGGTTGTTTTGCGCTAAAGTGGAAACTAATTCGCCTTGCCAAAAGGTAGGATTATTATTATCAAATGAGTTAGAGCCGGTACCACATAAATAAACGGTTAATACTGTCATAGTTTAAATTTCCTTTTATTAATAACTAAAAAATCAAAATGATGATTTTTATTTCCTTGTATTGAGCTATTCCTTAGCCCACCAGCACATTAACCATAAGCCTTTTTTTATTCAATTATTAAAAGTAAATTAGTAGAGCTGAGATCACATAATTGAATTTTATTTAAGTAAAAGAAATGAAAAAACTCTATCAGATCAATGTAATTAAATAATAAAAATAAATTCTTTATTTTTTTATTATTTCTATTAGTAAATTAGCTTATAAATATAGTGTATTAAATAACCAATTTTTGAATTCAAAATAAAAAAAATCCCACATTAATAAATGCAGGATTTTCTATTAGGTAGAATGTCTTATAAACGATTAAAAGCAACTACTCTCACCGCAGGAATATCAGCTTGTGCTCCTTCAGCAACTTCCTGACATGCTTTTTCTAACGCAATATGGGGTGTGATCCCACTTTCTGTTTCTACAATTTTATGTCCGGCGTAGGTATCACCATTTCTGGAACGCACTTTATACGCAATAAACCAATATTCCATATCATCACCGTTTACGTTATTAATCATGTAATTACCATAGCCGTTTATGACCTGCTTTAATGTGATAATAATCAATAATTTTTAGTTTAATAAAATCGTTTTATAAAAAGATTAATGCAATAGAGGAAATTTTAAGCATCACAATCCATTTCTGATTGGATCATTTTCTTTATTTTTACTGCTTTTTCAAAGTGATCCAATTTATGTGTCATAATCCACCATGTTGCAGCTTCCATTAATAATTCAGGGTTGTCATTTTTATTTGCGAAAAAAGCATAAAAAGATAATCCCACGCCCTCTCCTTTAGCTGAAATCTTGTCATTACATATTTGAATTATTTTTTGTTGTAGTGATTTTCTCATATTCTCTCTATTTTTATTTTTCAACCTAGTAATAAATAGGAAAGAGCAAAGGCCCTATCCATGAAATTTGTTCCATAATTGAATAAGTAACCAAGCAGCAATAACCCAGCAAATCACTGCCGTAGCCAGTGCCGTAAATAATTTTACATAGTTGATCATCACATAGAGTGAAATTAGATAAACCATATAAGGAATAACAGCCCACAGGCTAAAAATAATGGTGGTGCGTAACGCTTCAATAGAGCGTTCAGAGCCCACAATATAGTGTGCAATAAGTGCGAAAGTGGGAAATAACGGAACCAATCCCGCAATGTAGTAATGGCGAGATTTCGATAAAACGGCGATTAATACCACGACAAACGCACCTATCAGTGCTTTAACCAGTAATCCCATTATTTTTTCATCAAGTTATAAAAACCTTAGTACTATCATACCTATTCATATTTGTATGTGAGCTGATTTTATTTTTTGCGGTTTAAAATACGATTAAATACGGCTCATTAGAAAAAGCCCAATAACATTATTGAGCTTTTTACCTAAAAAGTTATTTAACGATCTAGGAATAAATCAGATACTTAATTTCTAAGAAATATTACGTTCATAGTCATAAGTTCCGGTTAGTTCTAATTCACCCAACTCTGTTGTTATATAGGTGTTCGTTCGGTAATGTATTGTTTTAGTTCCAGTTAGCGGATCTTCCGTGATCCACTCAATATTACCTTCAAAGTCTATCCCTTGGTAATAAGTTGAAAAACGCTTACGTGTTCCATCATGCCAACCCACAACAATAACGGAACCTTCACCCGCCATAACTTCCTTTAATGGATAAACAGATAATAAAATAGCACCATTCCCAACATTAGCCACACAATCCTCGCCACCTACAAAAGCTGTTCCATATAATTCGCCATTTATCTCTGATTCATTACCAAAAATAGCTGCATTTTTAAAAATACTTTCAGCTTCAATAATTGAGTTGTTTCCTGTTGCAATACCAGATCCAGAACTTTCTAATTCAGTAATTACTGAATCATTACCCGTTGTCACGACAAGAGAATCATTAGTGTAACCAGAAACCACTGAATTCTCTCCACACGCAATGACTGTTGATTTATTTTTACATGGATTATTCTCATCACTTTCTTCTGCAAAACATACTTTTGCATAAACCTTAGAATTTTTTCCCGCAGAGAAGACTAGTGAGTCATTCGATGTTTCTACATAAGCATCGTCTCCAGTCGTAATAAAAAGTGATTTTTGGATCTCTTTCTGACGCTCTATATCTTCATCAATTAAATTATAAATCTTAGCTTTTTTGCCGGTATGAATAATTTGGGCATCTTCACCAATACAATTAACGATTTGCTCATCTAACGTTAAAATGGCATTTTTACTTTCACCGCTTAAAACAAGCGCTTTATTTGTAGTTACAGTTGTCATAGTAATATCCTTATTTACATTTCCATTATTTAACACACTCAAAAGACTGTTTAAATATACAGTATAATTACTAAATAACAACCTCTATACTAAATTTCAGAAAATAAAATAACGACAATATAATCAAAAAGATAAAAGTAAATAACACATAACATATTCACGATTAGTCAAATAAAGAAAAAATAAAATAGAAAAAAGCGAAAAAACCCGATGGAAGAACTTTATAAAAAATGTTCAAAGTGATTAGCAACTACGGTTTCATCAAGGCACAGCTAAATCAGAAGGGTAATGTACATCTCAAGAAATAGAATTGAGCTAAATCTAGTTATTTAGCTCAAAAGCAATATAAAGTCGCATTCTTAAGCATCTAAATGTGTTTTCTTTTTTTCTGTTGCCGTTGTTTCTTCTTTATTCTTACAACAATCATGTGAACTGTTTTCGCCATGATGATGTTTATGCATAAAGAGGTGCATTAACGGACAAAGTAATAACATCAAAATAAACCAATTATCTCTTAGAAGTTCCCACATAATCATCTCCTTAAATCACGTTTAAAAAGATGATAGGGCTTACACTAAGAGGAAGGTCTAGTATGGATTTGTTATTTAATCCGTATTTTTGTCAATTGTCTTTCCGCACCTTAATTTGAGCTTCTTCACAATAATTCTCTTTGCAAAATTTAACTTTATCCATCCTTTGCTATACTTTAATTATATTTAAGTATTGTTCACTATAACTCTCTAATAAGATTTAAAAACTTATTTAACATGGAGGTTTCAATGAAAATATTTTTTAAAATATTATTGATGATCTTATTTCTTAATGCCTGTTCTTCATATACACAAATTGATAGCAACAAAAGTGGAGATGTCATTAAGGTTAAATCAGCACTTATCGAAAATGATAATTTATATATTGTTAGTGAT
Source organism: Proteus vulgaris (assembly GCF_016647575.1). GTDB lineage: Bacteria > Pseudomonadota > Gammaproteobacteria > Enterobacterales > Enterobacteriaceae > Proteus > Proteus mirabilis_B. The sequence goes on from NZ_CP032663.1 coordinate 2,497,235, forward strand.
TCTACTAATTATCATTTTAAAGGTGAGGCTATCACTGCGTTAAAAAAATTCGCCACATCTAAATATAATGAAAAAGTGATTTATTTTAGTGCTAGCCTAGGAATAATGGGGAATGTTGTTAACGGTAGCTATATGATTTATTTAGATCCTAAAGATTTCACTATAGATGAACTCGATGATCTTGCTAGTACTTATCATTTTTATAGAAGCAACTATCAGTCTAATAATGATGAGGAAATGATTAAAAATCAGATACCTAATTATGAAAATAGATTTTTTATTATTGGAAAATTTTATGCTAATGGAGAGATGGTTAATTTATCCAATAAAGATGAATTATTAGAAAAATATTCCTTACCTAAACCCGTTTTTGCCAACGTTAATTATTATTCCAAACATTTAAAGCCATCAGATACATTAAAAACAATCGCAGTAATGCCACTACAAGCGATAAGTCTTATTCTAGTAGCACCACTTTATATTATTCTGCTTAGTGCCCCCTGAACTTCAGGCTATTATCGTTAGGTTTATTTATAAGTGTCTTTACTTAAGATGTCAGCTATTGACCAGTTAAAAAAATTGTCCCTTGGTGTGTTGAAAGCTTATAAAGCAGATAAAGAATCTAAGATGTATTGGGTAGTCAAAATCTGTAATAACAGATAATTAATCAATGTGATTTCCTATATCTAGGTTTTACACATAGATAGTAATAAATATGAGATAGCTATGAAAAAGAAAATGATTATAGGCTGTATGATGTTAATTAGTTTTGGCGCCTGTGCAGAAACCACTATTTATAACGAACCCGCTCCATTGGGATTAACATGGGGAATGTCTTTTAATGATTTTCAGAAGAAAACAGATTTCGCAATAAAACCTATCGATAAATATCCCTCAACCTGTCCAATGACGGCAATAGCCTTTGATGAAATTATTGATGGAAAAAAAGAAGGAAATTATACGGTTTATTTTTATAATAAATTCAAAGAATTAAAGTTCACGGGATTGTATGGCGTCGTCTACTCCTATGAAACAAATGATTTAAATAAATTTAAAATTAAAGATAGTAATATTATCAAAAGTCTTGATTCTCAATATAGCCAATATAAAAAAGTAGTTACTACCAGAGATGGTGGATTTCTTACTTATGATGCAAATAATATTCAACGTTCTTATTTTAGTTCTAGAGATATCATAAACCAAGATCAGAAAATTCAATACAAGAAAAATGAGGAAGGAAATTATGATATTTCCGTGAGTTACTTCTTTTATCCTGAAATATACAGTGATGATTTATCAAGAAATATCAAAGAGATCAGAAAACAATGTAATGCATCATTAGAAACTGATTGAAGCTAAAACTTGAAAAATTAAATAATAAAAGAGTGAGTGGCTTTAATATACTTTAATCTAGATGTGCAAAAGCGCACATCTATAAAATGATGTGTTTATCCTTTGTGCACAAATCGGGGCACTCATCACCATAAATAACAGACAATAGTATAAGTATTCGAATGTTTAATCACATTCGAAAGCTTATATCATCCATTTAATGATATTGAGCAAGATGCCCCATTCTGTTTTGATTAGGTGCTTCTTTATAGCTACATAAAAGAATAGCTATATAAAAGAAAAGTCACCTTTATCAAATGATAAGGTACTACACCTGCATACTCATTATTTCTTGATAAGCGGCTACCAGTTTATTACGTACTTGTACGCCCATTTGTAATGAGATACTGGATTTTTGCATATCCACCATCACATCGTTTAATTCAACACCCGGTGTACCTAAGGTAAACGCTTGAACTTTGTTGGTTGCATTCACACGAGTTTCATTAATTTTACCTACGGCTTGAACAAGCTGAGTTGCAAATCCTGCTTGTACTGGCTGGGGTTTCGCAATATTGGATGCTTGCAAAGTCTGGATTTGCATTTTATCCAGAACACTTTCAATAGCTGGAATTGACATATAAACCTCTGCGTTAATCATCTAATTCAATTACTGAATCAATGTCATAGTAAGGAAGTGAACCAACACGCTTACCGAGTTATACCCTAACACAGGGGCTTCATTCCAAAGCGAGTAATTAACGCAAAAGTTAAGGGCTAATTACGCCATTAAATGAAACGCAAAAGGCCAATAATGAGACACCTGAGAGTAGGTTTATTTATTTGCGTAAGGGGAGTCTGTTTTGTTACGCCACGCTTTTAGTATTCATCCCGAACTACAAGGCAAGGATTGTCTATGAATGCCGAAAAAACCGACGTTGTGAACCAGAATAAGGGTTTTAACGCCATTATTAACCGGATAAAAGCCGATCCGAAAATTCCGCTCATTATTGCGGGTTCGGCGGCTATTGCCATTTTTGTTGCTGCATTTTTATGGTTACAAAGCCCTGATTATAAAGTGCTTTATAGTAATCTTAGCGATAAAGACGGTGGCGAAATTGTCACACAGTTAACACAGATGAATGTACCTTATCGCTTGTCACAAAATGGCACGGCGATTATGGTGCCTGACAATCAGGTTCATGAATTACGCCTGAAACTCGCGCAAGCGGGACTTCCAAAAGGCGGCGCTGCCGGTTTTGAACTGTTAGATAAAGAAAAGTTCGGGATCAGCCAATTTAGTGAACAGATTAACTATCAACGTGCACTTGAAGGTGAGCTTGCTCGCACTATCGAGACATTAGGTCCTGTACAAAATGCTCGTGTTCATTTAGCACTACCAAAGCCATCTCTTTTTGTTCGTGAACAGAAATCCCCTTCTGCATCCGTTACGGTGGGTCTTTTACAGGGTAGAGCGCTGGATGAAGGTCAAATTAATGCCATCGTGCATATCGTTGCGAGCAGTGTTGCGGGCATGCCCGACAGCAGTGTGACCATCGTTGATCAAAGCGGTAAATTATTGACACAACCTGATGCAATGGGTCGTGACCTTAACTCTACCCAACTGAAATATGTTCAAGAGCTAGAAAATCGTTACCAGCAACGCATTGAAACGTTATTAGGCCCAATTGTAGGTCGTGGAAATGTTCATGCACAGGTGACGGCTCAAGTTGATTTCTCTCATACCGAAGAAACAGCGGAAGAGTACAAACCAAACCAGCCGCCAAACCAAGCCGCTGTACGTTCAAAACAGTTGAGCCAAAGTGAGCAAAATGGTGGCATGTTAGCTGGCGGTGTTCCTGGTGCATTATCTAATCAGCCTGTTGCTCCACCTCAAGCGCCTATTGAAGCACCAAAAGCGCAAGAAGGTGAGAAAACAGATGACGCCAATGCAACGGGTACGGGCACGAATCGCACATTAACGCGTAATCCAAACAGCAATAGCCGTTTAGATGAAACAACCAACTATGAAGTTGATCGCCGAATTCGCCATATCAAACGTCCAGTCGGTAATGTTGAGCGTCTTTCTGTCGCTGTTATTGTGAACTACAAAACAGTTGAAGATAAGAAAGAAGCGGCTGAAGGCGAAGAGCCTATTGTTGAAACTAAACTTGTTCCGCTAACTGATGAACAAATTCAGCAAATTGAAGGGCTTGTTCGTGAAGCGATGGGCTATTCCCAAGAACGTGGTGACTCTTTAAGTGTCGTAAACTCGCAGTTCAACGATATTGAAGAGAAAGTGATCACTGTTCCAGTATGGGAAAATCCAGAAATTCTGGCGAAAGCATTAGATTTAGGTCGCTGGTTATTACTTGTCATCATCGCATGGATCTTATGGCGCAAACTGGTGAAACCACAGCTTGAGAAACGCCGTGAAGCTGAAGTTGCGGCACAGAAAGCTGTACTGAAAACCAAGCTACAAGTTAAAGATGATGTTGATGAAGCAGAATTAGATGACGAAGCAAGACGTAAACAAGCACGTAAACGTGTGAGTGCCGAATTGCAGAGCCAACGTATCCGTGAAATGGCAGAGAAAGATCCTCGTGTCGTCGCAATGGTAATTCGTCAATGGATGAGTAAAGAGCAATGAGTAATAACTTAACTGGAACCGAAAAAAGCGCCGTTATGTTACTAACACTCGGTGAAGACCGAGCGGCGGAAGTATTTAAACATCTAAGTACACGCGAAGTTCAACAGCTGAGTATTGCAATGTCATCAATGCGTCATATCTCAAATCAGCAATTGATTGATGTTATGGCAAGCTTTGAAGAAGACGCAGTTCAATACGCAGCATTGAACGTCAATGCGAACGATTATTTACGCTCTGTTCTGGTTAAAGCCTTGGGTGAAGAACGTGCGAATAATCTATTAGATGAGATCTCTGAAACTCGTGAAACAACAACGGGTATCGAGACACTTAACTTTATGGAACCACAAATGGCTGCCGATATTATCCGCGACGAACATCCGCAGATTATCGCAACTATCTTGGTTCACCTCAAACGGGGTCAAGCGGCAGATATTCTTGCCCTGTTTGATGAGAAATTACGTAATGACGTGATGTTACGTATCGCAACATTTGGTGGTGTTCAGCCGTCAGCATTAGCAGAGTTAACTGAAGTACTGAATAACCTGCTTGATGGTCAAAACCTCAAACGCAGTAAAATGGGTGGTGTTCGTACTGCTGCTGAAATCATCAACTTGATGAAGAGCCAGCAAGAAGAGAATGTCATCACTGCGGTTCGCGATTACGACGGCGAATTGGCACAAAAAATTATCGACGAAATGTTCCTGTTCGAAAATCTTATCGATATCGACAACCGTTCTATCCAGCGCATTCTACAGGAAGTGGAATCCGACTCCTTGGTTGTGGCATTGAAAGGATGCGATCAAGAGCTGCGCGATCACTTCCTCAACAATATGTCGCAACGTGCTGCTGAGATCATGCGTGATGACTTGAGTTCTCGCGGCCCTGTTCGCATGTCTCAAGTGGAAGCAGAGCAGAAAGCAATTCTGCTTGTGGTACGCAAATTAGCAGAGACTGGAGAGGTTGTTCTTCATGGAGGAGACGATACCTATGTCTGATAAACATACTGATACTAACTGGAAGCCTTGGGTTCCAAAAGAACTCACTGATTGGGCATTAACTGTCGAGGAAACGACAGAAGACGAAAAGGAAGTCGAAAAACAGGAAAAAGAAGTCGTTCAGCAACAGAAAGTTCTTGAGCAAATTAATATGCTTGATGACATGAAAGACAAGGCCCAGAAATTGGGCCACGCTGAGGGCTTTGAGGCAGGGAAAAACCAGGGTTATCAGGAAGGCTATCAGGCTGGATTACAATCAGGTATTGAAGAAGGTATTCGCCAAGGCATTGCTCAACAATCACCATTAATTAATGAATGGCAAGGATTATTGGCTGAGTTTAGGCACTCTTTAAATGGGTTAGACAGTGTTATTGCTTCACGTTTAATGCAAATCGCCCTCACAGCAGCAAAAGAAGTTTTAGGTCAGCCTGCTGTTTGTGATGGTTCTGCATTACTGGCGCAAATAACCTTAATGTTGCAACAAGAACAAATGTTCTCAAACAACCCACAGTTAAGAGTTAACCCAAAACATATTCCACAGATTGAAAAAGAGCTGGGTGATTCACTTTCTGCTCATGGTTGGAAAGTGGTTGCCGATAACAGTATTCATGTTGGTGGATGCCGTGTTGTGACAAATGATGGCGATCTCGATGCCACGATTGCAACTCGTTGGCATGAGCTTTGTCGTCTTGCTGCTCCGGAGGCGTTGTAATGACAGCAAGATTAGGGCGTTGGTTAGAAAAACTCAGTGATGCAGAAGCGCGTTTAAATAAAATTCCGCGTGTACGTCAATATGGTCGTTTAACCAGAGCAACAGGTTTAGTCATGGAAGCTAAGGGGCTTGTTATGCCCCTTGGCTCTACGTGTTTAATAGAACGTACCATTGGTAAAACTGTTGAAGAAGTTGAAAGTGAAGTCGTTGGGTTCAACGGTAGCCAAATGTTGTTAATGCCTTTACAGGAAGTCGAGGGATTAACACCGGGTGCCCGTGTTTATGCACAGGCAACTCCGGGTGGTGAAAACGAAGGTCGCCAATTGCCTCTTGGTGATGCGCTGTTAGGGCGTGTTTTAGATGGCTCTGGTTATCCTTTAGATGGTTTACCACCACCAGATACCGGTTATCGCGCACCCCTGATCACACCGCCTATCAACCCGCTACAACGTACTCCTATTACTGATGTATTGGATGTGGGCGTGCGTGCAATCAACTCACTGTTAACGGTGGGTCGTGGTCAGCGTATGGGGCTTTTTGCAGGCTCTGGTGTGGGTAAGAGTGTGCTATTAGGCATGATGGCGCGTTTTACTCAGGCAGATGTGATTGTTGTTGGATTAATTGGTGAACGTGGACGTGAAGTTAAAGACTTTATCGAAAATATTCTCGGTACTGAAGGCTTAGCGCGCTCTGTGGTTGTAGCAGCACCTGCTGACGTATCACCACTTCTTCGTATGCAAGGTGCTTCTTATGCAACACGTATTGCTGAAGATTTTCGTGATCGCGGAAAACACGTCTTACTGATTATGGATTCACTTACACGTTACAGTATGGCTCAACGTGAAATTGCCCTTGCCGTAGGCGAACCGCCTGCAACCAAAGGCTATCCGCCTTCTGTCTTCGCTAAATTGCCAGCGCTGGTCGAACGTGCGGGAAATGGTGTTGATGGTGGTGGCTCTATCACGGCTTTCTATACTGTTTTAACGGAAGGTGATGATCAGCAAGATCCAATTGCAGACTCCGCGCGTGCGATTTTAGATGGCCATATCGTGCTTTCGCGTTCTCTTGCAGAATCTGGGCACTACCCTGCTATCGATATCGAAGCATCTATTAGCCGTGCAATGACGTCACTGATTGATAAAACACATTATCGTCGTGTGCAAGTGTTTAAACAGCTTTTATCGAGTTATCAACGTAACCGCGATTTAATTAACGTAGGTGCTTATGCTGCGGGCAGTGATCCTATGCTTGATAAAGCGATTGCTCTTTATCCGTCCCTCGCGAAGTTCTTACAACAAGATATCCAAGAGCAATGCAGTTATCAAAGTGCATGTGAGCAACTTAATCAACTGATCACAGTAAACTAATTCTGAACATAATCAGAGAAAGTAAAGAGGGTTCCAATGCGGGAGCAGTCACCTTTAGTGACACTGAGAGAACTGGCACAGACAGCGGCTGAACAAGCCGCTATTCAACTGGCTCAGGTCCGGCAGAGTCATCAACAAATGGAACAGCAACTCAATATGTTGATTGGGTATCAGGATGAATACCGTGTACGTCTAAATGAAACGTTAAATTTAGGGGGGATGTCGTCAGCATCGTGGCAAAACTACCAACAATTTCTCAAAACGCTCGAATTGACTATCGAACAACATAAACAACAACTTCAACATTGGCAGGCGCAACTTGATCTTGCAACTGAACAATGGAGAGAAAAACAGCAACGACTCAATGCATTTGAGACTTTGGAGCAACGCGCTGAAGATAGCCGTAAGCGACATCTTGATCGTATTGAACAGAAACAAATGGACGAGTACGCACAGCGTAGTACTTTACGGAGAACAACTTGATGGAGATAACGCTTCTGACCATGGATGTCGCCGCAGCCTCTCCGGGAACGACATCCGCTTCAAATAGTCAGCCCGGTGATAATGCCCCGACATTTGCTCAGCTTTTGGGCTCTCAACCTCAAAATGCACAGAGTGATAAAAAGACAGCTAATATCACAAACCCTTCAACGAAAGAAAACAAAGCACATTCACACTCTGATGAAGACAAAACAAAAGAAGACGGTAGTCATCTTGCGTCTGTCACCACAGAACCCAATGTGATAGAAGAGTCATCTCTTGAGAAATCTCAATTGACTCTTACTTTGCCGGATAATGAACAATTTGCGGCTATTGTTGAAAACAAAACCCCTTCTTTATTAATGTCAGCAGAAGAGCTTGCCGCTGAACTTCCTGTTCAGTTAGCAGGACTACCCGGATTAAAGCGCCTTACCCTTCCCTCAGAACAACTGACTCAAGCATTACAACAGCCTCGATCAGTTAAACGAGATGAAGGTTTAGCCTCGTTAGCACGTACTATTTCAAAAGATAACGATATGTCGGACTTCAACCTTACCGACAAGCTTAATCTATCAAAATCAGATGAAAAGTCCTTGTTAACCCAGCTACGTCCAGAGACAGCGACATTAGCAACAGAAAGTACACTTACCGCTGCTAATCAAACAGAAAAACCTTCTGCCAAAAAAGCCGATAGCATCGCAACACTTTTAACGCCTACAGCAGAAAAAGTGAATGCATTGCTAAACGGCGATAAGCAAGTTGCAAATACAAAATTAGCGGACAATGTTGCTCAGCAAATGGTGACGGGTAATCGTGTTGTAGAAACTGATCTTCACAACACCCTTTCTACCTCTTCTTCTTTGGCTTCACAAAGTATTACAGGCCATGCTCACTCTTCAGCACAACCACAAATGCAATTTTCACCAATGGCAACACAGGTATTAAATGCACAAGTGGGAACACAAGAGTGGCAACAGCAACTTAATCAACAAATTGTGATGTTTAGCCGTAATGGCTTACAAAAGGCAGAGCTACGTTTACACCCTGAAGAGCTAGGTTCATTGCATATCCGCATGAAAATAGAAGATGGGCAAGCGCAGTTACACCTTGCGTCACAAAACGGGCAAGTTCGTTCTGTATTAGAAAATGCCATGCATCAATTGCGTCAAGCTCTCTCTGAAAATGGGATCCAGCTCACGCAGAGTCAGGTGTCTAGCGACACTAATGACAGTTGGCAACAACAAAATATGTCAGATTCCTCTCAATTTAGTGGAGATGGTGCCGATAATCATCAAGGAAGCGAGGGTAATTCTCTGCAATTAGCCTCTGAAACGGCACTACAAAAGATAACCCTTACGCCTCAAGAATTAGCATCTGCTCGTGGTGGTGTTGATATTTTCGCCTAATACAAATGTATTGGGAGGACACACTATGTCAATAAACGTAAGAGTTAATGGTTTTTTCCCTATCTGTTTCTGCAATTAAAAAACAGAAATAGCGGGATAATTAAGGTTGATTTAGATGGATATGGAAGTCCACAACAGTGAACACGTATCCACTACAAAACAGGAATTTAACTGTCCATGTCTAATTACAGCAATGAACGTAAAAGCTATAGCTTAATTCTGATCATCGTTTTATTGGTGATCGCCATTATTGCAGCGGCATTCGGTGGATATAGTTGGTGGGCATTGAAGCATGCTAAATCAGGTTCAGCGGGCACTAGTCAGCAAAAAGTTATACCAGCACCCGTTTTTATGTCATTAGAACCCTTTACGGTAAATCTAATTGATGACGAAGAACACTTAGACAGAGTGCTCTACATAGGGATCACATTAAGATTGCATAATGAAGACACTCGTAAGCGTCTACATGATTATTTACCTGAGGTTCGTAGCCGCTTGTTATTACTGCTTTCTCGTCAACAGGCTAATAAGCTCGCGACAGACAATGGAAAACTCCAGCTAATGACGGATGTAAAAGAAACGCTGAGACCGACTCTCGTACCGGGAGAATCTGAACAGATCCTCTCCGATGTACTGTTTACCACGTTTATTCTGCGATAATCATTATGAGCGATAATATCCTTTCACAGGCAGAGATTGATGCTCTGCTGAATGATGACACATCAGGTGACGACGCCAAAAAAAGCGCGAACAGGGAACCTGCGATAGCGAAGGATCCGAATGAACCGGATATTCAGCCTTATGACCCCAACACGCAACGTCGTGTGGTTCGAGAACGTTTACAGTCGTTAGAAATTATTAACGAACGCTTTGCACGTCAATTCCGTATGGGGCTGTTTAACATGCTCCGTCGGAGTCCTGACATTACTGTTGGTGGCGTTAAAATTCACCCTTATCACGACTTTGCTCGTAACTTACCTGTGCCAACAAACCTTAACTTGGTGCATTTAAAACCGTTACGAGGAACAGCGTTATTTACCTTTGAACCAAATCTGGTTTATATCGCGGTAGATAACCTGTTTGGTGGTGATGGCCGTTTTCCAATCCCTGTGGAAGGACGTGAATTTACCAACACTGAGCAACGGATCATCAACAAAATGTTGAAACTGGCACTTGATGCCTACCGTGATGCTTGGGATTCCATATTCAAAATTCAGGTGGAATATGTTCGTTCTGAAATGCAGGTGAAATTTACCAATATCACCTCATCACCGAATGACATTGTTGTTACGACACCTTTTCAGGTAGAAATTGGCTCAATGGTTGGGGAATTTAGTATTTGTATCCCATTTGCCATGATTGAGCCATTACGTGAACGACTGATCAATCCACCAATTGAAAATGTTCGTCAAGAAGATGGGGTTTGGTTAGATAGTTTAGTCAACCAAGTTCAGCATTCAGAGCTTGAACTGGTCGCAAACTTTACTGACATCCCACTGCGTTTATCAAAAGTGTTAACACTTAAAGAAGGGGATGTTATCCCGATTGATAAACCAGAAAGATTGATTGCACATGTTGATGGTGTGCCCGTATTAACAAGCCAATACGGTACAGTAAATGGGCAATATGCCCTTCGTGTTGAACACCTAATTAACCCTGTTTTAAACGCTCTGGATGAGGAACAAACCAATGAGTGATGCAAATCGCCCAACTGATAATTCACAATCGGCTGAGGATATGTGGGCTGATGCAATGGAACAGCAAACTGGGAAAAGCCAGGATAATAGTTCCGATCTATTTGAACATCTTTTACCTGAAGACGATGCGCTGAATCATCTCTCTGACATCAATTTGATTATGGATATTCCCGTCAAATTAACAGTAGAGTTAGGTCGCACCAAAATGACCATTAAAAAATTACTTAGCCTGTCGCAAGGCTCTGTCGTTTCACTCGATGGTTTAGCTGGTGAGCCTCTTGATATTCTTATCAATGGCTATTTAATCGCTCAAGGTGAAGTTGTGGTTGTTTCTGATAAATACGGTATTCGCATTACCGATATCATTACACCATCAGAACGTATGCGTCGTCTGAGCCGTTAATCTATGGAACAGCTTCCTTCCTTTTCCAGCCAAGGTGCGGTAAATACTACCGCACCCGCTACAACACAAACTGTTCAAACACCTACACAACCGTTGCCTGTGGGTCAAAGCCTTGCTCAAGTTAGCACGGCACTTGCAGGCATCATCGTTCTTATTATTGTTGCTATGTGGTTATTTCGCCGTTTTGGCTTTACCCGTGGTTCATTTAAAGGAACAACAGCACAACTTAGCGTCAAAGCAAGTTGTTCATTAGGTGCGAAAGAACGTGTGGTGGTTGTTGAAATTGAACAGGAATGGCTCGTATTAGGGGTAACTGCATCACAGGTAAATCTGTTGCATAAATTACCCGTCCCTGATAAAGCCTCGCAGGAAGCGACCTCATCACCAACATCGCCATTGTTTACTCAAATATTACAAAAAACGCTAAAGCGAGATAAAGGCAACTCATAATGCATCAGTGTGTCACTTTTTTTAACGCATTAAAGCGTTGGCGTCTCTTCGCTAGTGTGCTGGTTTTAATCTTGTTACCTAGCAGTGCGTTTGCCCAATTTCCGGGCGTTATTACACAGCCTTTACCGGGTGGTGGCCAAAGTTGGTCATTGCCAGTTCAAACATTAATCTTCATTACAGCTTTAGGGTTTATTCCTGCTGTTTTGCTGATGATGACGAGTTTTACCCGCATTATTATTGTCCTTGGATTATTACGTAATGCTTTAGGTACACCTTCTGCACCACCAAACCAGGTCGTTCTTGGTTTGGCGTTATTTATGACCTTTTTCATTATGGCACCGGTTTTTGATAAAATTTATCAAGATGCCTATATGCCATTTACTGAAGATCAAATTACCTTTGAACAAGCCTTAGAAAATGGCTCTAAACCTTTGCGCCAGTTTATGATGCAACAAACTCGTGAAACTGACTTAGCTCTATTTGCTCGCCTTGCCGATGCACCTGCGTTTGAAACTCGCGAAAGTGTACCAATGCGTATTTTGGTGCCCGCTTATATTACGAGTGAGCTAAAAACCGCCTTCCAGATCGGTTTTATGATTTTTATTCCTTTTCTTATTATCGACTTAGTTGTTGCCAGTGTGTTGATGGCGCTAGGTATGATGATGGTGCCACCTGCCACAGTTTCATTGCCATTTAAACTTATGCTTTTTGTTTTAGTCGATGGTTGGCAATTAATATTAGGCTCGCTTGCACAAAGCTTTTTCAATTAGCGCAGAGGTAACCCCATGACACCAGAATCCGTCTTAGCACTAGGTACTGAAGCGATGAAAATCGCTTTATCACTAGCAGGCCCTCTTTTATTGTCCGCTCTGGTGACGGGTCTTGTGATCAGTATGCTCCAAGCTGCAACACAGATAAACGAAATGACATTATCGTTTATCCCGAAAATTCTTGCTGTATTAGCCGCGATTTTAGTTGCCGGCCCTTGGATGTTAAGTTTACTTGTCGATTATATGCATAACTTATTTACTGGCATTCCTGGGATGATTGGTTAATAGCAATGATAACCCTGACCAGTGAAATGCTTAACGGCTACATTAGTGATTTTTTCTGGCCATTTGTGCGTATACTCGCCCTTTTTAGCACTGCACCGCTATTTAGTGAAAGACAAACACCTAAAAAATTTCGCATTGCACTCGCCTTTTTGATTACCGCATTAGTTGCACCGGGCTTACCCCAAAGTAATGTGCCTTTATTCTCGCTTATTGCCTTTTGGGTACTATTGCAACAAATTTTGATTGGTACAATTCTAGGGTTATCGATGCAGTTGGCGTTCGCTTCTGTTCGCCATGCTGGTGAAGTGATTGGTTTACAGATGGGGCTTTCATTCGCTACTTTCGTCGATCCATCGGGTGGCCCTAATATGCCTATTCTGGCGCGTATTTTTAATATGCTAACAATGCTGTTATTTATGGTCTTTGATGGTCATTTATGGCTATTGTCTATATTAGTTGATACGTTCTATGTTGTTCCTATTGGAAATCAGACTTTTAACTCTTTAGGTATTCTTACTTTAGTGCAAAGTGGTGGCACAATCTTTATTAACGGTATGATGCTAGCCATGCCATTAATCACCCTACTTTTGGTACTTAATCTTTCATTAGGTATTCTAAACCGTATGACACCACAGCTTTCTGTCTTTGTGGTTGGTTTCCCTCTTACGCTGACTATCGGTATGTTAGCCTTATCCATGATTATGCCTGCATTACCTGTATTTACAGAGCGCGTCTTTAGCGATACGTTTAATCGCATCACTTTAATATTACAGCAGTTGGTTTCTTGAGATTTAAATCGACTTATTTTTAATCGCAGTCCTCGAATTAAAATTTATCCGCTTTTTTGTAGCTAATATTGTTTGTTTATTCTACAATCCTTGTATATCAATTGCTATACAAGGAGGCGTGATATGAAAGCTGACGTACAACTCAATATTCGCGCTAAAGAATCACAACGCGCACTTATTGATACTGCTGCTGAAATTCTCCATAAATCTCGTACTGACTTTATTCTTGAGACAGCGTGCCAAGCTGCTGAAGACGTCATTTTAGACCGTAGAACCTTTAATTTAAATGATGCTCAATATGCGGAATTTATAGAAATTATTGATGCGCCGGTTGATATTGACCCTGCTCTTGAAAAGTTATTAATGAGAAAACCATTATGGGAAAAGTAACAGCACCTGAGCCGTTATCAAATTCACATGAAGTGGCTGATTTTTATAGTAGTGAAAATGTATTAGATAACTGGATAAAACAAAGAGGTTTAAAAAACCAATTCTTAGGTGCATCACGTACATTTGTGGTCTGTGAAAAAAATAAAAAACGTGTTGTTGGGTACTATTCTTTAGCGACAGGTAGTGTTAACCATACTGAAGCAATTAGTCATATTCGTCGTAATATGCCAGATCCAATACCCGTGATCATTTTAGCTAGACTGGCTGTTGATAAAACTTTTCATGGAAGAGGCCTTGGTGCCGATTTGTTAAGAGATGCTGTTTTGCGTTGTCATCATGTAGCTGAAAACATTGGTGTTAGAGCGATTATGGTTCATGCTTTAACTGAAAGCGCAAAACATTTTTATCTTCATCATGGTTTCAAAGCTTCTTCGACTCAAGAAAAAATCTTATTCTTGGCATTAAAAAAGAAAATATAGTTTATTGCTTTTATAAATAAAAAAATCCCCTGATAAATAAATACCAGGGGTGATATCAAAATATCTTAAGACGATACTAAATAATTAGCGATACATTTTGAACATCGACATATCTTTCATGTCGTTAAAGACTTTATAAGAAGCCTGTAATACAGACTCTTCTTGGTAATAATCTGAAATCGCTTGTGTCCAATCTAATTCACGCAGTTCACTTAAACGTTTTGCATTTCTTAAAGAAGTATCCGCACCTAAATCATCTAAGTTATCAAGCTCTTGAAGTTGTAAACCTAATTTAGCCTCTACACTTGAAATGTTATTTAACGTTGCACGGTTAACACGGTTTGCTTCATCAATTTTTTCTAATGCCGCATCGCGATCAGCTTGTGGTTTACCTGCTAAAGGTTCACGTAACGCAGTGATAGCACCGTCTAATGCTTCAAAAATATCTGGCGCAGTCCCTTTACTCCCTGAAGATTGTAATGTTTCGATCCCTGTAAAGTTAGTGACCATTTCAATATTACTATCTACTTTTTGGGTAATTTGCTTATCACCACCTTGATAGGTGATTTTACCTGTTGCATCAGCCACAAAAGGTGGTTTATCAGATTGGAAACCTGCAAAAATATAACGGCCAACACCATCTTTTGTGTTACCAATACCCACTAACTGATCTTTTAAACCTTGTAATTGATCAGCTAGTGATGAACGGTCTTCATCACTTAATGTTGCATCGTTACCCGCTGCAACCAGTGTTTCTTGAATTTTAGTCGTAATATTAACCATTTGGCTTGCTAAGCTCATTTGCAAAGACATACTATTTTTTGCAAATCCACGCGCTGTCGCATACTGCTGATTACGAGATTCAGATTGTTTAACCATTACCGCTTGAGATGCCGCCATTGGATCATCTGATGGTTTTTCAACACGACGACCACTGGAGATTTTATTTCCTTCAGTCATCCATTTGCTTTGTGAACTAGTGATATTGTCCACTCGCTGGCTAAAAATTTGATTTGAACTTAAACGCACAGTGATATTCCTTATTCTGATGAAGGGTTACTTAGAAAACTTGCATAATGGCATCAAACATACTGTTTGCAGTTTGAATAACTTTTGCATTTGCCATGTAGTATTCTTGAATGCGATACATCTCACCGTACTCTTCATCCAAGTTCACACCAGAAACAGACTGTTGTTGTTCTACAATACTTTTAGTGATAGAAACCTGAGCATCGAAGTCAACTTGTGCGGTATTTACTTTGTTACCGACCATACTGATCAGTGAACCATAGCCACCAGCAATTGTTGTTTTTCCATCAATAACTTTTGCATCGGGTAACTCAAACAGTTTTTTCATGTTTTCGTTATCACTAGGGCCTGTATCTTTAGAGCCTGCTGCCGCAATCTTACTTGGATCGGTAATTGCAACACCCATACCTGCAATCACATTACCTACGGATTGAACAACAATGGAATCACCTTCTTGTGCTGTACCATTGACCTTGATACTCATGCCTTCGAATTTCAATTCACCTGTTGTAGCATCAGGAGTCGCTTCAAATTTACGATTACCCGGCTCTACAGTGACGTTCCATTTGCCACTTTCATATTTAACTGTATATTCGGCGGCTTTAACTTGTTTCGTATCTGCATATTCAACAGTAAAATTAGCATCACCTTTATTTTTACCGTTAGGCATAACATGAGCACCACCAAGGTCGAAGAATTTTTCACCTTTGTCGCCATTTAAATCAAAACCTTGCTCGTGTTGTTTATTAAATTGATCACCCAACACTAAAGCTAATTGATTTAATTGGTTACGACTTGGATCTAATACTTCTTCACGGCTACGATATGCACCGCCAAGTTCGCCACCTTTAATACGTTTTGCATCCACTTCACGAACTTCATCAATACCGTTGCTATAACCAATAACAAGGCGTTCGCTATTTTTGCTTGATGGAACAGCAGAAACTTCATAAGAGCGAGTACCAGATACTAATGGCAAACCATTAGCAAATGTGACGTTAACAAAACCGCCGTCTTGTTGAGTTACTTGAACATCAACCAGTGTGTTTAGTTCTTGAATTAAACGATCACGTTGGTCTAATAAGTCGTTAGGATCAGCACCATTAAAGCCTTTAGAACGACTAATTTCGTTATTTAGTTTTGCGATCTGTTTTGTATATTCATTGATATTTTTAGAGGTGTTAGTCACCTGACTATTAATATCTTTTTCTAGATCACGCAATGATTGGTCTGCTTTAGCAAACATATTAACCATTGCTTCCGCTTTACCAATAACCGTTGTACGTGCAGGATTATCTTCTGCATTATTGGTCACGTTGGGTAAGCTGGTAAAAAATTCGTCAATCGCACTTGAAACGTCATTCCCTTTATCTGCTAACAAATCATTAATTTGTGAGATATTTTGGGTATAGCTATTAAGTGCGCTTTGTTTTGACATTGCACGGTTCATTTGACCGGCAAGGAATTCGTTATACTCACGATGAATACGGCTAACATTAACACCATTACCGATATAACCATTACCGGTCATTGTGCCGCTGTTTTCATTAAAAACAGTCATTTGACGGTTGTACCATTTTACATTTTGGTTAGCGATATTATTACTCACAGTGCTCATCGCAGCTTGTGCCGCATTAAGTCCGCTCATCGCTGTATTAATTAAACTATTGGACATTTGTCTATCCTTTTACGTTTAGTCATCACCCGTATGCACGGAGCATAGCTGGCAAGTTAAATGGATGCTCTGGTCTTTATTATCGGTTCTTCCCCTCTAAACTTGAGGGGAAAGTAATTAAAATAGGTCGCTTAAATCGTGAGTATAAGTTTTAGCAACTTGCTCACCACTTTCTTTTAATTGACCAATAATTGAAACCAGTTTTTTCGCATAACCCGGATCGGTGGCATAACCCGCTTCTTGAATACGATAAGCCGCTTGTTCAGGGGTTTGAGCTTGAGGTACTTTGGCGTAACGAGGGCTTTCAGTGATAAGTCTGAGGTAATCTTGAATAGCTTCAACATAGGAGCCATAAACACGGAAATTATCACGCATTTTAATCGAATTACCATCAATCACTTCGGTTGTCATGATATTCGTAACAGGCCCTTTCCAGCTACTTCCTGCTTTGATACCAAACAGGTTATAACTTGGTTTGCCGTCACCGGTTAGAATTTCACGTTTACCCCAACCTGATTCAAGCGCGGCTTGAGCAACAACTAAAAGATGGTGTACACCAGTACCTTCTGTGGCTTGCTTCGCAGGTCCTAACAGTTTTGATGCAAAAGAAGCACTGCTTTCAGATAAGCCCTTAAGCTTACCAATCGTACTTTCAACTGCATTTTGATAAGGCTGCATAGCACGATAAATTTGCCCCAAGGCTTGTGTTGGCATGGATTGAAAAATATCACTGCCATCTAATGGCATCGGTGTTTTACCCGCCATTTCGCTAGGGTCCATCGTGACTTTGGCAGAAAGTTGTTTTTCTATCATGTCAGCAAAGCCCAAGCCTTTTTGTGATAAGTCTTGAGCGATTTGTTGATCATAAAGAGAGGTGTACATCTTGGTACTTTCTGAGTTGAACATGCTTTCTTGAGGAATAGCATCACGCATGCTTTTTAACATCATTTGAACGAAAACGCCTTCAAGTTGCTGCGCCACTTGGCGCAGCCCTTGCTGATCAGCATTTTGTCCAACCTGATATTTGAGTTTATTCAATGCATTACTATCATATGCCGGCGCTGACATCGTCGGCATCGAAGAAAGCAGAGATAAATCTTTCATCAGATAATCTCCAATCTCGCACGTAAGCAACCCGCGCTTTCCATTGCTTGCAAAATTGACATTAAATCTGTTGGTGTTGCACCCAGTGCATTTAATGTGCGGATCACTTCGTTTAAGCTTGCGCTTGCATTCACTTGCTGTAATGAGCCACCTTGTTCACTCATATTTACGCTGGTATTACGCGTTACAACAGTGCTACCACCCGCAAACGGAGTATTAGGCTGGCTTACATTCACTTGGCTATCAACCGTAACGGAAAGGTTACCTTGAGCAATCGCACAGCTTCCTAATGTCACATCACGATTCATAACAACAGAACCCGTTCTTGCATTGATGATCACTTTCGCATCTGCAACAACACGTTTAATTTCGAGATTCTGTACTTCAGCCAAGAAACGTACTTGTTCACTTTTACCAATAGGAACACGTAATTGAACTGTACGTGCATCTAAAGGAATAGCAGTACCCACACCTCGTAATTTATTAACCGTATCAGAGATGTGTTGTGCCAAAGTGAAGTTTTCTTCATTCAGTTGTAAGTTCAGCAGACCTGTTTGACCAAACTGCGAAGGCAGTTCACGTTCAATGATAGCACCGCTACTAATGCGTCCACCCGCTAACTGGTTAACTTTAACACTACTACCACCCGCAGATGCACCCGCTCCCCCGACAATAATATTGCCTTGTGCTAAAGCATAAACCTGATTATCAACACCTTTTAACGGTGTCATCAGCAACGTACCACCACGTAAGCTTTTTGCATTACCTAAGGATGAAACAACAACGTCGATGGATTGCCCTGTACGACCAAAAGGCGGTAATTTTGCAGTTACCATTACCGCAGCAACGTTTTTCAATTGCATATTGGTGCCGGGTGGTACTGTGATCCCCAATTGTGAGAGCATGTTATTCAGACTTTGCGTGGTAAACGGGGTTTGCATTGTTTGGTCACCCGTTCCATCTAATCCCACGACCAAACCATAACCAATCAGCGCATTTTCTCTTACCCCTTCAACAGAGGTGAGATCTCTGATCCGTTCGGCATGAGCGGAAAAACCGACACATGTCATCACGATAAAGAAAAGGCTCATCGCTATTTTTTTCATCTGGACCCTACTCATTAAAAAGGTGATACATTTAAGAAGAAGCGTTGTAGCCATCCCATAGACTGTGCTTCATTGATATAACCGTCTCCGATATATTCAATACGAGCATCAGCAACTTGGGTTGAATTTACGGTATTAGCACCACTGATAGTTCTTGGGTTCACAACACCTGAAAAACGGATAAATTCAGTACCTTGATTGATAGCAATTTGCTTTTCGCCAATAACATGCAGGTTTCCATTGGCAAGAAGCTGATCGACGGTAACAGTAATGGTGCCTTTAAAGGTATTGTTCGCATTTGCGCCACCTTTACCGCCAAAGTCACTATTTCCTTCCATACTCATATCTGTACGTTTATTACCAAACACCCCTTCCAAGAATCCCGGCGTAATCGCAGCAAGGAATCCTGCTTTACCATTACGGCTGGCATTTGCAGATGAGTTTTTGCTTGCACTGACATTCTCTTGCAATGTAATCGTCAGCGTATCGCCTATATTTCGAGGACGTCTATCTTCAAATAGAGGTTGATAGCCAAAATAAACAGGCTGAGTTGCCTGAAAAATAGAGCCATTGGGTGCCGGTGCAGTCGGTGCCGTTGGAACCGCCGTTGTATTACCTTCTACTAACGGTTTTTTGGGTATATATGCGCATCCCGACAGTGTCAGTACCAACAGGGCGGTACCTAAACGTTGATGACGACGCCATCTGACACTAAGCTTTCTTGCCCCAGAATTGTCAGTAATGACCTTTGTATCCATCTTCGATACTCTTTTAGTAATACGCCTGACAGGAAACCCTGTCAGGCTAATGAACAAACGAAATTAGAGTTGCGTTAGTTTCTGTAACATCTGATCAGATGTTGAAATCGCTTTACTGTTAATTTCATAAGCACGTTGAGTCTGGATCATATTGACCAGCTCTTCAGCTACGTTAACGTTAGAGGTTTCAACATATCCCTGATACAACAAACCTGCGCCGTTGATACCAGGGGCATTTTCAGTTGGTGCGCCAGAACTTGCGGTTTCTAAGTACAAGTTTTCACCAACACTTTCTAATCCGCTGTCATTAATAAAGGTTGTTAGTGTCAATTGACCCACTTGTTGAGGAGCAGGATCACCTTCAATCTCAACACTGACAGTACCATCACGACCAATCATGACCTTTTTCGCAGTTTCAGGCAGAATAATTGCCGGCACAACTTGGAAACCACTGGTTGTCACTAATTGTCCATTTTGGTCCATTTGGAATGCACCATCACGGGTATAAGCGTCTGTACCATCGGGTAACTGAACATGGAAGAAACCCTGTCCTTTAATCGCCACATCACGTGTTCCGTTTGTTGGCGCTAAGTTACCTTGGCTGTGTAAACGCTCAGTCGCAACAGGACGAACACCTGTACCAATTTGTAAACCTGACGGCGCATTCGTCTGTTCTGATGTCATTGCACCCGGTTGACGAATTGTTTGATACAGTAAATCTTCGAAAACCGCACGTTGGCGTTTAAAACCATTGGTGCTGACGTTCGCGAGGTTGTTGGAAATCACATCCATGTTTGTCTGTTGTGCATCCAACCCAGTTTTAGCAATCCATAAAGAACGGATCATGGTTTTCCCCTTACACTATTTAACTCAGTGATAGCAATTGGTTAGCTCGTTGCGCATTATCATCAGCGCTATGAATAACCTTCATTTGCATTTCGAAACGTCTTGCGTTTGCTATCATATCGACCATGGCTTCTGCTGGATTAACATTACTGCCTTCTAACACACCAGCTAACACCTTCACGCTATCATCAGCAGGTAATTGTTCACCCGCTCGCACTGTTCCTTGCTGAGATAAATGGAATAAACCATCATCGCCACGAACTAAATCGTTTTGCTCTGGTTTTACCATTTTCAGACGACCAATTTGACCCAGCATTTTGGGTGGATCAGTAGGTACATGCGCAGTCACAATACCGTTATTGGCAATACTGACATTTGCTTGAGCTGGTACTTCAATTGCACCGTTATCGCCCATTAACAAACGCCCTTGTACCATCAACATGCCGTCAGCGTTACGTTGGATATTCCCGTTTCGGGTATAGGCTTCTGTGCCATCTTCAAGTTGAACCGCTAAATAGCCGTTATCACTTAAAGCAACGTCCATTGATCGGCCGGTATAGTTCATCGTTCCTTGGCTCTGATCGCTACCTGGCGTTGATGCTACCGTTAATGTACGAGTCGGTAAGGTATCGCCATTGACAGGTACGGCTCGCATTGCACTAAGCTGCGCTTTGAATCCCGGCGTTGATGCGTTTGCTAAGTTGTTCGCCACGACAGCTTGATTTTCCATCGAATGTCTGGCGCCGCCCATCGCGGTATAAATCACATGATCCATAACAGATTATTTCCGGCGTTATTAGCGCAAGCTAACCAGAGTCTGCAGGATCTGATCCTGAGTCTTGATGGTTTGTGCGTTTGATTGATAGTTACGTTGAGCAACGATCATGTTGACTAACTCTTGGCTCATATCAACGTTAGACGCTTCTAATGCGTTGTTAGTTAATTTGCCGAATACACCAGAGCCTGCAACACCGACGATTGGTGAACCTGAACCGTTAGTTTCAGACCACATGTTGTCGCCTTGTGAGCTTAAACCGCCTGGGTTTGCAAAGTTAGCTAATGCGATTTGACCAACAACTTGGCTTTGTTGGTTTGAGTAAGTTGCCATGATCGAGCCATCTTGCTCAATACGGAAATTGGTGAATTCACCCGCTTGGTAACCATTTTGCGCTAATTTAGATACGCTTGATTCAGAGACTTTTTGCTGAGTACTGCCACTGAAATCCAGTGTGATCGTGCTTGGAGCAGAACCATTTAAAGAAGCAATAGCAAAGCCTGGTGTTGCTGGAGGAGTCACTGCAGCAGGTGTAAAGCTATTTAAAACACCACCTGTTGAATAGTCTAACGTTCCTAATTCCTGATGTGCCGATGGTGCACCAGTTGTATCCTTAGTGGATGTATCTTGCCCATAAACTTTCCATTCATTGTCATTTGTTTTTACAAAGAATAAGTTCAGGTTATGTTCGTTACCTAAGCTATCGTAAGTGGTAACGTTAGTACTAAAGTTATAAGTATCACCATCTTTAGAATCAAATGGCGCTTTAGCGGGTTTCTCTTCACCTGAATTCAGGTTAACCGCCATATTGATTTTATCGGTTGCACTGGCGTTCATCATATCGGTAGGAATAACGATAGGTGTTGGTGTCGCCCCTTTTTGAACAACGTTTTTACCATCAACAACTTGTACTGGGTAACCTGTTACACGCATACCTTGCATATTAGTCAGGAAACCATTTTTATCTTTACCGAATTCACCGTTACGTGAATAGAAAACGCCACCGTTTTGATCTTCAATACGGAAAAAACCACCGCCAGAAATCGCTACGTCTGTTGGGCGGTTAGTAGTAGTGATACTACCGTCTTTAAAGTTTTGGCTAATACCTGCAACTTTAACACCCAGACCAGCACCTGAACCGGCAAAAACGTCTGCAAAAGAAACGCTTGCACCTTTAAAACCGTAGGTTGCGGAGTTAGAAATATTGTTACCGATAGTATCTAAGTTAGCGGCTGCTGCGTTTAAACCACTTACTGCTTGTGAAAAGGACATGCGCCCTCCAAGTTGAATATGTGTTAGTTAAAGAACCTGACGAATTTCATCCAATGAAACGGTATTACCTAAGCCAACATCAAGGCGGGCACCACCATCCACCATGGACACACTATTCACCAGCGCATAATTCAGTGTCTTAACAGGGACCTGAGCATCATTAAGCGTGGCGTTAACGGTAAATTTATAACTTCCCGGTGGAACAGGATTGTCATCTTCATCAGTACAATCCCAAGAGAAGTTATAAACATCCGGTAGCATCTTTTTGTCCATATTGATTGTACGAACGGTCACACCACTCGCATTGGTGATGTTTATCGTAAGAGAATCGGTTGGACTGAGTAATTCAAAACCAAAAGGTGTTGAAAAAAGGTGTTCACTGTCAGGTGTATTTGGGTCCGTATCATCTGCTTTATACGATCCCATTTGCTGACGTGTTTTTTCATTTTGAGTGTCAGGTGTTGGAATTGTGTCATCCCCATCACCGGGTTTTTCAGTCTCACCTTTACCGTCGGCTGGCTGAAAGACAACAATTTTATTCCCAGAGACCATAACACCTCGTCCCACCAGTGAAGAGGCTTTTAACGCCTGACTTTGGTCAATCTGCCCAACAATGTTATTCACTGTTTTATTCAGTGTTTCAATGCCTTCAACAGTTGAAATCTGAGCTAACTGGGAAGTTAACTCATTATTTTGCATTGGGTTTGTTGGGTCTTGATTTTTCATCTGGGTGATGAGAAGTGTCAGGAAATTCCCTTTAATATCATCACTACCACTTTTTTTCGTATGGTATGAAGAAGGAGCATCCCCGATAATGGTATTATCATAAGGTTCATTCATTGAGGAGGAAATACCCACAATTTATTCTCCCTATTGACCTATCATCAGTGTTTTTTGCATCAGCGATTTTGCCGTGTTCATCACTTCGACGTTAGCTTGGTAGCTTCTTGATGCAGAGATGGTGTTAATCATTTCACCCACAACATCAACATTCGGCATACGTACATACCCTTTTTCATCGGCAAAGGGATGTCCCGGCTGATATTCCATACGAAATGGCGCAGGATCATCCACCACTTCAGTGACACGAACACCACCAACTTCTTGACCAGCAGGTGCGTTCACCTGAAAAACAACCTGTTTTGCACGATAAGGGTCGCCATCTGGACCCGCAACACTGTCAGCGTTTGCCATATTGCTGGCACTCACGTTTAAACGCTGTGATTGCGCTGAAAGTGCTGAACTTGAAATATCGAAAATACTAAATAAAGACATGCTCGTTACCCTACTGTTGCAATACAGCCATCATGCTTTTAACTTGCGAGTTAATAAATGTCACATCAGCCTGATACTTAAGGCTATTGTCAGCAAAATTACTACGTTCCATGTCCATATCCACGGTATTACCATCCATCGCCGTTTGATGAGGCACGCGATAAAGTAAGTCCGCTTCTAAGCGATAACCGGGTTTAATTGGGATATGGCGTTCAGATGTCATAGCCAATTGCATGCCATGAGTACCTGTACGTCCATTTTCAATGGTTTTCTTCAATTCAGAAGCAAAATCAATATCACGAGCCTGAAAGCCTGGGGTATCTGCGTTAGCGATATTCGCAGCGAGAATTTCTTGGCGTTTATTGCGTATTGAGAGCGCTTCTTGTTGAAAATGAAACGTATTTTCTAATTTATCGAGCATCTTCTATCCTTGGTGGCTAAGCCACTTACCTCAGCTGATAAAACAATTTCAGTTGACAGAATAAACGCTCAAAAAAAAGATGATTGGAGGAATAGGCGTAAATTGGATTGCTATTTATGCGTTTAAGGCGTGCAAAGTCGATGTACACTGTTATTGCTAAATAATGACAAACGCACAATTAGCATCAACTCTGTAAGGTGATACAAATTATGTTAGTTAGAACTCTTATCGGTCTATTTTCTTTTTTCTTTATGATGAATGTGAGTGTCGCAAAATCACTCCCTGAAGAACTACAAGATTTCTTTGTCGCACTTCATCAACAAGGCGATAAAGTGACTGTGACAGTTTTAACACCAGAAGATAAATGGCCTGTCTGCCAAACACAAGAGATCCAACGTCATGCTGGCGCGCGTAATTGGGGACGTCTTTCAATCCCAATTCAGTGTGATAAACAACGTCGGTTTATTCAAATTGATGTTAGCGTTAATGGTGAATACTTAATCGCGAAAAAAGACATTAATCGTGATGACATTATTGAAACTTCTGCCGTTAGCATGGCAACGGGTGAGTTAGAAAAATTACCTTATGATGTATTACGTGATCCAGCATTAATTAAAAATGCGATCGCAATGCGACAAATATCCGCAGGAAAACCTTTAACGTCCACAATGGTTCGTCGCCCTTGGGCTATTTTGGCAGGACAAACAGTCACTGTATTTGCACAAGGCCCTCACTTTCAGATCCGTTATGAAGGTAAAGCCGTAAACAATGCTGTCGCCAATGAAACGATTCGAGTAAGAGTTAAATCAGGCCAAATCGTCACCGGCGAAGCACTTGAAGACGGCTCTGTACGCATCCCTCTTTAATAGATTAAAAAGCTGATAAGCAGAATAAGCCTATATTGAATTGCTTGTTACCCGTTTCAGTTATGGCAAGCCAAGGTAAACTCTCTTGCATTACAATTTGAACAAAAACTGTATTTGTATACATTTTTTACTCTAAATAATTCAAGATGTAGCTAGGCGACAAATGAACGAATCGCTAGGAACATACATAAGTATGTGACTAGTGTGAGTGAGTGCAGTCAACAACGCTACGGCTTGAAGTATGACGAGTAATACTAAGATTAAAGTTTTTGATTCAACAGCCGATATAAAGAAACAAGATGATAGGCGAAAACACATAGGTTGTTTTACAATGGCTTCATCTGACTATTAATTGATGCCTAACAAAGGATTTTCCTATGAGTATTGAACGCGCGAATCCACTGCTTCCGATTAACGCAATTGCACAACGTAACCCAAGTGAAGTCACACAGGGTTCACGTAAATCGGGAACAACTGAACAAAAAACTGCAACAGGTGACACTTCTGTAAAACTAAGTGAAGCGCAGAAAAAACTTGTTCAACCTGGAAATAAAGACATTGACGTTGAGAAAGTTGCTCGCTTAAAAGAAGCAATTGCCAACGGCACATTAACCATGGACAGCGGTAAAATTGCGGACGCTCTTTTCCGTGAAGCTGCTGAAAGCATAACTCAATAATATTTTAATGATTATGATGGAAGAACTCCGCCAGACTTTAGATCTTCAATTATCACAGCTTAATACCATTGCGGGTATTTTACGTGCTGAACAACAGTTATTATGCGCAGGTAATATTGATATCAATGCCCTACACGAAGTAACTGAACAGAAGAATTTTGTCTTGTCGGCTTTAGGTCATACAGACCAACAGCGTCATACGCTAAGCCTACAAGCCGGTGTAGAAAAACCTTATTCAGGGTTGCCGTTCTTATCTGATTTATGGACACAGATAATAGACATCACGGCGGAGTTAAAATATCTGAATCAACATAACGGATTACTACTCGATCAACATATCACTCGTAATAGTGATGCTATCCGTTTTTTGCAGAAGAACCACAGCCCAACCCTTTATGGTTCTGATGGGCAAGCACAGCGTTCAACACTGGCTGGGCGTAAAATTCAGGTTTAGGCTTTCTCGATAATTATCAGAATTCACACGATACGCCATCAATATTGATGGCGTTTTGCTTTGCCGATAAAACACGACTCACTTTAAACCAGCAACAACAGATAACACTCCGCTGTTATCTATCATCTTCTTGTGACACTTCTCTTATCTAAAACCTTAACTCTTGCTTGGATCTTGATTATCACACCATCATCACACCATGACTGTACTTTTTATAACGCTAAAATAGATATCACTAGGCTATCTATTTATTGATGCACCTTGTCATCAATAAACCGTTATTACCCTCCTACTTTCTACCCCATTACACCTTTCAGTTATATCAACATATAAAAAAGGCCACTTAATAAAGTGGCCTTGGCTTTAACAACAGTTTATCTGTATGAATGATTAATGAGGTTGCCCACCAATCATCGACGTCATACGAATGCGACGACCTTCACTGACTTCCATATTCGACAATACGGCTAATTGCGGTAGGCTGCGACGTAAGAAACGTGACAATAATGAACGCAACGCATGATTCACTAACAATACTGGAGCTCCACCGGACATCTCTTGATGACGCACAGCATCTGCTGCTTGTTGTTCAATATTCTCAGCTAGTCCCGGCTCTAAACCACCGCCACTTTGCATAGCTTGAACAAGAATACGCTCTAAGCTTGCATCTAAACCAATGACTTGAATTTCATCTTGATCACCAAACCAGTGTTGTGTGATCGCACGGCGAAGTGCAACACGAACAACGGCGGTTAATTCAGCGGGATCTTTCTGCTCTGGCGCGTGCTCTGCTAAAGCTTCTAATATGGTTCTCATATCACGAATAGGCACTTGTTCAGACAGCAAGTTCTGTAATACTTTGTGCAATACAGTAAGCGAAAGCATATCTGGGATCATATTTTCTGTCATTTTAGGGAGCTCTTTACTCACCCTATCAAACAACATTTGAGCTTCTTGACGACCAAATAATTCTGATGCGTATTTCGCTAATGCATGGTTAAAGTGCGTTGCAATAACGGTACTTGCAGCCACAACGGTATAGCCTTGAACCTGTGCTTGCTCTCTTAAGCTGTCATCAATCCAAACTGCGGGTAAACCAAATGCAGGCTCTTGAGTTATATCGCCATCTAAAGAGCCAACGGCATTACCCGGATTGATTGCTAGCCAACGACCCGGATGCGCTTCACCGTGACCAATTTCAACCCCTTTCATTAGAATGCGATAGGAGGAAGGCCTTAATTCCATATTGTCTCGAATATGAACAACTGGAGGAAGGTATCCCGTTTCCTGAGCAAACTTTTTACGAATACCACTAATTCGGCCTAACAACTCACCATTTTGGCGGTTATCTACCATTGGAATTAAGCGATACCCTACTTCCATGGCTAATGGATCTTCAAGTTGTACATCTTCCCATGAAGCTTCAACAACACGGTTTTGTTTTTCAACTTCTTCCATCTCTTTTTGTTGTTGCACTTCAGGATTGGCGTTGCGGCGTAAGATATACCAACCTAATCCACCTAATGCAGCTGTGAAGAAAAGGAAAACAAAGTTAGGCATTCCCGGCACTAAACCTAACAGACCTAGCACGCCTGCGGTTAACAGTAGAACACGAGGATTGTCAAACAGTTGGGTAACCATCTGTTGCCCAACGTCTTCGTCTGTTGCAACACGAGTAACGATAACACCCGCTGCTGTTGAGATAATCAATGCAGGAATTTGAGCAACCAGACCATCACCGATAGTTAAAAGGGTATAAGTCGTTGCTGCATCGTTTAATGCCATTCCGTGTTGAGCGACACCGACGATAAGACCACCCACCACGTTAATCACAAGGATCATTAAGCCGGCAATGGCGTCACCACGAACGAACTTACTCGCACCATCCATTGAGCCGTAAAAGTCGGATTCTAATGAAACTTCTTTACGGCGTTTCTTTGCTTCGTCTTCGTTGATAATACCAGCATTCAGGTCAGCATCGATTGCCATCTGTTTACCCGGCATTCCATCTAACACAAAACGCGCACCTACTTCAGCAATACGTCCCGCACCCTTGGTGATAACCATAAAGTTAATCAAAATAAGGATGATAAAGACCACAATACCGATAGCAAAGTTACCGCCAACAAGGAAATGGCCAAAGGCCTCAACAACGCGCCCTGCAGCTTCTGGTCCTGTATGCCCTTCCATTAAGATGATACGTGTTGAAGCCACGTTTAATGATAAACGTAACAACGTGGTAAACAGCAAAATAGTCGGGAAAGCAGCAAAGTCCAAAGTACGTCGAGTGAACATTGCAACCAACAGCACCATGATGGAGAGTGCGATATTGAAGGTAAATAATAAATCCAATAGAAAAGGTGGCAATGGCAATACCATCATTGACAGTATCAACAAGATAAGCACTGGCCCTGCCAGTATCTGCCACTGAGAACTTTTCCAATTTCCCGGCAAGCGGAGTAATGAGGCCAAATTAGCCATGACGATTATCTTCTCCAGCAAAGTCCAGTGCGGGAGGCACTGGCAAGTTCATAGGTTGTTTAGGTTTTAAACCACCTTCGGTTTTCCATCGTTTCAGTTGATAAACCCATGCAAGTACTTCTGCAACCGCAGCATAGAGGGTTGAAGGTATTGCATGGCCTATTTCACTGTGACGATATAACGCCCTAGCAAGCGGTGGCGCTTCTAGAAGCGGAATTCGATTTTCTGCACCAATCTCTTTAATTTTTAACGCAATGGCCCCTGCGCCTTTTGCTAAAACTTTAGGCGCTGTCATTTTGTCGTTATATTGCAGTGCAACAGCATAGTGTGTTGGGTTCGTAACAATAACGTCAGCTTTCGGCACATCCGCCATCATTCGACGGCGAGACATTGCGTGTTGTTGCTGACGGATACGCGCTTTAAGTTGCGGATCACCCTCTTGCTGTTTAAATTCATCTTTAATTTCTTGGCGCGTCATGCGTAGCTTTTTCAAATGGCTACGAATTTGGAAAATAATGTCGAATGCCACCATCGGGATCAGCATAAACACCGTGATATAGACGGCGAATATCAGCAGTTGCATCGCATTCGCTAGCGCACTCAGTGGTGGAAGCGTGATCAGATGAAGAATATCGTTCCAGTTGTGCCATAAAAAAACGGTTGCAGCGATCCCCACAAAGGTTGATTTCAGTATCGCTTTAAATAACTCAGCTAACGCATTCATTGAAAAAATGCGCTTTAACCCGGAAATAGGGTTCCATTTTTTCGGATCAAACTTAATGGATTTACTACTAAAGTTAATCCCGCCTAATAAGGCCGAGCCACCAATTGCCACAAGCACTAAACCCAAAAACACAGGTGATAGCGCAAACACAGCTTGTTTAATCAAGCTACCAAATCGAGGGATCAGCAAATTCTCATTACCAATAAGGTGATGATTAAACGTAAACCCTTCTGTTAACATGGCATGTAGCCCACGAGTGATAAACCCACCACTCATCCACAGCAAACTCACACCACCCAAGATCATTAATACGGACGATAGCTCTTTAGAACGGACAATTTGTCCATCCTTTTTGGCTTTTTCCCGTTTATGGGGTGTGGGGTCCTCTGTTTTTTCGAGATCGCTATCTTCAGCCACAGTCTGTCCGATTTAGATATTGAGATTAAAAGCATGAATGAAATGACTCTAAGCATGACAAATTCAGAGGAAATTGATGGGCTGAACAATCGCAAATTTACGGGGCTTTTTGGGCTATGACAGTATGTACTTAAAAAACAACCCAATGATAAAAATGAAGATATAAGCAATATTGACGCTGATTATAAGGAAATCAGCAAAATTCACAGCAAAATTGAGTAATTTTATTTTTGATGTTTATTTCGACAACTTCAAAAGCCGCTTAAAAAAAGCGGCTTACATTTTCTTCAATAGCGTGTGCTATTAAAGCATTGTTACGTGATTTTTTATCCATAAAATACACCATCCTAAAAGAGCTGAGCATAGAGCGAATGCGTCCTGCATATCTCAACGTCCTTATCGCCCTAAAACTCATTAGAAGGTTAGAAACCTAAACTTTCCAGTAAATCATCAACTTGATCTTGATTTTTGATCACGCCAGCGTTGTTTTTATTAACCTGTGGACCATTTAATAAAGAGTCGGTCTCTTTCTTCACATTAGACTTTTCAAGTTGCTCTGGTGGCAGGTTTTCCATTAATACCATCACGAGTTGTTTTTCAATTTCTTGAACAACACTCATCATGCGTTTAATTACCTGACCGGTCAGATCTTGGAAATCCTGTGCCATCATAATTTCCAATAACTGACTGTTAGTAAAAGCCGTACTCTCAGGGATATCCCGCAAATAATTGCGGGTATCGGTTACAAGAGAGCGTACATCTTTCAGCTCTTCTGGCTGTTCAAACCATTGGTCCCAACGCTCAGTAAGCTTAGTCGCATCGGCACTTAACGCATCCTGTTTAGGCTGCGCAGCTTCGACACAGTTCAATGTACGCTCAGCTGCCTGAGCGGTCATTTGAGCAACATAGTCCAATCGTTCCCTAGCGTCAGGGATGGCTTCTGCTGCTTCGGCTATTGCTTTATCCAATCCTAATTCTCGCAAACTGTCGCGTAACATCCGCGTCAATTGTCCGATCCGGCTGATAATATCAGATGTCATTTCAATATTATCTTTCGGCATAATTGGATTCCCACTCATTGCGACTCCTTAGATGCCCAGTTTTTCAAAAATTTTATTTAGTTTTTCTTCAAGAATTGCTGCTGTAAAAGGTTTAACAACATATCCACTTGCACCCGCTTGCGCTGCTGCAATGATATTTTCTTTTTTAGCTTCAGCGGTAACCATAAGTACTGGTGTTGCTGCAAGTCCCGCATCACTACGAATATTTTTAAGAAGCTCTAGACCATCCATGTTTGGCATGTTCCAGTCTGTGATCACAAAATCAATTGCCGAATTGCGTAATTTAGCTAACGCGTCAGCACCATCTTCTGCTTCTTCTACATTCGTAAATCCTAATTCCTTTAGCAAATTACGAACTATGCGGCGCATTGTTGAAAAATCATCAACCACTAAAAATTTCAGATCCTTACTTGCCATTGAAAACTCCTTCAAAATATATCGGCAAATTACTGTGTTGCTTTTTAAACTGAACTTAATCAGATACGCAATGATTGTGTGCTGCTGATTTTCATCAGCACCGCTTTACTCATTGCGCTTATGCTTTTCACTTCGTCTACTGCGCCTAATTCAACCGCAGCGCGTGGCATACCAAAGACGACACAACTCGCTTCATCTTGTGCAAAGGTATAACTACCAGCACGACGCATTTCTAATAAACCCGCAGCACCGTCACTTCCCATTCCGGTTAAAATCACACCGATAGCATTACGCCCCGCATATTTTGCGACAGACCTAAATAGCACATCGACAGAAGGACGATGACGATTTACTGCTGGCTCTTTATTAATGTGGATCTGGTAGTTAGCACCATTACGACGAAGCTCCATGTGATAATCACCTGGCGCAATATAAGCATGCCCAGGCAATACACGTTCGCCGTCTTCTGCTTCTTTTACACTAATTTGGCATAAACGATTTAATCGTTCTGCAAATGAGTGTGTAAACCCTGCGGGCATATGTTGCGTAATTAATATCGCAGGGCTGGTAATAGGTAATGGTTCTAGAAAATTACGAATAGCCTCTGTGCCACCAGTTGATGCCCCTACAGCAATCAACTTTTCACTCGAAATCATCGGTGTAAATGACAATGATTTAGAAGGCGCTGCTTGTACTTCTCGGCGATTAATCCGCGCCAATGCTGCGGCACGAATTTTCTCAGCAATCAGTTCACTATAAGCCATCATACCTTCACGCAAACCAAGCTGTGGTTTAGTCACAAAATCAACCGCACCCAGTTCTAACGCTTTTAACGTCACTTCTGAACCTTTTGCTGTTAATGATGAGACCATAACGACAGGCATTGGTCTTAATCGCATCAGTTTTTCCAAGAAATCAATACCATCCATACGTGGCATTTCAACGTCTAACGTTAATACCTGTGGGTTGTACTTTTTTATTAAGTCACGAGCCACTATAGGATCTGGTGCACAATCAACAACTTCCATATCGCTATGACTGTTGATGATTTCTCGCATGATTTGACGCATTAACGCCGAATCATCAACACAGAGTACCGTTATTTTATTCATAACCTCTCCTTGCTGGTGTCAGCCCGTAAACGGTATGCCCATGCAAGTAGAAATCCTTGCTAAGCTGGCTTACATTCTCAGAATGTCCAACAAACAGCATTCCGTCTGGCTTAAGTAATGAGGTAAAGCGGTTAAGTAAGGTTTGTTGTGTCGCTTTGTCAAAATAAATCATGACATTACGACAAAAAATCGCATCAAAACTGCCTTCTAAATCCCATTGCTTGTCGAGTAAGTTCAAATACTGAAAAGAGACCATCTCGCTGATTTGTTGTCTAATTTTCACGTATCCTTCAAAATCGCCGACACCTTTGAGAAAATATTTTTTCAAATATTCATCATTTAAAGTTTTAAGCTCTTCCTGTCGGTAAACACCTTTTCGTGCTTTATCCAACACATTAGTATCGATATCGCTGGCAATAATTTTGGTTTTATAAGGGTTATTCCCAAAAACATCGCGTAAAGTCATCGCAATTGAATAAGGTTCTTCTCCAGTAGATGCGGCTGCACACCATACTCGGTAGACACCTCCTGCTCTTTTTCTGGCATGTTTAGCCAGAATAGGAAAATGATGCGCTTCCCTGAAAAATGCGGTGAGATTGGTTGTTAATGCATTTACAAACTCTTGCCATTCAGGGTTGCGTACATCACTTTTAAGAAACGCAAGATAGTCACCAAAGTTATTCATCCGTAATTCACGTAACCTCCTAGTGAGACGGTTATAAACCATCTCCCTTTTGTTGTTAGTCAGCACAATACCTGCCTTTTGATAAATCAATTGGCATATAGATTGGAACTGATCATCGGACAACATGAACCGTTGGGTAAAAATATCCAACGGTTGAGCAGCGATATCTGATAAGACTTCAGTAACATTACGTTTCATTGTTTTTTAATGGGTCTTTTTAAAAAATGATTTTTTATCTGCTTTTTTCAACCCATTACCTTCTAGGGATGAAGAATTATTACTCTCATCCGTGTCAGGCAACTCGAATGCCGATACAGCATCAACAAGGTTATTAGCCTGATCTTCCAATGCTGCGGCAGCAGATGCTGATTGCTCCACCAAAGCAGCGTTTTGCTGTGTCACCTGATCCATCTGACTGACTGCATCAGCGACTTGGTGAATACCTCGACTTTGTTCATCAGAAGCTGAGGCGATTTCTGCCATTAATTCAGTGACTTTATTTACTGATGTGACGAGTTCCTCCATTGTCTGCCCTGCATTATTAACGAGTTGAGAACCTTGAGAGACTCGTAAAACAGATTCATCAATCAATAATTTGATCTCTTTTGCAGCATCAGCACTGCGTTGAGCAAGGTTACGAACTTCTCCAGCAACAACAGAGAATCCACGCCCTTGTTCACCTGCGCGCGCAGCTTCAACCGCGGCGTTAAGTGCTAATATATTGGTTTGGAACGCAATACCATCAATCACACTGATAATAGCCCCTATCTTTTGAGAACTTTGTGTAATCGCATCCATGGTTTCAACAACACTATGCGTGATTTTTCCACCACGTATCGCTGTTTCAGAAGCAGACTCTGCGAGTTTGCTCGCTTGCAGGGCGTTATCAGCATTTTGTTTTACCGTTGCTGTTAACTCTTCCATGCTTGCCGCAGTTTCTTCTAACGAAGCAGCTTGTTGTTCAGTTCTTGAGGATAAATCCGTATTTCCTTTGGAAATTTCTTGAATACCAGAATACATAGCATGGCTGTTATCACGAACGATACGAATAGAACGCGCGAGCTCACCACGCATATCTCGTAGTCGTCTAAACACATCCCCTATTTCATCATCGGTGAAGACAAGAATTTCACGATTTAATTTACCGGTGGCAACATCATTAAAATAACGGCTTAAACTTGCGAAAGGTTTAATGATATTAAAACTTAGCCAACGATGAGCGGCGATTGATACAACAATAACCATCGCTATTGCACCGATAAACATCAAGATAGCAATAGTATAAGAGCGATGTCCTTGCTCTATAGATTCAGTAATTTCAGTCTGAACATAATTCATATAAGTGTTAAATGAATTTTCCATCGCTGTTTGATAACGTTCTGTTGGTTGATCTAAAAAACCTTGGAAGTTATCGTTTTTTAACATGCTATGTAATTCAGTTAATGCACCATATAAAACGTGGTAATCGTTTTTTACTGCTTCAACGATTTCTTTTTCTTCTGTTGGGATTGCCTCTTTATTAATATCAGCAAGGAAATTTTGAAAATGAGTATTCGCCGTTTCCAAACGTGAAAGTGCAATTGATTCAATAGATTGAATATAATCCGTTGACTGTTCAGTTTTCACTGCAATAGCTACACGATTAATCGCATTACGTGTTTGTATTAAAGATGCCCAACTTAATCCTAATTCATCTCGCTTAGATGTATCTATATCTACTCTGGTGATCTGTTCGTTATTCAAATGAACGATCCCTAGCGAAATACCACTAGAAATCACCTGCATAACGCAAAACATCATCAGCAATAAATAGAGACTGGTGGATATCTTTAATTTGCGAAACCTAAACATGCCTTCACCTCGTTTAAAGCGGTGGTTAAAAGCCACCGCTTGTCAGCCACTTGTTGTTGTTAGAAAGTTTCCCAGTTAGCGGGATCTTCAACACTGCTGCTCTTTTTCTTTTCTGAGGTTCCTGGTTTTATAAGTGGAGCAGCGGCTTTAACTACAGGGGTTGCATCCGATTCCTTTCTTTCTAGCGTTTTTTCTTCCTGACCCGGTAATTTGAAGATTGAAACTAAGCGGGTTAATGCAACTGCTTGATCTTCAAGACCAGCAGCAGCGGCTGCAGATTGTTCTACTAAAGAGGCGTTTTGCTGAGTGACGCGATCCATTTCAGAAACCGCAAGGCCAACTTGTGAAATACCTCGGCTTTGCTCATCTGATGCAGAAGCGATTTCGCCCATGATGTCAGTAACACGTGTTACTGAATCCACGATACGCGTCATCGTCTCACCCGCACTTTCAACGAGTACAGAACCCGTTTCAGTACGACTTACAGAATCTTCAATCAGTGTTTTTATTTCTTTAGCAGCTTCTGCACTTCTCTGTGCAAGGTTACGAACTTCTCCGGCAACTACCGCAAATCCGCGACCATGCTCACCGGCTCTTGCTGCTTCAACAGCCGCATTCAGTGCCAAAATATTGGTCTGGAATGCAATGCCATCGATAACAGCTGTGATATCGGTGATTTTCTGAGAACTTCCGGCTATGTCGTGCATTGTTTGCACCACATTAGCAACAACTTTTCCGCCTTGGCGGGCAATATCTGAGGCGTCATTAGCAAGGTTACTTGCTTGGCGAGCATTGTCTGCGTTCTGTTTTACGGTCGCCGTTAACTGTTCCATACTTGCAGCAGTTTCTTCTAATGAAGCCACTTGCTCTTCTGTACGAGCAGATAAATCATTATTTCCAGCAGCAATTTCGCTTGTGCTGTTATAAATGTTTTCCGTACTTTGATAGACACCACGAACGGTTTGAATAAGCTCTTGTTGCATATGTTTTAAACCATTTGCTAACAAGCTCATTTCATTGCGGCCATTCACTTCGATATTTGGACGTAAATCACCTTCAGAGAAGGTTTTGATACTTAATAGAAGTGAATTTAATGGTCTAATTAAGGCATTACGTAATGCAAACCAGCATAGAATTAATGCCGAGATCACGATAATGGCTAATACAACCATAGTAATGACAGTACGCTGGTGAGAAGCTTCTAATGCCACATTTAACTCTTCGTTAAATTTCTCATTACGCATGACGTATGCAAGATATTCTTTATAAAAAGCGTCTTGATAACCCGTAGTTGGTTGCTCAAAAAAGTCTTTTAAGTTCTTATCTTGAAGTAAAATTTCCAGTTGGTTTAATGCAGAGTAATATTCGATAAAACGCCCTTTTAGGCTACGAACATCATCTTCTGAGTGAACTTGATAAGCGGTGATATTCTTTTCAAATTCTTTAAATTTCTCATCTGCACGAGACATATTTTTGCGAGCAAGACCCGTCAGATAGTCAACAGATAGAGAATCATCTACATTAAGATTTTTATCTTGTAATAAGAAACTAATCGCGGCGCGGTTAATGTTATTACGAGCTTGCAGTAAGTTAGCCCAGCTTTCATCTAGGCGCTCACGTTGATCTTGTATTGTCAGTGTTTTATTAAGGTCGTTTCTTGTCTCAACGATATTTGAGTAAAAAACACCCCCTGAGACAAATTGCAAAACACCAAACAACAGAAGAATGGATAATAATCCAGTCACTATTTTCATTCGGCTAAACATAGTTTCCCTTTTTATAATAAACGGTAATGAGCAAGTTATCGGCAGACTTAAGAGAAACTTTATAGGTTTCATTTCGTCTTAGTCACGTTTTTGCCCCATTAGAAAGCGGTGGTAATACTGTTTTTAATTAAAATTATAAGTATAAAAAACTTTAAAGTTATTTCCGTCAGTAGAAAAATATTACAGCTAGGTGATAGCTACTTATAAGTTAATAAATAATAAAATAGAACTTAACTAAAATTATTAGTTCTTTTTTATCTTTTAATTTTACTTAAAGTTAATTTGATGCTTTAGCACTCGCTAATAAAATAAAAAAGATAGAAATAGCTATTCCGGCAAAATTACCGGAACAGTATTTAGATTATTTTTTAAAAAATAAAAACTTATTTAGCTTGAATTGTTGCGCTATCGACTAATTCCATTTCTTCACTGTTGAGTAATTTTTCAATATCAACAAGAATAAGCATTCTTTCATCTAAAGTACCTAAACCTGTTAAATACTCAGTAGACATTGTGACTGCAAACTCTGGCGCAGGGCAGATTTGCTCTGGCTTTAGCGTAAGAACATCAGAAACGCCATCAACAACAATTCCCACAATTCGATTTAATAAGTTAACCACAATAACAACAGTATTGTCATTATAAGTTACACTTTCTTGTGAAAATTTAATACGCAGATCAACTATCGGAACAATAACGCCCCGTAAATTAGTTACACCTTTAATAAAGCTAGGTGAATTAGCAATACGTGTAACTTGATCATATCCACGAATTTCTTGAACCTTTAAAATATCAATTCC
Source organism: Proteus vulgaris (assembly GCF_016647575.1). Taxonomy (GTDB): domain Bacteria; phylum Pseudomonadota; class Gammaproteobacteria; order Enterobacterales; family Enterobacteriaceae; genus Proteus; species Proteus mirabilis_B. The sequence goes on from NZ_CP032663.1 coordinate 2,535,011, forward strand.
ATATTCTTCATCGCCCAGCGTAAAAATTAGAAATCCTTGTCCAACAGTTTCACCGGATAATTTCTCGAAATGTTCCGAAGCCATAATCTTATTTTATCCTCACTATTAAATGACTGCGCTTGCAGTTGTATTCTTTTTCTTATTTGTCATTTGTGTATGACTTAAACGTTGCAATTCTGGTACATCAAGAATTAAAGCCACACTACCATCGCCCATAATTGTTGCAGCAGATATTCCAGGCACTTTTCGGTAATTGCTTTCTATATTTTTAACAACAACTTGATGCTGACCAACTAATTGATCTACCAATAAAGCATAACGACGTCCGGCACTTTGAACAATTACCGCAATTGCTTGGGTAATATCGGTTTGAGCACCTTCAATATTAAATGTACGATGCAGTTCAATCAGTGGTAAATATTCCCCTCTGACCTGCAATAATTTCTCATCGCCAGCCAATGGATAAATATCTTCTTCTTCCGGTTGTAAAGAACTGACTACCGTTCCTAATGGTAAAATAAAGACTTCGTCATGAACTTTAACAGACATACCATCCAAAATTGCTAATGTCAGTGGAAGTAAAATACGAATGCGCGTTCCTTTACCCACTTCAAAACTGATTTGAATTTGACCGCCCATCTCTTGGATATTTCGTTTTACAACATCCATACCCACACCACGACCAGAAACATCCGTGACGACTTCCGCGGTAGAGAAACCCGGTGCAAAGATCAGCATAGCAACTTCTTCGTTGCTCATATTTTCAGAAACTGCAAGCCCAGAGGAAATCGCTTTTTTCAAAATACGTTCGCGGTTTAATCCAGCACCATCATCAGTCACTTCAATACAAATATTACCGCCTTGATGTTCCGCAGACAGGGTTAATTGCCCCGCTTCCGGTTTACCCGCTGCAACACGATCGGCCGGCATTTCAATACCATGATCAAGACTGTTACGAACTAAGTGAGTTAAAGGATCGATAATTTTTTCAATTAAACTTTTATCAAGTTCTGTTGAGCTACCAATCATGTTTAACTCAACTTTCTTATTCATTTTACCTGCAACATCACGCACAACTCGAGGGAAGCGACTGAAAACATATTCCATCGGCATCATACGAATTGACATAACAGATTCTTGTAAATCACGAGAATTACGCTGTAACTGAGCAATACAACTTAGTAAATCACTATATATTGCAGGCTCAAGGCTACCACTGTGCTGTGCCAACATTGACTGTGTGATAACCAATTCACCCACTAAGTTGATTAATTGGTCAACTTTTTCAACCGCAACACGAATACTGCTTGATTCTGTTTTTGGCGTAGCAGCTGCAACAGGTCTTTTCGCAGGTGCTGCCGATGCCACTGGTGCTTTAGAAGGTTCTGCTGATGGTGTCACTTTTTCAGCAACTGGTTTTTGTGCAGGTGTCGCTTGTTCTACTTGGCTTTCAACATGAACATCATCAACAGATGTTGTACTTTCTTCTGTAACTGTGTTTTCTTCTGGTGCTTTTTCTGCAACAGCCACTTTTTTAAACGAAATTTGTTCAGGTTCAATCACAAAACAAAGTACAGCGCTGATATCTTCTTCTGTTGCTGTCGTTTTTAATATTGCTTCAAGACCATGATGCTGTTTTTCAACTTGGCTAACTTCACCAAGGTGTTTTAATTCATCAAGCATTAAAGCAATATCTGTCTCTTTAAGATCAGACAAAATAATATGGTGGTAATAATGTCCATCAGCCACCATTGTCGATGTTGCTTCGACCATAGTTTCTATAGTTTCACTTTGCACACTTTCAGAGTCAGATGACAAAACAGGAGTTTCAGTCATTGCGGCCTGTGAGTCTGAAGTTTCAGATCCAGCAACAACCTCAACTTGAGGAGCGGATTGTTCTTCTTTTACATCGAGAGCCAGCTGACGCAACTTCTCACAAATATAGTTAAATGTTTCCTCATCAGGTTCTTGTGAGTTTTTATGTGCATCCAATTGCTGTTGCATAATATCTTTCGCTTCCAGAAACAGGTTAATAATGTCGTCGGTGAGCGCCATCTCATGACGTCTTGCACTATCGAGCAAGTTTTCAAGCACATGAGTGGTCTGTTGAAGTTTAACGAAGCCAAATGTTGCAGCCCCTCCTTTTATGGAGTGCGCACTACGGAAAATCGCATTCATCTGTTCTTGATCTGGATTTGCAGGATCAAGTAACAGCAAATGCTGTTCCATATCAGCTAACAACTCATCTGCTTCATCAAAAAATGTTTGATAAAACTCAGTAATATCCATCGTTACTCATTCACCTTTACGCGATTACCAACAAATTAGGGGGCTGTTCCCTGCTTTGTAGTAATATTTGTCGATTGTGATGGCAAACTTTCCCCAGAAACTCCTGTTTCAACATTTTCCTTTTTTGATTCGGGAAGCTCAGATGCAGAAGACACAGACGAACCCGTCTGTGTATTTTCTGCTTTTTCTTGTGGGGTTTCTTGCCCTGAAAGTAGAGGTTCAATTTCTGAAGCCTCTGTTACTGTCGGTGCAACCCGCTCATTTTCTTGTACAATTTTTTGTTCTGCTTGCTTCGTTAAGACCAGAATACTGATCCGTCGGTTAGCAGGTGCAAAACCATCTTCTTTGACCAAGTGAACTGTTGATGCCATACCTACAACACGCAACACTTTCCATTCACCTAAGCCAGCACCAATTAACTCTCGACGAGAGGCATTCGCGCGATCCGTTGATAGTTCCCAGTTACTATATTTAAAAGCGCCACTTGCATAAGGAATATCATCGGTATGACCCGATAAACTGATTTTGTATGGCGTGTCATTTAAAATAGGCGCAATTGCCGTCAAAATATCCTTCATATAAGGTTCAACGGTAGCACTACCGACTCTAAACATAGGTCGATTTGCTTTATCGATAATTTGGATACGTAAACCTTCATCCATCATGTCGATTAATAAATGAGGCTTCAGATCTTTTAATCTAGGATCATTTAAAATGACTTGTTCTAAATTCTCTTTTAATCGGCGGAATTGTTGCTTTTCATTAAGCTGTTTATCTTCCTGACCTTTTGGCAAAATATCACCTTCGTTATAAACAGGATCACGCCCTCCTCCAGGAATAGGGTTGGTTGCATCCCCACTAAATCGCCCTTTTTCAATAGCGACTTTTAATGGCGTACGAAAATATTCTGCTACACGAGTTAATTCTTGTGGGCTAGAGATTGAAAGTAACCACATCACCAGAAAGAAAGCCATCATTGCGGTCATAAAGTCAGCATAAGCTATCTTCCATGCACCACCGTGAGCGTGATGTTGCTTTCTCCCTCGCTTTTTAACTCGAATGATTTGTGAATTACTCTTCATAATTACTCTTCTTTCATTGCATCAGGATTTGCCTGCATTGGTGTCCGTACCTGACGTACATGTTCTTCCAACTCAATAAAAGAAGGTCTGTCTGCCAGAAAGAGGGTTTTACGTCCAAATTCAACAGCTATCTGTGGCGCATATCCATTCATGCTAGATAACAATGTTGTTTTGATGCACTCCATCATTTTCATTTGCTGACTAGAGCGCTGTCTGAGTCTAGAAGCTAATGGTGAAATAAAACCATAAGCTAATAAAATACCTAAGAAAGTACCAACCATTGCGTGTCCAATTAATACGCCCATTTCGCCAGCAGGTCTATCCGCGGCACCTAACGCATTAACAACACCCATAACCGCAGCAACGATACCGAACGCAGGTAATGAATCACCCATCGCTGATAAACCTGTTGCAGGCACTTCGCTTTCTTCCTCAAAAGTTGCAATCTCTTCATCCATCAGAGATTCAATTTCATAAGGATTCATATTCCCCGTCACCATCAGACGCATATAGTCAGTGATAAAACTGAGCATATAAACATCTTTCATAATGCGAGGATATTGGGAAAAAATGTCACTTTGTTGTGGGTTTTCGATATCTCTCTCTAATGCCAACATCCCGTTTTGACGAGCTTTTGACAATAAACGAAACATGAGTGCCATTAAATCCATGTACATCGCTTTATTGTAATTTGTGCTACGAAGTAATTTCGGTAGGATCTTCATTGTCGATACAATTGCTCTACCATTATTACCTACAATAAAAGCACCGATACCGGCACCAAAGATGATTATAAATTCGGCTGGCTGGTACAAGGCGCCTAAACTACCACCGACGAGAAGATATCCCCCGATGACGGCGCTCATAACCACGATATATCCTAAGAGTACTAACACGCGATATCCCTTTAGCTAATTTCGTTATAGAGAGAATGGCGAACATAGCAGCAAGAGATAGGAGGGGGAGAGGAAACGGCTCAGGTTATAGATAACTAAGCTCTATAACCTGATATTTAACTTTCAATCTCGAATCACATTGCAAACTGTTCAAGACCATCCAACAGTTGTAAGTTAATATCGGCAGGATTGGCGGAAAGTTTACGTTTTTTTATTGCGCGAGAAGGTGGCTGGCAAAGACTACAAACATAATTGCTAGCTGGCTGGTGTGCGTGTGTAATAAATGAACCATTACATTTGGTACAAACGGAAAGTTGCAACATGCCACTTTCAACAAAGCGTACTAATGTCCATGCTCTTGTTAGTGCTAAAATAGGTTCTTGATCTTTAACAGGCGGACATTGCTCTAAGTATAAACGATAAGCTTTAACAACAGCCTCAACGCCAACACAGCCACCATTTTTTAATAAAAAGCGATAAGCGTTATAAAACATTGAGGAATGGATATTTTGTTCCCATGTCATAAACCAATCCGTTGAAAATGGCAGCATTCCTTTTGGAGGGGGGCTCCCTCTTAATTCTTTGTATAATTTAATTAAACGCCCCCGACTTAATTGAGTTTCACTTTCAAGCATTTGTAAGCGGGCACCCAAGGTGATTAATTCCATTGCTAAGCGAATATCTTTCGCTTCTCGGACGATACTTTTCTCACTCATTGTTATGCCCGTTTCTTTGTCGCAGTAGTATCTTGTTCCGATAACTGACGAAACAAGTTAGAAGAAAGAAGAATGCCAGTATGAATTTGTTGTAAATCATCCACTCTAGATTCTTTAGTGAGTTGTTCTATTGTTTCGCTGTCTTCAAACCGGAAATTACAGATTAGTTGGTTTGTTTCAGCCAACTTAACCAATTGAGGCAATGTAAGCTCTGCTAGTGCATCCGCCATGGCGTCACTAATCCCAAGCCGAAACATTGCGGAAGCCTTTTCTTGGTTAATTAACCTTTGCGCCAAAAGCAAATACGATAAATTTATGTCATAAATATGCTTAAGCAATTCAACCGTACTCATCTCTTTACATCCCGTCCGATTATATTGAACAAAGAGGATCTTCCTAATGAAAGATCCCGAGGAAATTAATATAAATGTAATATTAAATTTCCAGGCCCCATTTTATGAACATGACACGTAGTAACACTACCTTGTATTACTTAGTTACGGTCATTTTCAAAAGTAGCGAAAAAAACATTTAAATTAAAAGTAAACTTTACTCCTTAACGATTAAGTTATTCAACGGATAAAGTAGTCTAATTTAAATACTATGTGAGTCACATCACAAAAAGATAATCATTATTATGGAATTAGTTCATTAACTATTCAAGTGATAAAAGTAATAAAACTTGGTGTAAATTAATAAGCTAATCTACCCAAATTAAAATATTAATGATAATTTTTTATTTTATACGATCTATTAAACTTATAAACCTAAAAATACAGCATAAAAATTTGACAAATCCACAATTGGAGATTTTTTTGATCACAGTAACATATATTGATATATCTCCTCCTCATCTTTATCTAAACAAGCTTCCCAGTTTTAATAAATATTTCTATAGATATTATTTTTTTCATCATTTACGTAAACCTTCAGAAATGATCACTTTTTATTTACAATTTGTTTGAAAAATAACCTATTCTAATTATTTATAGTTATCCTAAATTTTTTTATTATTTCATTATTAAAATTATCCTTTAAAATCAATATTATACAATGATGAATTTATTGGACAGAACGATAAGTCATATAAAATTAAATTCTTAGTTATGCATCTTCACCCTTAAATCATTGAATATTTATTTCCACATTATTAAAGTTTCAATCGTAACAATACAATTTAACTAATGATTATTAAGTACTATTTAACACTTAAATTACAGAACTCTTAATAAGAGTTTTATTGACTGTAAATTAGTCACAGAGAAATAATACCCACATACAAATAAGTTTTATTTATGAATTGCGGTATATATTATGAGCAGTTAAAATTTAAAACTGTCACAAGTTTAATATAAAAATAAAAGAATGCTTTTTATTTAATTAAATAAATAACACCTGTAATTTAATTATCAATTTAAAACGGAATATAAAAATAATACAATATTTAACTTAAGTTAAATTTAAAAAAACAATCATTTTTTTATAAAATAAAGCCCAACTTTATTAAAATAAAAAATGAAATAAAAATCATCTTATTTTTCACTGTATATAGATATATATTTATCAAACAATCTACAATTAATTAAAAATATAACATCCCGTAAAAAAGCATAAAGAAAAAAAGAAGATTTATAAATTATGTTTTATATAACCACACCTCTTTTATTATAAAAAAGACATTTTTTTGAAATATAAATTTCAATTTGATAAAAAAAGCTTCCAAGATCTCCAATGCAAAGTAATTAATTCATAAAATAATAAGGCAAAATATAAATTCTATTTTTCCTGTTATCAGTATTACCTCTACACAATAAATGGCGGTAATGACAAATATGACGCTCTAGAGTTAACACTTGTACACATCGACTTTTTCAATGTAAAGACAGAAAAACAAATATGATCAAAATAGCATCTTATTGATTATTCCATTGGCATTACTTCGAACTAAAAAATATCAAATGTTACTTTTTGCCCCAAAACATCTCTTAACAGCAATTTGTTTTACTCTTACAAATGATGAGTATTGTTTCACTTTTCCTCTTATCATGCGGTTAGCCTCTTTTTTTCAACCTAGCTAGCACAAGTCTCAAGACATTACAGAACCAAAAGTGCTGACTTCGTAACAACACCATTACTTAACAAAAGTTGATGTTGACGGGCTTAGGAGAGTATAAAGATTTAAATATCGATATATCTTTACTTAAACCACTAAAATATATCTCTAAATATTCCCCTATTCTAACCACTAATTTGACTCATTTTATTACCCTTTTTATGAGTAATTCCGAGTTTAAAAAGGCTTTTCCTCTCTATCAAAGCCTAATAAAAATATTGATGTATCTAAATAATCAAGACCTATATCTCATTTATTAGATTAATCTTAAAAACCAATAACAGTGCTTAGTATTCTATACCCCCAAAAGTGTTCTAAATTTTTGTAAAAGGAAGCTTTTGAAAAATATTGTAACCGTATTTTTCAAAAGTAATAATTGAGATTATTCATACTGTGAATGCAAATACTTTGTGTATTGCTTTCAGTTCTATTGAAATGAGTTACATCGTTTTTTAGTAAGCAAACATGAAATGATTACTCCCCCTTTTATACCGGCAATTTTTTAAATTAGCATTCCTCTTATACTTGGTTTTATCTTTTTTGGTAAATCGAAAAAGGTCAGTAGCACAATTATCCTTTATATATATTTTCACAGTAAATACTAATGGCACATCTATTTCATACTAAGATAATTCTCCTTCTGTAATAAGTAAGATTTACATCCTTGACAAAGTTATAAACAATATAATTTTGAAATTATTATTTTATCGAATGAAAAGAGTGGTGTGGTTTTTCTACGCTTATTATAAGATTACTTATTGGTATCATTTCCTCTACATGGTTTTTACAAAAAATCCTATAATTTTTCAAAAGATTTTCATTCATCATTGATTAGTGATTACAAACATCATGCCACAGCAATTCATCAGCTTTACTGTAGCGGTTTAAACTCACCATTTTCCTGAATTTATCCCCATTTTTTGAGAGTCTAATTTGATTAAATTAAAAACATTACTCAAAAAATCAAACTTAAATTAAATACGATAGAAAATATTGATAAAATTTTCGCCAAATACATTGAAATAATTTGAGAGTATAATTTAGGTATTAAAAAAAAATCCAATATAATCAATGGAAAACATCGATTTTCACCCCAGATTCTATACTGCGCTAAGCCCCTTAATAACGACTTTTTGTCCTACAATACGCCTAAGTGCCTCATTTAATAAGTAAACCATGGGTAGCAACCGCTTACTTGATTTTAGTTTTTCCTGTTTATTAAAAACAAAATAAACAGAGATAAATCAAATCAACCTAAAACGCGAGATTAATAAAGATGAGAAATCACGCCAAATATACTCGAACGCTGTTAAACATTTTTCATTCATAACTCATTATATACGGGTTAACCACAATACAAATAATTGTACATTAATCAATTTAGGCAAAAATGTTTGTTTTTATTAAAACGAAAATGAATATATTCCATCCTATTGCGTATTTAAATTAGCTTTTTTTGAATACATTTTTCTATTTTTTATTCCATAAAGTAATAGTTACAAAAATAATAATTACACAAACAAAATACTTTATTTCTATATATTAGTAATAATACGTAATACATGACTAAGATCTCATTATTCTCATCGGAGGAGTTAAATCTTAAATTAAGTATTATGTTGATGTTCTGAATAATTTGAGGTTTGGATAGGCAAAAATAAATGATTTACTAAGAGCATACGAAGTATGTGGCTGGTGCGAATAAGCGTAATCGCCCACACAACAGCTAGAAATATGACAAAACTCTTACTTATAAATTACAACGTTATATTCTTTATAACTTTTATCAATATTCATATTCCTTTTTGAAATAACCTTGTAAGTTGATATCTATCCAGTATCCAAATGGCAAAAAGCTCCCTATATTCAATACAGGGAGCCTTGATTAGAAAGACATTATTTTCAAAAGATCTGTTAAGCAGGATGCTCTGCCGCTATCTTCCAATTAATTGCACTCACACTCTTTTCTAAACTTACTCTACAAACAATCGCTTCTATCTCTTTTTGCTCAACAGGTGTTGCAAGTAATTCAGCACAAACTTCCAACTGGCTAGGCATCAATGTATCAGCACTACTTAAAGACTGTAATCGAACATGTAGTCCATTTATTGCTTGTAAAATGAGTGTTCTAACTAAAACTTCATCTTCTTCGTGACAAATAATTCGTATTGAGTAGCGTTGTTCAATATCTATTGCTTGATGTTGTGGCTGAGCGTTTATCCGTTGAGCAGCTTCTCGTAGTAAAATATTCGCACAAAGAATAAGAAGTGTTGCTATGGTCGCCAGTTGATATAAACCTAAGCCACATAACACGCCAATTCCTGCTGAACACCAAAGCGTTGCTGCCGTATTAAGTCCACGTATATTCATTCCTTCACGCATGATCACACCTGCCCCAAGAAATCCGATACCCGAAACAACTTGAGCTGCGATACGACCAGGGCTATCTGGCGAAGTTTCTATTGAACTTAAAATAAAAACAGCCGCACCCGTTGCAACTAAAGCGTTTGTTCTTAAACCAGCCATTCTTTGTCGCCATTGACGTTCGGCACCAATCAAAGCACCAAGGCACATTGCAATTATGAGATTTAAAATATAAGGCGTCATCGTCATGTTTATTTCCTCTACATGATGATTAAAATCGATATGAAAATTTTGCTCTGATAGTTCAGAGTGTTGAAATTAATTCATCGCCTTAGGTGGAGGAAATAAAGAGAAAAAAATGTAGCACATGGAGTTACCCTTCGTATTTTAGCTGCATAAGGGAAATCATTTGGGTAAGTGCTGAATAGGAATATATAAGAAAGAAATATTACAATGCACTGCCCACCAAAATGGTAAGCAGTTTTAGTGAAGAAAACAGCCTACCTATTATTTTGAATAAAATTATTCTCAGTTAATGGGTTTATCATTAACCTACAACTTTGTGTATCCAAGGTGTTTTCTCCTAACTAAAATTTGGCAAAAGTATAAGTAGCTGATTTAAAAATGTAAATGAACCGTACCTAAACGTAAGTCACTTTTGCTGTATTGGTCTAACAAATGTGCCTTCACCCCCCTCTTTTTCATTAAAAAACCAAATTCCTTTTGGATATTCAGGGAGTGATACTAAATACATTATACCTTCATTAAATTCTTCAATAAGTAGGATAGTCCCTTCACGATTGTCAATACCATCTGTTTTCACAACAACGCTATCATTAACCTGCATTTGTTCTCCTGATAAATATTATCATTCTCTTTTTCTTTATTTTACCCATAAAGAAAAAGCCTGCCACCATAAGGTGACAGGCTTGAAGAAAATTTTTAAAAGGCTTTAAATTACAGAGCTGTTACGTTAGCAGCTGCTGGACCTTTTGCACCGTTTTCAATTGTGAATTCTACGTTCTGACCTTCAGCCAGAGTTTTGAAACCGTTACCTTGAATGGCAGAAAAGTGAACGAATACGTCTTTGCTTCCGTCTGCTGGAGTAATAAAACCAAAGCCTTTAGACTCGTTGAACCACTTAACTTGACCTTTCATTTTGTCAGACATGTGACTTTCCTATATATCAATAAAACGTTGCCTTCTCGGCATCTACTGGCCTGAACTACCTATAACTTATGGGCACACATGAAGAAAACGGTCAAAAAGCGATGCTGTTTAAAACTCATTAACTTAGAATGTCAATCATAAATCAGGTCTGTATTGAGGCCTTACTCATTAACGCATGAGACAAGTTTAATAGCAATAGTTTTATGCGTCTAAAGATTAAAAAAATGCGAATTGCACATTAAAAATACAATTCTTCCTCTATTTTTATCACTGTGCATAAAATTTATTTGATATTTTATCTCTATTATTAACAACAACTAAGAATATTCTTAATGGTTTGACAATAACAGTTAATACCATAATTTAAAAAAACTGTTCTACCCGCTTATCTTGTCCCCGTGATAATCTAGTAATAAGAAACAAGTTTGCAACATTCATCTCTTAAGGTGTTTACAATGAATGTATTAAAAGAAATCTTAGAGCGTGATTTAGACCGGATCAATAAAGCAGAGAAAAGAGACGGGAAACCACATTTTAATAGTCAGTTTTTAAAAAACCATATCTGGTTATGTATCAGCATGGTTCTCTCTTATGTATTACTCGCTGCGTTATTAATTTATTCACCTTACTTTGGGGTTATCTCACTCGTTCTTTTTACTGTGATGTTCTTAGTTATGGCTGGTATCTTGTTATTTGATATTAAACCTATCTATAAATTTGAGGATATTGGTGTTCTCGATTTGAGAGTTTGCTATAACGGTGAATGGTATACCTTTGAAAAACTCTCTGATGAAGCCATAAATGAGATCCACCAGCACCCAGCGATATCTCAACAAATAAAAAAAGACATTCGTGAGATTATTAGTAAAAAACAAGAAATTCATTTTTACGATGTGTACTTGATGGCATTTGATCCCGTTCAACAATCAATTTCAGCATCACAATTATCCCCTCAAGCCTAATTGATTCTCCGTGTTACACGTAAAACACGGAGAATAACTTCTATTATTTAACCACTTTGTCGATAAACCAACCAAACAGATATTTAATCCACTTTTAACGTTGACACTCTGATATATCATCGTTATTATGCGCCTCGTTCTCAAGAGAACTCGCTTCCTCCATAGTTCAGTCGGTAGAACGGCGGACTGTTAATCCGTATGTCACTGGTTCAAGTCCAGTTGGAGGAGCCAAATTTAGAAAAGCCCGCGCTATTACAGTGCGGGCTTTTTGCTTTGTAAATCCATATCGTCAAAATCAGCTACCTAAATCCAATCTGGATCGTTATCTTGATTGATTATCAGATAGCTAATTTATATCTAGCAAGATAAATATCTAATCAGCGTTCCCAACGATTTCTTGTTCTAAATGTTTTTTATACGCTTCAATATCTTGTTCAATTTGTGGTTGTTTCACTACATCAAACATTCCAAAGGTTTTTAATCCTTCCATACCTAAAAATTGATTCGCTTTATGGAATGGGAAATAGACAGCATCAATCCCTTTTCCTTCAAAGAACTGTTCTTGCTCTTCAAATGATTCAAAAGGCGCATTCCAAGTTACAGAAAGAAGATATTTTTTGCCTTGTAATAACCCACCAGAACCATATTTTTTCGAAGGATCTTTTCGTGTACGGCCATCATCAATATACATTTTGCCGTACCCCGCACTAAACACATCATCAATATATTTTTTTAAGATCCAAGGACCTTCCATCCACCATGCTGGCATTTGATAAATGATGACATCTGCCCATAAATATTTATCGACTTCTTCATCATTATCATAACCATCATCAATGCGTGTTGATTGCACATTTATCTGATGTGAAGATAATAATTCTGTGGCAATTTGCGTCAAATGGTCATTGAGCTTCCCTTCAGACCCATCAAACTCTTTTGCCGCATTAATAATAAAAACATTCGTCACGTCTAAACCCCTTTACATACACATAGTTAATAAACTGACTGTAACGCAATTATCTATTACTGCCTTAACTCATTTCTCCATTATTCTTGCCTAATAATCCAAATATACACTTTCAGATCCAGAGGCTTTTAATCGTTGAATATCTTTTAGAGGTGATAACCCAAATAATCGCTGATATTCGCGACTAAACTGTGATGGGCTTTCATAACCCACAATAAATGCCGCCTCAGAGACATCACTCATTTCAATCAACATGATCCTTCTCGCTTCATTCAGTCGTAACCATTTTTGATATTGCAACGGCGTCATGCCTGTTCGATTTTTAAAGTGAAAATGAAATGAAGAGGTACTCATACCCACTAACATTGTAAGATCTTCTATCCGGATTGTTTCGCGGTAGTGTTGTTTAATCCAATCAAGAGCATGATTAATTTGCCGACACTGGGGATGTTGCGAAGCGAGTAGTTGCTGACGCGCACCATCGTTTGATCGTAATAAGTAATAAAGGATCTCTTTTTGGATCAAAGGTGCAATAAACGGTGCGTCTTCGGGTGTATCTATTAGTTTTATAAGCCTGGTTACTGCTTGTAGGATTGGTGCAGTTGCTTGAACAACTTGTTGAGCTCGGATCTCTTTATTTTCTTGTAGTAACTCAAATTTGTTTTCTGTTAGCAACTCAGGTAATAGAGAGAGATCCAATTTTAGTAATATCGCTAAAAAAGGTGTCTCTTTTGAAGCCTCACAAACTTTAGCAAAGGTCGGTATTTCTGATGATGTTAAAAGCATATTCATAGGACGATAGCAATTTGTCTCTACTCCTATTGTTATCTGCTTTGCACCTTGCGCAGCAATAGCCAAACTTGGTTCATACATCCAACCTTCTGGCTCTGTAATAGAACTATACCGACATAATGCTAAACCAGAGACAACCGTATCCCATCCCCCTTCTTTATCTCTTGTATATAGAAGAAGTGTTTTTTTAAAATGTTCAAACTCTAATACTATTGGCGTTGATAAATTCGCAGTATCCATAGTCTCTGATTCTTCAATTTATTCTGTGAATTCGTCAGATTGTATTACTAAATAGTTTGAAAAACTTTCTTTTAAAAAAGCGCCTTATCTTTTCTTACCAAGGTAAGACATATTTCATCTAGTAGAAATGTAATTTCGAGTATTATTTCTACTGATAACCATTTATTTTTTATACATTTTTGTCAAAAAAGAAACAATCTGATGCACTCTTGAGCAAACAGTTATTTTTTTCATTTTTTTACTTTACAAGGTGACCGAGGATAGCTATTATTCGCCTCGTTCTCACGAGAACTCGCTTCCTCCATAGTTCAGTCGGTAGAACGGCGGACTGTTAATCCGTATGTCACTGGTTCAAGTCCAGTTGGAGGAGCCAAATTTAGAGAAGCCCGCGCTATTATAGTGCGGGCTTTTTGCTTTCTGCTCATCCATTATTTTTATTCCTCGATTTTCTTAATTTATTTTCTTTGTGCTCTTATATATCCACCGATGTATCCATGATTTCAATTTTATCTCCACTCAAAATCATCAATAAAAGAGTGCGTTCTAATAGGATAATTTAAATTAACACTATGCCACTGACTATTTTTTAAACTCAAAACCACCTTATTTAATTTAAAAACTATAAATTAGTTATTTTTTAACCACTTAAACTATTATTTCACTTTTTTTACTTTACAAACTTCATCGCCCTCGCTATTATCCGTCTCGTTCTCACGAGAACTCGCTTCCTCCATAGTTCAGTCGGTAGAACGGCGGACTGTTAATCCGTATGTCACTGGTTCAAGTCCAGTTGGAGGAGCCAAATTTAGAAAAGCCCGCGCTATCACAGTGCGGGCTTTTTGCTTTCTACCTTCTCTATTATCAATACCATTCCTATTCTTCTCCTCTTTTATTTTTTAGATCTCTGTGTCGTCTCAAATACGTTATCTCTTTATTTTTTATCTTTGTTTTCAATCTTCAATGTAGAGAAAATAGCCATTTAAAAATGTTTACCGCCTCATTATTAGATTATCCGTTTTAGAAATACACAATATGTTGTTTATCTACGCACTTAAACAAATATCGTTGATTGTCCTTTGACATATCAAATCACTCACTATATGATACACGCCACTTAATGTTGTTCCTCCATAGTTCAGTCGGTAGAACGGCGGACTGTTAATCCGTATGTCACTGGTTCGAGTCCAGTTGGAGGAGCCATTTCTCTTTGTGTCACCCTCGTAACCTTTTGATTTTATTCTCTGTTTCACCTTACATAATTCCAAAAACATAATAAAAAAATGCGATTAAATGGTAGCTATTTAATCGTTTTCGTATTAGCATTCGTTTCCGGCTTGACTATCTAGTCCAATCCAATCCTTGATCTTTCGATTTTCCTAAGACACACGGAGCCGGTATATGACCACTGCACAACCTATCACCCTCACTATTCGCCGTCCTGATGATTGGCATGTTCACTTTCGTGATGATGACATGCTAAAAACTGTTGTTCCTTATACCAGTCGCTATTTTGGCAGAGCTATTGTTATGCCAAACCTTGTCCCACCTGTTACAACGATTGAAGCTGCTCGTACTTATCGTGATCGCATCAAAGCAGCTATTCCTGCGGGAGATAACTTCGAACCGTTAATGACCTGCTATTTAACAGATAGCACACGGCCTTCAGAAGTCGAACAAGGTTTCTTACAAGGTGTTTTTACTGCTTGTAAGCTTTATCCTGCGAATGCAACAACTAACTCAAGTCATGGCGTATCAGATATCACAAAGATTTACCCAATCTTAAGTGTGATGGAAAAAATTGGCATGCCATTACTTATCCATGGCGAAGTAACCGCTTCAAATATTGATATTTTTGATAGAGAAGCGCGTTTTATTGATAGCGTTATGTCTCCTGTGCGTAAGCAATTTCCTGAGCTAAAAATTGTTTTTGAACACATTACAACTAAAGAAGCAGCTCAGTATGTGTTAGAAGGAAATGAATTTCTCGGCGCTACCATTACTCCGCAACATTTGATGTTTAACCGTAATCACATGTTGGTTGGTGGTGTTAAACCTCACCTATATTGCTTGCCTATTCTTAAACGCAACGTTCACCAAGAAGCATTAAGACAAGCTGTTGCATCAGGAAATTCTCGCTTTTTCTTAGGTACAGATTCTGCACCTCACTTACAACACCGCAAAGAGTCATCTTGTGGTTGTGCGGGAGTATTTAACGCACCAACCGCACTGGCAGCTTACGCAACCGTATTTAAAGAACTTAATGCATTACAACACTTTGAAGCCTTCTGTTCTCTAAATGGCCCTCGTTTTTACGGTTTACCTGTTAATGAAGGTACAATCACATTAACTGAAAAAACAGTTGAGGCTCCAGCACAAATCCTTTGTGGCAATGAAGCGCTTATTCCTTTCTTAGCAAATGAAAATATTCATTGGGATATCACTGTCGATTAATCCTTCCCCTTGATATTTATCTAAAATGCACCATATAACATTTGTTCGACAGTTAATGGTGCATTACTCTTTTATCAGAGCCAGCACACATTTTTTTGTTATAACAAAAATTTATCTTTTTAATCACGATAAATCTCGTATACTGAAAAGTAACCACTTTGTGTGGGAGCTTCTCTCTTAGTCAAAACCGGTTGTAT
Organism: Proteus vulgaris; assembly: GCF_016647575.1. Lineage (GTDB taxonomy): Bacteria > Pseudomonadota > Gammaproteobacteria > Enterobacterales > Enterobacteriaceae > Proteus > Proteus mirabilis_B. The sequence goes on from NZ_CP032663.1 coordinate 2,551,250, forward strand.
GATTAGGAGGTATTATGAGTAGAAAAAATGAAGTTATTCAGACACATCCTGTTGTAGGCTGGGACATCAGTACCGTTGACATCTACGATGCCATGATGTTGCGTTTACATTATCTTCCTGAAAACGAACATCATCCAGAAAACGCAGTTGTAGATAAGACACTTTGGCTCACAACAGACATAGCTAAGCAGTTGATTCATATTCTTCAAGCAGGTATTGATAAAATTGAATCATCTGAAGATTCTGTTTCAGACAACACCAAGCATTAATAAAAAGATCTAGAAAAGATAGCGAACGCAAAGCAGGAGTACTTGGTACTCCTGTTCTCATTTTTACCTCTCTATAATCCACCATCACATATTGATTATATCCATATATAAACCAACTCTTTCGGTATAAAAATAATTAGTTATATTAATAAATCAACTTCTATTTAATGGAAAAATAATCATAACCTTTTTATTCGATATATCTTCAAAAAAAGAACATATAAGCCGAATTGACATAAAATGATGTTGTCTTTATTTTAATAAATTAAAACGGCTACAAACAAGGAAGTTATTTGTGAAAGTATTAATTATTGATGAATGTTTTTTTACTCGTAATGGTATAAAACATTATTTTTCGAAGAGAAATGTAAGACATGAAATAGTTGACATATCATCTATACAAGAAGCAAATAATTATATTAATCACTCAATGCCAGATATTATATTTATTGATCTTACAAGATATTGTCGGGAAATAGCACATTGTCCACATTTGCAGTTCTTTTTTATTTCAACAAGAAGTTGCCGTCTTTATCTTTATATTGATGCAAACTACCCAGACAAAGAAAGACCTATCGCATTGACAAATAACTGTTTTATCTTTCCTAAAAAGATCCTTCCTTGGGTGCTTGAAAAGACATCTTTATTCACTTCTCGGTGCCAAGTTTTCTTTCCAACCTATAAACATTCATTATGCTCTATTTTTAGTTTACAAGAGCAAAAAATAATTAATTACTGGATGAGCGAAATACCTAATCATCAAATAGCAAAAAAGCTGTCTATTAGTAGTAGTACTGTATATTCACATAAAAGGCATATTACTGAGAAGATTAATGTAAAAAATAGAATTGAGTTATTTTTCATATATAACATTTTAAAATACATATATGAGAAATAATCCGATTATATTTTAATAGAAAAAATAAGCAGAAGAAAAAAGGAGTCCAATTCCCATTATTACTCACTGTAAGTGAGGTGGCTAATATGCGTGTTGGCCACCTTAAATTTATTATAATATTATGTATGTAGGGTACATGTGATATTAAAATAATTAAACTGATATAGTTCTATCTTATAAAAGATAAAGTAAAACTGATTTGTAGTGCGATCACTTCACTCTTGTTTTTAATAAAGAGTGAAGTGATTATTTAAAAGACTAAACTAATAATTAAGCTATACGCTCAATCTTAGCAGGCAAGCCTTGACGAACAGATGCACCAGATACCCAATCTAACCATGTATTAGTGATTTGACGTGTTGGATCGGCAAACCCTAAATCATTAAGGTTGATACCGTTACCAATACCTTTATCCATTGGTAATGGTTGTTCATCTAAGTAATGCTGACGAGAGCCTAACTCTTGATGCCCATATCCATGTTCAATCGCTAAAACACCCGGCATTACGCCGTCTAGTAAGCTGATTTCTGCTTCAACTTGCCCACCAGGTGTAACAATGCGAACTTTATCACCATGATTAACACCCCATTTTTTGCCATCTTGAGGGTTAATTGCGACTAAGTTACTCGGTTTCACCATTCTTAAACGTTGGATCATGCCTGTCGAACTACTTACCACATGAGATTTAAAGGACATTAATTTTAATGGCCATTGATCTTCAGGATAGTGCTGATGAATATCACTACCATCTGATAAACGCGGTGGATAATAAGTCGGGCAGCCACTATAACGTTCACCGGTTATTGCATGATGGTTTTTAGCAACTTCTTCATTCCAAATCTGCAATGGTTTTTTCCACTGTGGCCCAGTTTCATCGCCATTCCATGCTTTTTCATAAGGAGCAAAACGACCGCCACGTGTATAGATATACGCAACTTGAAGAACTTCTTCATTTTTTAACGTTGACGTTATCGCAGGTAAAATACGGTCTACACCACTCAATAGAATATCTTCATTGGTTGCTGGTGCGACAGGTTTCTCACCCATAAATGCCATATTAGCTGCAACACGTAAATAGTAGTCTTCTGCACTATTGATTGGATAGAAATTGCCATCCATATCTTCAATTGCTTTCTCACCAAAGCCCGGTAAATCTAAAGCTTTTGCCACAGCAATACAGAATGTTTCCATTGAAATTGGCTGACCATCTGCTGTTTTTGCAACACGCGGTTCAATAATCGGCCAACGCGCTGTACTTGCTTTAGTTTGAACACCAGACCAAGGTGCACTAAAACCCCAGCTTTCAAAGTTATGCGTATCAGGAACAATATAATCGGCTAGCGCTGTTGTTTCATTCATAAAGGCATCAATACCAATAATTAAAGGTAGATGCTTCGGATCTTTCAGACGCTCTTCCATCACTTGGCGAATACCTGCAATCCCATAAATAGGGTTGGTCATATTCGTTATCCATGCTTTCAATGAATAAGGATAACCTGCTAATGCAGAGCCTAGTTGCTCAGTTAATTGTCCAGCCGCAAACGGATACCAAGGTGCTTTTGCAGGATATGGAGATTCCCCTTTCTCTACGCGCTCACGGTACTCATCAGATTTTTCATAGGCTGCTTTACTGCGTGATAACACCATGCCTTTTGGTTTAACTTTGCCTTTAAAGCTATCCATTTTGTAACATGGACCATCAGTTGCACCATTAAACTTACCGCCACCAACAGATACTCCACCTTTAAGGTTTAAGTTACCTATTAGCGCATTAAGCATAATTACGCTCCATGCTGTATAGAAACCATTACCACCCATCATGCCACCATGAGAGATAACTGCGGCTTTTCGACCATATGCCGTAAATTCACGCCCTAATGCAGCAATAGTTGTTTCTGGTACTTTACAACGCTCACTGTATTCTGCCAGTGTCATACGTTTAGCGGCTTCATCAAGTAATTGGAAACTTGATTTAACCGTAACAGTAGCGCCAGTTTTTAATGTCACTGTATGCGTAGCAAACAATTGGGCTTTATCAATTTGGGTTGATGGAACTAATTCACCTTCAAGTGATAAAACTAAGGTTTGCTCTTCCCCTTCTGCAACATCATTAAAATGTGCAGTTGTCAGCATTTGCCCTGACAGAGGGTGTTTTTCATCACTGATCACAAGGTGAGTCGCATTTGTCCAGCTTTTCTCACCCACATTTTTCATTGAAACTTCGCTTGGCACTGACAGATATTCTGCATTGTAGCGATTGTTTTCAATGATCCAGCGGATCATCCCCATGACTAAAGCCGCATCTGTTCCCGGTTGAACAGGAACCCAATGTCCATGATCGTTAGCTAATGTCGTTGTTAACGGTAATGCCGGCGCAACAACTACATAATTGAACGAATCACGAATACGAGCATTAGCTAATTGACGACCTTGACGCTTAAATGGGTTACCTGATTGTGCCGGTGATGTTCCTAAGAACAGCGCAAATTCAACGTAATCCCAGTCAGGTTTAACGTGGGCGTTTTTATCTAAATCGTTCATCAACGCACCAGAACCCGCTCGGTACGCTAATCCACAATAAGAGCCATGAGCACCAAAGTTTTTACTACCAAATGAGTTTTGAGCAAAGCGACGAATAAACGTATCACGTCCATCATCACCCGCATTTGTCATTAATAATTGGTTAGCTTTAGGGCCTAAAGCAGGTTGCTTTGGATCGATTAAAGTATCTAAATCGCGAATAGCACGTAAACCATCAACATGACCTTCACCAAAGAGATCGCCACCTTCTACAATTTCTTGGATCAACTGCTCAAAACTGATGCGTTTCCATTTACCTTCACCGCGTTTACCCACACGTTTCATCGGTTCAAGAATACGAGTTGGGCTATCTAAGCTTTCCATCATGGTTGCACCACGAGCACAAGCTGTAGAACGGTTTTCTAAACCACTTTCACCCCCCATTTTTTCAAATGCTTCTTTAATTGGCATGTTATAGCCAAAGTGGTGATCATGAGAAAGTGGGTGGTAAGGGTTACCTGCAATACGTAAAACTTTATTGTTTGCTCTATCAACACGGGCACGAACACCGCATTGTGTCCAACAACCAAAACATTGTGTCATACAAACAGATTGATCTGTATTCGCTTGCCATTTTGCGTCTTTTACGACTTTACCTTCAGGTAATAAAGAGTTTCCGTTGATCCTATCAAGTGTCACTTTGCCCGAGGTGCCATCAACTAAACCATCTATGGCACGTTTAGCAACATCGCGGTAGCTGGCAGCAAATGCGGCAATACCACCGATAACTAACCCACCTTTAAGCCATTGACGTCTTGTAAACTTAGCCATGCTGCACTCTCCTGACAACCCAACGAATACTTTCTCTAAATAAAATGGTTAACGCTATCCATAATCCAAATGTACCAACAATTGCCATCAGTCCATCATTACCTAGCGTAAACTCATAAGGGTTTGTAATTATGTTATATTTTGGAATGTATTGAGCACCCATCAACATCAACCAGCGTAATACCCACGCAAGTCCCATTGATACAAATGCCATGATGGTAATAAATGCAACCGAACGTGCTTGTTTTGCCATCAAAAGTCCCATCGCGACAGAGATAACCCATAGTGTGATAACCCCCATAGCACTCCACCAGCCAAGACTTCCCATTGCTAATTGTTCTCTGATTGCTTGACCTGAAATCGTATCGCCAGCAACCCAAAAGCCCGTACATACTGCTAATAACATCAGTGAACTGACAAACCACATCGCTAATTCACGCTGATGTACCGGTTCACGACGCGTTCCTAATGCCAGTAATGTTGGTAACACTTGCATTGCACTAAAGAACAACAGTATTGGTAACCAATAGGTATACAACACAGGTCTTGCTTTTAAGATAGAGGCTTCACGACCTGTATATAACAGCAAACCAATCGCCGTTAATGAGCAAGCTAATGCAACCCAACGCGTTAATTTATATTCACGCTTCCACACTAAGCGAACAACCATCGCTGCAAAGTAGAGCATACTAAACGCTGAGAATAACGGTAGTAACAGTGAACCCCATGCCATCCATGACCACGGTGTTGGATAAGCATAGAAATGCCACACACGAGCTGTTTGGTGTAAATCTGCCGTTAATGCAAGAGGTGCCGTAATACCGGCTGTTACTGCAATAAATACAGCAACCGCTTCTAAACGTTGATTACCTGCACTGCCTTTCCAGCACTGCCAGCACGCATAAAGCGTTGCACTACAAGCAATACCAATAAAAAAGAAATATTGCACAGCCCAAGGTAACCAAAAATATTCTTGAGGGATCGCGATGACTTCTTGAATTTGAGAAACTTGCGGGATCATGAGTGAACCTCCTGCTGCCATAATGCGGGTTGTCCTTGACCTGCTAACGGTTGTACAAATGCATCATCGAGGCCGAGATAGAAAACTTGTGGCAATGTGCCGCTTTCTGGTTTTAATACTTTCAGCTCTTTTTCATGTGTACGCAGCATTTTGCTGATAGTGCTATTAGGATCTTTCATATCGCCGATAATACGAGCACCGCCGACACAAGATTCAACGCACGCTGGCAGTAATCCAACTTCGAGGCGATGTGCACAGAAAGTACATTTATCTGCTGTTTGTGTTGAGTGATTAATAAAACGAGCATCATAAGGACATGCTTGAACACAATAAGCACAGCCAACACAACGTTCATTATCAACAACGACAATACCGTCTTTGCGTTGGAAAGTTGCTTGAACAGGGCAAACTGGCACACAAGGTGGTTCATCACAATGGTTACACAATCTAGGCAGTAAGACGTTGGTTATCCCCTCTTGCCCCTTGATAGCAACCTGATATTGGTTTACTGTCGTCCTAAATTGTCCTTGAGGAGTCTGATTCTCAATATTGCAGCTTACTGTACAGGACTGGCATCCTACACAACGACGTAAATCAATCAGCATTCCGTAGCGTTTATCTTCCGAGCCCTCACGACGCTCAGGTGATAATTTAATGCCGGCTTCAGCTAAAGGAACCAGTGAAGCACCCGCAGTAAGGACCCCTAATTGTTGTAGAAATTTTCGTTTTCCAAGATCCATATTTGTCTCCAGCATCACTCAATAACACAATCTCACAATGAGTGAAGGAAATAGAAATTTAAAAGTATGTGTTTTGTTATAAGTGCATTGTAAAAATTACTGAAGACAACACCTATTGTGGTTTACCACATACCAAGTGCGAACTTGATCCAAAACAATATTTAACATTAGATATTTATGACGATAAAACAGACAATTGGGATAAGAAACGCAGTAAGCATCGGGTTATTACTGCTCTTTTTTGTACTTCCTCTACAAGCCACTGCAAAAGAGTGGACAATCGGTGTTTTAGCATTACGTGGTGATGCATCAACTCAAAGACACTGGCATCCGCTTGTTGACACCTTAAATGAACAATTTCCGTCAGAAAAGTTTGTATTAGTGCCGTTAAATCTGGAAGAGATGAAATTAGCGGTTGCAAAGAAAAATGTTGATTTCTTACTCACAAATCCTGCGCAATTTGTTCAATTAGATAATGCATTTCCATTACGTTGGCTGCTCTCTTTACGCTCCGGCTATGAGCCTGATAACACCACGCGAAATGTCATTGGTAGCCTAATTCTCGTTCGTAACGATAGCCCGATTACTTCTGCCCATGAATTAATCGGAAAACGCGTTGGCGCCATCGCACCAGACGCCTTTGGCGGCTATCTTTTAGGTTATAAAGCGCTACGAGAAGAAGGCATTGATCCTGATAAAGACTTCACATTGCGTTTCACGGGTTTTCCAGCCGACGCTTTGCTTTATCTCTTACGAGATGAAGATATTAACGCAGCAATTATCCCTGTTTGTTTACTGGAAAATATGGATCATGAAGGGCTTATTCGTAAAAGTGATTACCGCCCCGTGATTTCCTATCAAACCAATACTCCTTGCTTAACCAGTACACCGCTCTACCCTAATTGGTCATTTGCAGCACTAGATACTGTTCCTGATGAGCTTGTTGATAAAGTCACTCGCGTTTTACTCACCGATGACAGTAAACCGATGAAATGGGGAGCACCAGCTTCACATACTCAAGTTGAAAATCTATTAAGAGAAGTCAATCAACACCCTCGACAAAGACAGCTTTGGCAAGATGCACAAAGTTGGGCTATTCAGCACCAATTTATTATTGGCCTTTCATTGGCAGCCATTCTTTTTCTCATCCTAAACCAAGTCTGGATCAGCTATTTAGTTAGGCGTCGTAGTCGCCAACTAGAACATGCCCACAATCGATTAAGACAACAGAAGGAAGAGCTAGAACACGCTCAGCGCTTAAATATATTGGGAGAAATGGCATCGGGATTTGCTCATGAACTTAATCAGCCTCTTTCTGCTATTAAAAGCTATGCACAAGGGAGTGTTATTCGCCTTAAAAAAGAGAGTGAATCGCACCCATTGCTACCTGCATTGCAACAAATAGATAATCAGGCACAGCGCGGTGCTGATATCATTAGAAATCTACGTTTATGGGTTGGAAAACAAACACCTAACACCGATACAATTTTGCTTTCTCATCAAAATATTGCGGAGTGTATTCAACATATCTGGAAGCTCTTACGCGTAGAAGATAAATATCCACAGGTTTCATTGATCACCCATGTTGATGAACATGATACCCTGTGTTTACCCGAAACATTATTAGAGCAAATTTTATCGAATTTAATCACCAATAGTCTCCAAGCTGGCGCTAAAGTACTAAAAATTAGTACTCATAAGGCTCCTGATAGATTGCTTATTGTCATTGAAGATGATGCGGGTGGAATGAGCCATAGCCAACTTGAACAACCCTTTTCCCCATTCCAAACAACAAAAACGGAAGGACTTGGATTAGGTTTGGTGATTTGCCAACGTTTATTACTTTCTCAAGGTGCTGATATTCATATTGAAAACCAAAAGAATGAACAAAATAAAGTTGGAATAAAAATTACACTTATTTTCCCTAACAAAAATAAATAACGGAGAAAAAATGCCAACAATTCATCTTGTTGATGATGATCTTGCTGTCACTGATGCTTGTCAGTTTTTATTAGAAAGCTTAGGTTATTCAGCCCATGTTTGGAATGATAGCGAGTTCTTTATCAACAATGTCAATCTCTATCAGCAAGGTGTTGTCTTGTTAGATATGAGAATGCCAAAACCCGACGGCAGACAAGTCCACCAGCATTTAATTGATAAACACAGTACACTTTCTGTGATTTTTTTAACTGGTCATGGCGATATTCCTATGGCAGTTGAAGAGATCAAAAAAGGAGCTATCGACTTCCTGCAAAAACCCGTTGATAGCAATGCATTGTTATCTGCATTAGATGCAGCATTTCTTGAAACCAATACACGTTTTACCGCACATGATATTCGCCGCCGTTATGCTTCATTAACCCCAAGAGAAAAAGATATTGCTTATTATGTTATTCAAGGATTAATGAACCGAGAAATAGCAGAAGTTGCTTGTGTTTCAATAAGAACCGTCGAAGTTCATCGAGCAAAAGTGATGGACAAAATGGCAGCTAAAAATATTGCTGAATTGGTGACTGCACTACAAGGCATCGAAATAATTTCACCTAATTTATGACAAAATTTCTTATCTGCGCTAAAAAGTGTCACAATATAAGATATTCATTGGAAAAATAGTAAATAGATAGGCTTATGATAAAGTCACCCCCATTTAAAAAATCATTTTTGCAGCCTAAATATTGGCTGACTTGGTTCGGGATCGGATTACTCTATATTCTGGTTCTCCTTCCTTATCCTGTCATTTATTGGCTAGGGACACGCTTAGGCCGCTTTTCGAAAGTTTTTTTAAAGAAACGCGTCCAAATAGCGGAACGTAATCTTGAGCTCTGTTTTCCACAGATGCCAAAAAGTGAGCGAGAAGCCTTAGTTAATAAAAATTTTGAATCCGTTGGTATGGGATTATTCGAAACTGGCATGGCATGGTTTTGGCCTGAATGGCGCGTCAAACGTTGGTTTAAAGTCAGCGGACTTGAAAATGTCTCAATGATTCAAGAAAAAGGACAAGGCATTTTGCTCATTGGCATCCATTTTCTAACACTTGAACTGGGTGCTCGAATTTTTGGTATCTATAACCCTGGAGTTGGTGTTTATCGCCCTAACGATAATCCCGTTATGGACTGGCTACAAACATGGGGTCGATTACGTTCTAATAAATTTATGATCGACAGAAAAGATGTCAAAGGCATGATCCGCAGTTTAAAAGCAGGTGAAATTGTTTGGTATGCACCTGATCATGATTATGGCCCTCGTAAAAGTGTTTTTGTGCCTTTATTTGCAGTTGATAAAGCGGCAACAACAACGGGAACTTATATTCTGGCAAGAACCAGCAAACCCGCACTCATTCCATTTACCCCAAAACGCTTACCTGAAGGTAAGGGTTATGAGTTAATTATCTCTCCTCCTGTTGCTGATTTTCCTGTTGATAATGAGGAAAATACCGCTAGAGCGATGAATAAAGTGGTTGAACAAGAGATTTTACGCGCACCAGACCAATATATGTGGTTGCATCGTCGCTTTAAAACTCGCCCAGAAGGTGACGCTTCTTTATATAACGAAATAAAGAAAGTACACTAATCACAAAGTGGCTGTTCTATTCCAAAACAGCCACTTTGTAATATTACGATATACTGAAATAACAATAATAAAATCAATAACAGCACAAGCTGTAAACTCCTGCAAAAACACATTATAAGAGCAAGACCTATCGCACTTATTCTGTATCATGGCTATATTCTTATTCATCATAAAATAAGAAAACCGACTCGCTGTTGCCACGCTCAACATCGCTACGGTTATTTTCAGCCTATTCTCTTGGTTTGCTCTCTCGTTCTCGGCTAAAGGAGTAACATGGATCTCAAGCCCCGAAATAATTCTTGGAAACGTAATCTCTATATTGTCTGGTTTGGCTGTTTTCTAACCGGCGCTGGTTTTAGTCTGATCATGCCTTTTCTTCCTCTCTATGTAGAAGAACTGGGTATAACCGACCATGAAGAGCTTAATCTTTGGACGGGTGTTGCATTTAGTATTACCTTCCTTTTTTCTGCTATCGCAGCGCCTTTTTGGGGAAAATTATCAGATAGAAAAGGTCGAAAATTAATGCTGTTGCGTTCAGCTCTTGGTATGGCGATCGTGATGGTATTAATTGGATTTGCACAAAATATATGGCAATTACTGGTATTACGTGCCTTGCTAGGTGTATTAGGTGGCTTTGTTCCGAATGCAAATGCGTTAATTGCCACTCAAGTCCCCGTTAAAAAAAGCGGCTGGGCATTAGGTACACTTTCAACAGGTGCAGTGAGTGGTGCGTTAATAGGCCCTCTAATTGGCGGTATGCTTGCCGATCTCTATGGTTTACGTCCTGTCTTCTTTATTACTTCAGCCGTTTTATTTATTTGCTTTTTAGTCACCCTCTTTTTCGTCAGCGAGAACTTTACGCCTGTTTCTAAAAAAGACGCACTAACCACAAAACAGGTCTTTTCATCGCTTAAGAACAAAAGACTCGTGGTATGCCTGTTTTTCACCACAATGATCATTCAAGTGGCAACGGGCTCTGTTACGCCTATTTTGACGCTTTATATCCGAGAATTAACAGGATCAGTCAACAATCTTGCCTTTATCAGTGGTGTTATCGCCTCTGTACCCGGTATCGCTGCACTTATTAGCGCCCCTCGTTTTGGTAAATTAGGTGACCGAATTGGCCCTGATAAAGTCCTTATCTTTACCCTAGGGCTCTCTATTTTTATGTTAATTCCAATGGCGCTGGTCAGTAGTTATTGGGAGCTTGGTGCACTACGTTTTTTACTTGGTGCAGTCAATGCCGCTATGTTACCTGCAGTGCAAACACTTATCCTCTATAACATTACGCCTGCGATTGCAGGTCGAATTTTCAGCTATAACCAAGCACTAAGAGATGTTGGAAATGTTACAGGACCGTTAATGGGCGCTTTTGTTGCTGCAAGCTATGGATTTAGAGCTGTTTTTTATTTCACCGCAGCCGTTGTCTTTTTTAATCTAATTTACTCTTGGTTAAGCTTTAGAAGACCACAAGAAAAGTAGTCAAAAAATCTACAAATAAGATCAGTTAATAGTTTTTTTTCTTCAAAAAATTACACTTTTACATTTAAATGCCCAATTGTTACTTTTTTTATTCTATTTTTTGTAATTTATTGTTTATTAAGAATATTCTCACCCCCTATTTGTTAAGACCTCTAAAATTTTCTTGTCCTCTTTTTTCAAAAAATTGCAAGGTTAACTATTGCAAAATGAGATTTTTATCGACTTTTGCACCAAAAAATGGTTTATAAAGTATTAAATATACTTTTAGTCGCTGAATTCTGACAAAAGTATGTTAAAAATATATTAATTAAATGCAGTGGATATTGATAACAGAATGAAATAATTTTGTTTCACCACTTGCTGCTATTTTGTTCTTTTTACTTGCAAACGACCTGTAGAGGTTTTTTTTGGGAATTTAAGATGCAATCTACTCACTCAAAATCTAGCCGAACTTTCTTTGGCCACCCATATCCATTAAGCTCCCTTTTCTTCACCGAAATGTGGGAACGCTTTTCTTTCTATGGTATTCGCCCATTATTAATCCTATTTATGGCGGCAACCGTTTATGAGGGTGGCATGGAAATCCCCAGAGAGCAGGCATCTGCTATTGTGGGTATTTTCGCAGGCGGTGTTTATTTAACATCACTGCCTGGAGGTTGGCTCGCTGATAACTGGTTAGGTCAACGCCTAGCCGTATGGTATGGCTCTATCTTTATCGCTTTAGGGCACCTATCCATCGCACTTTCTGCGTTTTGGTCACAAGACCTATTCTTTATCGGTTTATTACTGATTGTATTGGGTACGGGGCTATTTAAAACCTGCGTAACTGTGATGGTAGGAACCTTATATAAAAGGGATGATACTCGCCGTGATGGTGGATTCTCCTTATTTTATATGGGTATCAATATGGGCTCATTTATTGCACCACTCATCACGGGTTTCTTAGTACGTGATTATGGCTGGCATTGGGGCTTTGGTATTGGTGGGATTGGTATGCTTGTTGCGTTACTGATTTTCCGCTTTTACGCAGTACCTACCATGCGTCGCTTTGATAGCGAAGTCGGTTTAGATTCAAGTTGGGATCGCCCAACTGTTGTTCGTCGTAATGTCGGTCAATGGATCTTAGCGTTATCTGTTGTTCTTATGGCAATTGTTGGTCTTATTATTTCTGGCGTTATTCCTTTTAACCCAGTTGTTGTGGCCAACTTTATGGTCTATGTAATTTCCGGTAGTGTTATTGCCTATTTTATCTATTTATTCCTATTTGCTGGATTAAGTAGTAGTGACCGCTCTCGCTTATTTGTTTGTTTCCTCTTATTGGTTTCAGCAGCCCTTTTCTGGTCTGCATTCGAACAAAAGCCGACATCATTTAACTTATTTGCTAACGACTATACTGACTTAAACTTTATGGGATTTGAGATCCCTGCGGTTTGGTTCCAATCTGTAAACGCCCTGTTTATTATTATTCTTGCGCCAGTATTTAGCTGGTTATGGCCAATGATGGCACGTAAGAATATGAATTTAAGCAGCATGAGTAAGTTTGTAATTGGTATTTTATTTGCAGCGGGTGGCTTTACCGTCATGATGTTTGCATCTGAAAGCGTTATTGCAACAGGACAAGGTGTTTCACCGCTTTGGTTAATTGGCAGTATCTTATTACTGACATTAGGTGAATTATGCTTAAGCCCAATTGGGCTTGCCACAATGACTATTTTAGCGCCTGCTAAAATGCGTGGTCAGGTTATGGGATTATGGTTCTGTGCAAGCGCATTAGGTAATTTGGCAGCAGGTCTAATGGGTGGAAATATCCGTCCAGACAAACTCGATGTCATGCCTGATTTCTTCTCTCATGTTTCTATCGCTCTGGTTATTTGTGCCGTTGTTCTTGCTGCACTGATTATTCCAGTTCGTAAGCTTTTACAAAGCGCAGATAACAAAGAGAAAGCACAAGCTTAATCTAATGCGTTAATTATTAAAGCCATGTCTAATTACTTAGGCATGGCTTTTTGCTTTTATATCCTACAATTCAAACACTGTTTTTAAGTATTGCACCCGATATTTAAAACACTTAATCTCATTACCTTCCATTTATTGATAGTTTATTACTAAGGTAATGCGATGACTGTTCTTCCTATTTATTATGTTAATGCTTTTTCCTCTATGCCTTTTTCAGGAAATCCCGCAGCTGTCGTTTTGTTAGAAGAATGGTTGCCTGATGACACCTTAATTACACTTGCTAGTGAGATTAATTTACCTGAAACCGCTTTTTTAGTTGGCGACCATATTCGTTGGTTTACACCTAAAATTGAAGTTCCTCTTTGTGGACACGCAACATTAGCCACTGCTTTTGTACTAAAAACCATAAAACAGTCCCCTCATGATCTCTTTAAATTCCAGTCTCTTTCAGGTGAGCTCACTGTTTCTTGCCATGACGCCCTTTTTACACTTAATTTCCCAGCGATACCTGCGACATTAAATAACGATATAAAGTCAGCTCTTGAAGAAAAATTAGCATTACAAATCGATGAAGTTTGGCAAGCACGTGATCGCTATGTTTGCTTTTTATCTGATCCAGAAACAGTCATTAACTACCAACCTGATTTCACTCAAATCGCACAGTTGCCTTTACCTGGCGTTATTATCACAGCTAAAGGTCATGCTCCTTTTGACTTTATTTCTCGCTTCTTCGCCCCCGTAAAAGGCGTAAATGAAGATCCTGTTACTGGCACATCACATTGTGTATTAGCGCCAATTTGGGGTAATAAACTCAATAAAACACAGTTACAAGCAAGACAAGTTTCAAAACGCGGTGGAAATATTGACTGTGTGCTAAAAGATAATCGCGTTTTACTGACAGGAGATGCTGCACTCTTTTTAACTGGCGAAATAACCTTTTAATTACAGACGGCATAATCAGTCATTCATCTACTTTGCTTTCAATTTACTCTATTTTATACTGTGGGGAATTTCTCCCTACAGTATTAAAGAAGAAGGCTTTATTGTTATGTCCATCTCTGACTTATCTCCTGAACTACAAGATAAAATTAAAAATTCAGTCACCCGTGTTTCTAAAGTCATATTTCCTACCACCACCAATCACCACTCAACACTCTTTGGCGGCACAGCATTAGCTTGGATGGACGAAGTTTCATTTATCACCGCCACCCGCTTTAGCCGTAAACGTCTAGTAACAGTTTCAACTGAGAAAATAAATTTTAATCACCCTATTCCATCAGGTACGATTATTGAATTGGTGGGTGAAGTTATTCGTGTTGGACGTACAAGTTTAACGGTAAATGTTTCTATTTTTCTTGAAGATATGTACGCAGAAGGCCGTGAAGAAGTGATCCACGGTCAGTTTAATTTTGTTGCGGTTGATAGTGACGGAAAACCAACGCCATTATTCGATAAATAGTATTTATAGAGAGATTTGTCATACTTTTTATCTCTCTTAGTTAAAAACAACATTATTTTATTATGTTCTTTATTATTTTGAATAATAACAAAGTATTAAGATCATTAATTTAAATGGATGTTTTTCAAGCAATACAAAATACCCAATAAAATCAATGAATAATACGATTACTAACATGTAAGACAAGAGTTATCCACAGTTAATGTGGATAACTGAATAAGTCCAAAAATTAGAGAACACAGATTTTTGTTACTGCAAATTCAATCTGACAAATGGTCAATTTCCTTCCCGCCGTTGCACTTTCAGCAATAACAATATCCGTTAATTGTGAATACTGTCGCCCTACTTCAAGCGCTAATTCAATGGTGGGTTCAATCAGTAAGATCACCCCAATCTTTTCAAGTTCAACAGGAAAGTCTGCAAGTGATCTAAATTGCACCACTTGTTTTATCTTATTTTTAGCAATTTCTTGTGCTTTTTCCGTTGCGACTTGATTAACTCTTGCTTGTTTTTCAAAATCACCACCACCTGAATGAAGATAAATCATATTTTACTCACATAGAAAACAAAGGCTGTTACCTTTATTATTCAAATCAAAGGCATAAAAGCCAGCAGAATGATAAAAAAGCAACAACCTTATCTCTACTTTTTATCCTATTAAACACAATACAAAAGTGCTTTACCAACCATAAGAAACACCGCCGCCAACAACACCGCGATCTTCTGTATTCCATGAAGCTGAAACACGAATAATGGCGCTTTCTGTTATTTGATACTGAGCACCCGTTGCAAATGCATTAGCATCGCGATAATTACCCACTCCGACACCTAAACTAAATGTGTGATTAGTCACGTAAGGAATATTAGCCATCGCTGCGACAGAAGCAATCCCAGCACTTGCTCTTTTATCTGCTTTATCGATTTTATTATCCATATTCTTAAGTGCAATATCATTATCAATAAAGATATTCTTAAACTTATTATTGGTATATTCATTTGCGATAGAGATAGAATCGTGTTTTGATTTTTCAATATATTCCTTCAGCGATTCATCTCTCTCATTAATTATCGTGTTGGCCACATTTATATACTCATTCCCTTTTTGAGTAACATAGCTTTGATGTTCTTTGGTTAATTTCTCATTATTTTTTCCAATAAGCCCTTCCATACCCGATGCTATTTTACTAATCTCAATATCGGTATAACTATTGGCATTTTTTTCTGATGCGTTAACCTTTCGCTCTGTTGAAAAAATAACTTCATCTTTAATATTATTAACATGTTCAACTATTTTCTTATCATGTTCATTCACTTTAAAGTCAGTGTATTCTTTACCTTTATTTTCAACTTCAATAAATTGATTATTTGTGTGTTCTTTGATCTGTTTTTCAGACTCATTGATCCTATTATTTGTGTTTTTCTCTATTACTTCCTTAATATTATTTATTTTATTATCAGTATAATTTTCCGCACCTTTTTTTATTTCATCTGTCTTTTTATTTGTATAATTTTCAGCCTCTGTTTTTACATCAGATAACTTTCCTTCATTATAAAGATACATTTCATTTTTAACTTCATTGATATAATTAACAGTATTAGCCTGATGTTCATTGATTTTATTATCAGTATATTGGTTTGATTTTTTTTCTGCATTTTCTGCGAATGTTTTTGCCTTCAACTCACTCTCTTTTAAGACTGCTTCATTTGCCTTTGTGATATCTCTTTGTATTACCTCATTATTTTCATTTATCTGTTGAGTTGTTGCTTCAATAACCGTATTTTTTTCTTGCTCAATTTTATTATAAATAGTGGTATTATTGTCATTAATACGCTTATCTGCCTCAATAAGAATATTATCTTTTTCTTTTCTTAATTGAGAAACATTAACGGCGTCTGTATTTTCTGTACCCGCTGCAACATTAATAATTTGTCGCTGATTTTTATCACTACCGATTGATAATGTATTATTACGATTATTACTGCTATTATCACCTAATATAATCGCATTACTTGCTGATCCTGAAGACTTACTACCAATAATCACTGAATTATCTGCATTATCAGAAAGGCGACTACCACTACCTAAAATAACACCATTCTCAGCATTATTGATTGTCCCTTTCCCTATACTAATTGAATCCTTACTTTCACTATAAGCCTGAGAACCAATAGAAAGAGAACCCTCACCAATTGCCATTGCACCACTTCCCAATGACATCGCATTATCACCAATTGCTGTACTTTTATGACCTATTGCGGTTGCATTTTCACCCTCAGCCCCTGCATTAGCACCTATCGCCGTTGATTGATCAGAATGCGCCCACGTATTATATCCAACTGCCGTAGATTCATTACCATCGGCTTTACTATTCCCACCCAATAAGGTTGTATTATTTGCATAAGATAAAGGTGATGATAATAATGAAATCACTAATAACCTTACCTTGAAATCTTTATTTTTAATCATATCCACATCACTCCATAATTAATAAAGTCATATATAGAATAATATGTATTTTATTTTTTACACATTATATATCTTATAAAATAAACTAATAATAAATTGAAACTCTATTAATTAAAGATAATAACATCGTCACACAATTAACTTTATTATAAATAAACATTGTGCTTTAATTTATATTTAAATAACAATCAATAACTAAAGGAAAACAGTTAAAAAATAAAAATAAAACTCAAGCTTGAAAAATAAAATTATTGATTATCTATAAAAATAAAATATTTCCACTTTTGAGATAATGATCAAATAAAAGATAGTGCTACTCTATAAATATGAATACTATTTTTTAAATATATTAAAAGAAATACTAAGTAAAACCCCTAAGCTTATTACCACTTAGGGGGCAGTATTATTCAATAAATTGTGCTTCTGCAATTAATAATTTATCAATTGATGATTGGCATAAAAGAGGTCTGAGTGCTTCAAATTTCTTTTCTGACCATTGGTAAATCTTTAAAGATAAAAGTTGCTCAATAACTTTAGGCTCAAAACGATATTTAAGGTGTTGCGCAGGTGTTCCGCCCACAATGCTATAAGGTTCAACATTTTTGGAAACAACACTATTCGCCGCAACAATAGCGCCTTCACCAATCGTC
Organism: Proteus vulgaris; assembly: GCF_016647575.1. Lineage (GTDB taxonomy): Bacteria > Pseudomonadota > Gammaproteobacteria > Enterobacterales > Enterobacteriaceae > Proteus > Proteus mirabilis_B. Next base: position 2,569,113 of record NZ_CP032663.1, read on the forward strand.
ACGCCAGGCATTATCATTGCACGCATTCCTATCCATGCACCATCATGAATATGGGTATCACCTTTACCAATATAGGCTTCCTCAATCTTGTCCATAAAAGGATAAAGTGAAAACCAATCCATACGGTGAGTATGGTTGCCGCCCATTAATATCACCGCTTGCGCACCAATACAGACATAATCGCCAATATATAACTTATCAATTTCCCACAATGGTTCCCATTGCAGGCTAACCTCGTCACCATATAGATAACGGACAACTGAAGTTTCAAAACCATCATCCCAACAATCACTGTAATAACTGTGTTGCCCTTTGATGATAATATTTTTATTTTTAACTGTTTCGTGCAGATATTCTACACGCGACCAATGTTTATTTTTCATAATATGACTCGCTATAAATTAATGAGTCATCAAAGAATGCTTCATTCTCTGATGATGTGTTCGCATTCAAAACACATCGTCTTAAGCAATCCTTGGTTGAAGTAATAAGGGATTTTTTTTCATCTTGTTTACGACCAACTTTTCCAACGCAATACACTTATGCTTGCAGTTTATCTGCACCATGATAAAGATTATCAAAGAAAAAGCCACGGATAACCTTAATTACAATCAGCGATTACCCGTGGCTTGATAATATTATTTAAAAAAGTCTTTACTACCATGAGGCGCACAACGTAAATATTGAGGTGCTACTTTTATGGTTTGTTTGAGTTTTTCCGCCGCATGCCAAGGCCAGCGAGGATCATAAAGAATACCTCTGCCTAAAGCGATAAAATCAGCCTGCTCTGTCAGTAAAATGGCTTCTGCTTGTTCTGGCTCGGTAATAAGACCAACTGTAATAACTGGCAGTTGTGTTTCATTATAAATTGCTTGAGCAAATGGTACTTGGTAATTAGGGCCTAGTTTAATTTCTTGCTTTTCTGATAATCCACCAGAAGAAACATGAATATAATGGCAACCTAACTCTTCAAGATGCTGAGTTAAAGCAATCGTACTTTCTAAGTCCCAACCACCTTCAACCCAATCTGTTGCGGAAATTCTGATACCAACACAGACATTATCAGAAACTGCATTTTTCACTGCAACAAAGACATCCACTAATAACCGACTACGATTATTAAAATCACCACCGTATTGATCCGTTCTGTGATTAGATAATGGAGATAGGAATTCGTGCAATAAATATCCATGAGCACCGTGGATCTCAATAACGTCAAATCCTGCTGACTCAGCCCTTTTAGCAGCATCAACAAAAGCTTGTTTTATCTCTTCAATTTCATCGACAGCCAGCGCATGAGGTTGATGATTCTTTCCAAAAGGTATTTCTGAAGGCGCGACTTTTTGCCATCCATTAGGAGAATCTGGCGCTAATGATGCCCCACCATTCCAAGGTAAATCAGTCGATGCCTTACGTCCGGCATGTGCAATCTGTATACCGATTTTTGCAGATGAATACTGCTTAACATTATCAACCAACTTTTTTAGTTCATTACCATGTTGGTCAGACCAAATACCTAAATCTTTATAACTAATACGACCTCTAGGCTCAACCGCTGTTGCTTCAACAATCACTAACGAAGCACCAGATAGTGCTAGCTGTCCGTAATGCATAGTGTGCCATGCGGTTGGGTAACCCTCTTGTGCTGAATATTGACACATAGGTGCAACAATAATACGGTTATCTAACTGATGGGGGCCTAATTTTTTAGGGGAGAACAACAAACTCATTTAAAGCCTCCTGCTATCAATAAGAATTTATGCAAAGAAAATGTCTTCGCTTTTCGATATACCATTTAAATATACAAGTTTAAGGCTATCGGATCTTATTCATTTAGGCGATGTTTTACTTCACATTGTGAAAAACAAAGAGATCAGCATCAATTACTGATCTCTTTGTTAATTAATCATTAGATTTGGCAGGTTTCACCAATAATAGTGAAAAACGTCTTGCGATTGGCAAGACAAATAAAACCGTAGGAAAGGCAATCATCCAAGAGATCCCCCAAGAAGTTAACCACGGGGAGATAACATGCATTCCCATTCCTAGCGATTTGACGGTACTAATAAATGCAACAATACCTGACATAATAAAAGAAAGGAAAAAGGGAACAAGAAAAATCATTGCTCGAGTAGGAAGTTTAGGAATACCTAAAAAGTAATTTTTGTCCTGAAAAGACATAGATAAAGACTCCAATAATACGATTGTACAACAGCACATAACTGCCAATACAACAGGCTAAAAAAAGTTATATGCGTTGATTAACGTAAACGCTTACGAGTCTTTTTGACCAAACTGAGAGCTAGTTTATTAATAAATATTTCTTTGTCAACTAAATTATTCTCATTATCATTTAGGCGATAATTGATAAAATTAAAGTTCATCTAGATGAGAAAACACAATAGGGTTTTCTCACCTTTTTTCTACCAATCTCTTGTTGCAATTAATTCTTCTATATCAGCATCTTCAAAGCCATATTCATCAGCGATAACGCCAAAATCTTCAGCAATACACTCTCTTGCTACTGTTTCGATCTCGCTATCTTCTTCATAAAACTCTTCAGCTAGCTCATTAAATTGATCCGTGGTTTCTTGCGTGAGAATATAAAGTTCTGCCAAATTTTTAGGTGAAGTTGCTTCTATTTTTAAACAAAGTGCTTTTAATAACTCTTGCCCTTTCTTCACAAGATGTGTTGGATAATAATTATCATTGTCCATTTCTTTTAAAAAATAATGCTCTGCTAGTACTTTATTTTTAATCATTACGAACATCCTTATCTAAGTATTTATCTTAAGGTCATTAAAGTGTACTTATTATCTTAATTACGGAAAAGTATATTACGTTTCTTAATTAAATGTCTCGCTTTTATTTCTCTGAATTTATAGAATTCTCGCCAGCAAATGGAAAATAGGCAATTAATTAAAATGGCTAAAAAAATACGATGTATATTTCTTTTTTTGACTATTGCACTGCTCTCTTTTTTGACTATTAATAAATTTTTAAAAAGCTCACCTTTGGCGACCTGGCACTTCTATGGCAATAATGGTGAATATATTACAGGTCATTACTACCCACCAGCAGAAGATGATGCAACAGATGCGGTGATCTCCATTCCAGAAAAACCAGCTAAAGAAGGTTTAACAATAACCCATTGGGATACCTGCAGTATTGAACTGAATGCTGATAATAAAACACTTTATATTTCTTATTTTACTAATGGCCTTATTCAAGCTTCTTTATCAACAAAAAACACATCTTATGTTGCATTAACTGAGCTATATTTTTATCAGCCGGATGATATGCATTGGTCAATTAATCGATTAGAGGATGGGACATACAAAGGTTGGATTTGGGATAATGTTGCAAATCAGCTTATTCCTGTTCGTTATCAGGAAGATAAAACAACAATTATTGACGGTACAAAATATACTTTAATGCCAGAAAGCTATTGGCTATTTCAACGTTGGGCTAATGGCGTTTTAGTGGAAGAGTACACATTAGATGATTTACCTGCGAAAGATGGCTTTATTCCTGATATAGATAAACAACGACTGGCTCAAGCAAAAGCCGAGCTTCAAACTACCGCGAATGAATTGGTGAAACCATTAAATTTACCATTTAATTTAATGTTGTGGGATAACTCACTTTGCAAGTGATAATAATATGTGAAATGCTCCCAGAGGGTTGGGAGCATTTCTGACACAGAATGATTTAATTTATACTAAATAACACCATCTAATTTCATGTAAATTCCTTTTATTGAAAATTTAATTCCTTTCAAGTCGTTAACTTTTACTGCAAGAGTATAGATGAATAGAGTAAATAATTTAAATCTGATAAAAATGTTGCACAACAGGGATATATTAAAACAATTATTTATTTTCAATAAAAGAATAAGACATCAATTTAATAGTTATATTACTCAATAAAATCAACATTCTATATTTATATTATTTTAAATATAAAACCTTATTTGTTAAATATTGTTTTTTAATAGACTTTACTTTTAAATCTAAAAAACCTTAAATAAAGTATTTAAGTTACCTTAGCATAATAGTATGTGATATTCTTTATTCACATTAGGATATCTACGTTAATTCTATCTAAAATAAATCTTTAAAATTAACATTAAATGCCTTCACGTGATAAAAATGAAATAAATAGTATGCTTATCTCAATCTGCTCCTAAAAATTCTAGTCATTTATTTTTAGTAAAAAATATTAAATAAAAATTTATCTTACATTAAGAGTTCATTAATCAAACCTTGCTTTACATTTTATTATATTGCTCAATTTTTATTTGGCTCTTATACTTTCTTAAGACGATTTTAGGTAGGTATTATTATGAATATTTTATTAGTTGAAGACGACTTACAACTTGGTAAAGCGCTTTGTCGCGGGCTTGAAATTGCAGGTTTTCAACCATGTTGGGTCAGATTACTTGCGGATGCTCGTGTTCAATTAAGCCAGCGCCCTTTTGATTTAATGCTATTAGATTTAGGTCTACCTGATGGTGACGGGCAAGACGAACTGATCGCACTTAGAAAAAGTGGTGAGAAAATTCCAATTATCATTTTAACTGCCCGCACACAAATTGATAATTTAGTACAAACTTTAGATTCAGGTGCAGATGATTTTTTACCAAAGCCTTTTGCTATGCCTGAACTTATTTCTCGTGTAAAAGCGGTTAGCCGTAGAATGGCTGGTTTTTCTTCACAAATATGGTCTATTGGCGATTTACAACTTAATCCAGCAAACCATCAAGTCACGTTAAATGACGAATTACTTTTATTATCAGGTAAAGAATACCAACTCTTATATGAATTAATGCGTAATACTGACAATGTGGTGCGTAAATCAGAGCTGGAACAACGTCTATTTGGTTTAGACGATAAAATTGAAAGTAATTCTCTTGAAGTACATATGCATAATTTACGGAGAAAAATAGGCAAAGAGCGCATTATCACGGTTCGTGGCGTGGGTTATTTATTAAAAAAAGAAGCTAATTAAATGAAGATCCGCTCCTTCTTTATTTACACCATTGTCCTTCAGATTATCTCCATAGTTATGCTTTGGGGCGTTTGGTTAGCTTGGATACAATTTGATTATCTTGCTGATTTCGAAAAAATTTATAATAAACAGCAAGAAATTATTGCTGAGGGTTTTGCTAATACCTTAGAAATTGTTTCTGATCAGCCAGAAGTTCTTAAAGAAGTTGCTCATAACTTACAAGGTATGTATATCGATGCCATGCTTAATGGTGAAGATGATGAATTACAATATCTGCCGTGGTTTATTGCCTTAGATGCAAATAACACCCTGATTTATACTAACCGCCCTGAGTTGCCTATTCCTACAAGAGTGCTTTCATTAGCCTCAGAAAGAGTATCTGTGGCAGGTGAAAAATGGATACTCTCTTTTAGTTGGGGTGAGAAACATAAAATAAAAGTCTTTATTGGTGAGTCGGTTGAAGATAGGGGCCATGTTATTGGTAACCCTGTTGAAGGCACCTTTGTTCCTTTCCTATTTATTCTTGCGACTGTTATTTTTGCAATCTTAATTACTGCTTATTTTAGTTTACGACCACTAAGACAAGCTGCAGAGCTTATCTCTAATCGTAAACCTCGTAATTTAACGCCGATTAATGTGGGCCAGCAATTTAAAGAAATTCGCCCTATCTTTAAAGAATTAAACCAATTAATGGCAAGAATTGATGCTGCTAATATTCGTGAAAAACAATTTATGGCGGATGCCGCCCATGAATTAAGAACACCAATAGCCGCTGTTATTGCTCAATTACACCTGCTCTCTTTAGTCGATGATCAACAAGAGCGTGAAGAAATTATTGATGATATGAAACAATCTCTTGATAGAGCGGCGGCTCTTTCTCATCAATTAATTGATTTGGCGCGATTAGAATGTGACGATTTTCCATTAAAAATAGAATCTCTTGATATCTATAACGTTATTGGAAATGCAATAGCACAACGTGTTCCTTATGCAATTACTAAAAATATTGAGCTATCACTTAATGAAGGCCACGCTTTAACGCTTAAAACTGATAAACAGGCTTTACTCTCTATATTTAATAATCTGCTTGATAATGCCATCAAATATTGCCCCAAAGGTAGCCAAGTTGAGGTAACTATTGAGAATCGATACGCGGAAGGAGTTCATGTTATCGTGCGTGATAATGGCCCAGGTGTTGCAAAAGAACATATCAATGTTCTATTTTCACGTTTTTACCGTGTTCCTGGCTCTAACGAAACAGGGAGTGGATTAGGTCTCTCTATTGCACAAAATCTCGCTAATAAAATTCAAGCATCGTTAATAGTTACTGAAGGGCTAAATAATAAAGGAATTGGTTTTATTATTGTTCTGCCTTTAGAGGCTAAATCATCAGACAGCGATTAATAGATAACTGATATTCCACAATAAAGGAGGTAATTGTACCTCCTTTTTATTTTATTACAGTGATGCGCTAAAGGGGGTTATCCCCAAAGATTAATTAACCAACGTAAACCTGCCGTCACTATTGCGGCACTAAGCACAATTATAATAAAAGGTTTTTTCTGCCAAGTAAGTATGCCCGCCACACCAACCCCAATAATTTTTGAGATATCAGCAAGTTGGTCACCATCAAAAAATGTCGATGTCATCGCCACTGAAAACAGAATAACAATCGCCGATAATGAGAGGATCTCTTTCACTCTCTCTGATACACCCGCTTTATTATTGAGTAATATGCCGGAAAGACGCATAGCGTATGTACCAACAGCAAGAATAATAATTCCTGTAATAATAGATGCCGTGGACATTATATTTTCCTTATCACAAACAATACGCCTAATAACGATAATAAAACGGGGATCCCAACAGGGAGGAATAATGTGGTTGCGAGTGCAAGAATACTCCCTATTATTGCTGCATGGCGTGTTAGTTTATTTTTTAATGCGGGTAAACTTAATGCGAGAATGATGGCTGGAAACATCGCATCTAGCCCTAACATCTTTATATCTACAATAAATGACCCTAAATAAACCCCAAGCATGGTTCCTAAAGGCCAAACAAATAGAATACCCAACCCACAAGCCCAAAACGCTAATTTATTTTGTTCAGCAGTACGTTGAGATAAACCAAATACAACACTTTCATCATTTAATATATGAAAACCTAATAATGATTTAAGTCCTTTTCCCGGTAAATCCTTTACTGCCATACTAAAGGGAATATGTCGTGCATTGACCATTAATCCAGCAAGAGCAGCATATATTGCACTTCCTCCCATCGCCACAACGCCAATAAAAAGAAATTCAGAAGCGCCCGCTAAAACAAAAATGGATAACACCAATGGCACCCAAAAATCAAAACCTTGGGTATGAGCTAAAGCACCATAAGAGATACCAACGATGCCATCTGCTAATGAAACAAGCACAATATCTCTAAGTACGTTATTATCAAGACGACTGTTAATTTGCATAGAATATAGTATTTTTTATCGAACCATTCGTTCATTATGTTGAACGATTTATTTTTTTGCAAGATGATTTTTGAAGGAAGCTATGATGTCATCGCCTTGTGCGCCTATTGAAATTATTTCTCAAGCACTAGCTAGAGAAAGAAAAAAAGCGGGTCTTTCACTTGCTGAAATAGCAAGACGAGCAGGTGTTGCAAAATCAACATTATCTCAATTAGAAGCAGGACAAGGAAATCCAAGTATTGAAACACTTTGGGCAATTTGTGTTGCGTTAAACATCCCTTTTTCTCAACTTATTTCAGCGCCACAGCCTGAAGTGAAGGTAATACGTAAAGGTGATGGCTTTAAAATTAGCGCAGAAAAAGCCTATTACCATGCTTTTTTACTTTCTTCCTGCCCAGTGGGTGCAAAACGCGATATATACACAGTAATCGCACAGCCGGGAAAAGATAGAGTTTCAGATCCCCACAGTAAGAATGTCACTGAACATATTATTATTATCAGTGGTAGTGCAATGGTGGGCACTTTAGATGATCAGCAAGAATTACAACCCGGTGATTATATTTGCTATCCCGGTGATGTTACTCATGTATTACGCGCTTTAGAACCTGACACAACTGCCGTCATGATTATTGAACATCAGAATTAAGATAGTAAAACAAATTAATGTAGTGAAACGAATTTATATAGTAAAACGATGAGTTTACCGCACTGCTATACTGTAATAAAAATCCGAAACGCAGTGCGGTAATTTTATAAAGAATATCTGCTTATTCAATTACTTCTTAAGTGCTTTATCAAGATAGATCTCTCGTAGCCGTTGAGATAAATGCCCAACTTCTCCCTGATTTATATCTTCATTATCGATTGAAACAACCGGCCAAATTAATGTGGTTGCTGAACTAATAAAAGCTTCTTTTGCTTTTTTCGCTTCATCAAGCGTAAATAGACGTTCTGTTATTTTAAGCCCTTCTTCTTGCGCTAATTGAATAATCGCTTGGCGCGTAATACCGGGTAAAATATTCTGACTCAGTGGCCGTGTAATAATTTCATTATCGTGATTAACAATAAAGAAATTACTTGAACTCCCTTCTGTTATATAGCCATCTTTAATTAAAATAGCATCATCAGCACCTTGTTGATGTGCATGGTGTTTTGCTAAACATGCTGCTAATAATGCCACGGTTTTAATATCACAACGTTGCCAGCGAATATCTTCAACACTCACTACTGAAATACCTTTTTTTGCATTAGGATGGTTAATAACTGTGGAGTGCTGAACAAAAGCAACTATTGTCGAAGGAACAGATGAAGCCGGAAAATCAAAAAAACGAGAGGAATCAGTACCTCGTGTTATTTGTAAATAAATAAGCCCTTCATGAAGGTTATTCTTTTCGATAAGTTGATGATGAACATCAATTAGCTGCTCTTTGGTAATAGGAAGCGATAGAGCTAATTCTTTGCATGAACGCTGCAATCGTTGAAAATGTCCATTAAAGTCAATGAGCTGACCATCGATAACAGCAGTAACTTCATAAACGGCATCTGCAAATAAAAAACCACGGTCAAAAACAGATATTTTAGCCTGCTCTTTAGGTACAAAGTGACTGTCTAAATACACGATATCAGGCATTTTACCTCCGTTATAAATTTTATTAACAATTTATCTTAATCCACTACCTTACTCTTTCAGTTTTCTATTTTAAAGGCGATCTTCCACATTCCTACCTCTTTTTAATTATAGTTTTATGTAATTAAGTCATGTTATATAAGCAGAAATTGCTATAATTTAACTTATGTACCAAATATAAGGATAAGAGGTGGCTATGTTAGATATTAATAAAAACAATTTATCTCAGCTAACAGAGAAACTGGTTAAAAAACAATGTACTTTAATGACTGTTATTGCCACATTAGGTTTCATTGCAGGTTTTATCTGTATTATTAATCCACTTTCTTCTGGCATTGTTATCAGTGTATTACTTGGTGTTGTATTTTTTGCCTGTGCGATATCCAGCTTTATTGGTGGTTTTAATGCTCAAGTCTCTTCTGGTTGGTCAATGTTGATCACGTTATTAACGGGTTTTATTTATCTTCTGCTTGGCTACATCTTTGTCACCGACCCACTAAAAGGTATGCTTAGCCTCGCCTTTTTTATCGGTTTTTTATTTATTTTTGCGGGGATACTGCGCCTAAATATAGGTTTTAAACAGATCAAAGAGAATTTTTATGGTTGGTTTAATATCTTGATTGGATTTTTAGATTTAGTGATTGCCTATTTCTTGCTTGCTTTTGGCCCTGAAGCCTCAGTGGCATTAGTGATGGCATTGATTGGTATACAACTTATTTTAAGTTCTATCACAATATTATCGATAACCAGTGCAATAAAAAGAATGACCCATTAATTGACTATTCAGTAATAATTATCTTATCGATTTTATATAGACTAAGAGCCACATAAGTGGCTCTTAATTTATGGAATACGAAACAGTGATATTAAGCACAAGGTAAGCGTAGAGACACCGTATACATATTTTCCCCACAAAGGTAACAATTACCTGTATTTTCAAAGACCATGACTTGAATACCCAATTGTCCGACTTCAATATTTGGCAACGCATCTGCTAAAATACTTTCTAAAGCTGGCTCAAATAATTCAACCATATTAACAGGATCATTATTTGCCGTTGTATCATGCAAGAAATTCCCTAAACGAGGATCATCAGCATAGATTTCCAGTGTAGAACGATACACTAACGTTCTTTCACTGCCATTTACTTTAGAGTAGCCATTAAAGATGATAACCATTTTTTGGATATTCATTTTGGCAACGCGGTTCTTAATCTGTAAACATAATGAAGGTACAAGCCTGATATTTACAGAGTTAAAATAGCGATCACAAATTTGTGGAATAGTGACACTTATACAAGGTTTTGGTGCAATATTTTTAATTTGCTTACTGCACTCCCCCGTTAAAGAGTTATCGACAATAATACGCTCACGGCGAGAGAAACAAATATTATCGAAGATATCAACCGTAAAGAAAGAGATATAATGAATACCATTAGTTAACGCTTGATTTTCCAGCCTTACCGAAACAGCTGACTTGTCAGTACAAGGCAACATTTTTAATTGGTCATTAAAATAAAAACCAACCTGTGTGCTTTCGCTAATATCGCGTCCTAAAATTAGGTTTGCATTCACACAATAATTTTCGCTGTGATAGCTTAAAATACCATTTAACGTTGCCGGAACTTTTGGCGATGGTAATTTTTCGGTTGTCATTTCAACATAGTAATCTCTTGATTTAAGAGGTTTATCCGGCTCTTCGCTATTTTCAGATTCAGCATGAAAAACAGCAATTTGCTTAGGTTCACTCTTCTTAATTTTCACTTTAAAATTTGCGATACCGTACTTATTAGTTTTTCCTATATTAATTTTTTCACCATCGGAATTATAAATTTCTGGTTCAACCTCTAAGCTACTATTATCCGTATCGTAAACGAGCTTTACCTCTTTATTTGAAACATCTTCTCCTTCTTTATCCTGTAAATGCACAACAAAACTTTTAGACACACTTTCCCATTTGCTTGGCCATTGCATAGATTCTGAACGTATTGTCAGTAAGTCATCAAACTTCTCACAATTAGCCGCCATACAATCAGTATTAGGATTAGGCTTTGAAGGCGTAACTCGAATTTGGATCGGCGTTGCGTAATACACGATGCTTTCATCATCTTCATCTTTTAATATCAATTGCAATGACGCTACACCATTACGATTTCCCGTTAAAGAGATCTCTGTTCTATTGTTATCCACTATCGTAATATAGACATCTTTATTATTAGGTAAAACTAAAATTCCTTTAGGGCTTGTACGCCATTCGGCTAAACGCAGATTAATCCCCGTGACAATAACCTCATATTTGATAACTCTGTTCATTTTGACTTCGTTATCAGCCTCATCTGGAGATGATTTGATCTGATTAAATTCAATCTTCACATCAGCATCAATAACAACTTGTGATTGTGTATTATAAACAGGGGGCTGAAAAGCCTGAGTAGCCTTCTCACCTTGTATGATTTTTTGCAGGCGTTCTTCTTTTGTTTCGATATTCATTGAGTGATTTCCTTTCTTTTTCCGATTCCATTTTTAGCTTAAAGCAAAAATTTTGAGTGAAAATCACAATAGAAAAAAGTCAACTAAGTATTGTTGTTAGATGGAAGCAATAAACACTTAATAAACAACAAGATAAAAGAAACACCTAATGGGATTCTCGCTAATTTATCGCTGGAAAACACTTTCAATATAAAAAATAATTTAAATTTTAAAATATTTTTGCATAAAGCTATTGACTGTTATGGAAATGTGATTAAAATCAATCTCAGAAAATATTTGTGACATGAATCACATTTTATTAATAGGATACTTAATATGAAATCAATGACTTCTTTTATTACTCACCTGCACCAAGTTGTTGTACAATTATCATCAACTCGTTTACTGTAATTATTTGATTTAAAAATAAAATACAGTTCAAAGCCAGAAATAGCACCCTCATCGCACAAAAGACTATTTCTGGCTTTTATTCCCCTCTTTACACTTATCTATCATCTCGTTTACTCTCGTATTTTTCGTAACAAAAAATTCACCTCCTTGAACTAAGCTCTCATTTCTGTACTCTTAATATACAACCCATATTAACTACGAGGATATTTTATGCAGCAGCAACTGCTTACATGGATACGTCAATTCAATGAGGAGTATGCCCAAGTCGCTTCTCTCCTACTCGTTTTAGCCATTATTTTCCTTGTCGCAATCATTCTCCATTTTATTTTGCACAAGTTAGTCTTGCCTAGAATTTCTAAAGCAATAACTCAGTACGATCAGAAATGGCAACTCTCTTTAGAAATAAATAAACTATTTAGTCGTTTTGCTTTTTTAATCCAAGGCGTTGTTGTTAATATCCAAGCGCTGGTGTGGATGGGATCAGGTAAAACACAAGAAATTCTCACCACCAGCGCCCAAGCGTGGTGTTTAATTTTCGGCTTGTTGATGCTTTTCTCTATTATGGATCTCTGTATGCAGATCATGAGAAATTCATCCTCATTGGGTCGATTACCCTTAAAAGGTATTTTTCAAAGCTTAAAACTCGCCGCCTCTGTACTGATTGGGATAATGATTATTTCCCTACTTATTGGCAAATCACCACTTATTTTACTCAGTGGTTTAGGTGCCATGACGGCTGTATTAATGTTGGTGTTTAAAGATCCTATTATGGGATTAGTCGCCGGTATTCAACTATCAGCAAACAATATGATAAGCCTTGGTGATTGGCTAGAAATGCCTAAATATGGCGCTGATGGTGCTGTCATTGATATTAGTTTAACAACCGTTAAAGTGCGTAATTGGGATAATACTGTCACCACTATTCCAACTTATTCTCTGATTTCAGATTCCTTTAAAAATTGGCAAGCAATGACAAAATCTGGAGGACGTCGTATTAAGCGAAGTCTTGCTCTTGATATTAATAGCATCCACTTTTTAGATAAAAAACAACTTGATGATCTAGAAAAAGCTCACTTATTAGCGCCTTATATCAAAAATAAGGAAAGCGAAATTAATCAATTCAATGCAACTTTGAGCAATGAATGTCAAACGCCATTAAACCAACGTGGCATGACCAATATTGGAACCTTCCGTGCGTATGTTGAAGCCTATTTAAAAAACCATCCTAACGTTCATAAGCAAATGACGATTATGGTAAGACAATTAGCGCCTACCTCGGATGGGCTTCCTATTGAAATTTATGCTTTTACTAACACCACTGTCTGGGTTCAATACGAGGCGATTCAATCAGATATATTTGATCATATCTTTGCTATTTTGCCTCAATTTGGCTTACGAGTTCATCAATCTCCAACTGGAAATGATGTAAGAGCACTCAGATTTCCTGCCGAAAATAATCCGCAATAAATCATTTTCGTATTAAGTAAAAAAGGAGAATTATTCTTCTTTTTTACTTTTCTTATTAACAAATATTTTTAATCTCTTATTTTGTTATCATGTTAACAATCTTGTTTTTCTATATATTAATAAAAATCGTTATGTTATTTTTTATATATCGATCGATTGTTGATTCCTATTTATTTGATATTTTATTTACCACTAAAGTGGTATTAATCAGAAATTGTAACCATTTGTTTAATAATTATTTTTTTATATAACGTTATTAACATTTTTTATATTGATATAAATCATTATAGGTAGAAGGGTTATAACTTAACATATATATACAACTTTACTTGTTGTGAAAAATGTTAGGGTAATGTCAATGTCAAAAATTAAAAATAATACTTCTATTACTGAAATGAGTCGGCGTGGATTCATTCAGTCTGCAGCAGTTATTTCTGGTGCTGCCGCTGTTGCAGGAACGGTTTCATTACCATTCGCTGCTAATGCTCAAACTCCCCAGGGTATTCGTCCTGATGAGACTTCTGAAACTATCAAATACAGTGCATGTTTAGTGAACTGTGGTAGCCGTTGTCCATTAAAAGTTCATGTGAAAGATGGTGTTATTCGTCGTATTTCTAATGAAACTATGTATGACGATTCAACATTTGGTCTTCACCAAATTCGTCCGTGTCTGCGTGGTCGTTCTGTACGTTGGAAAACGTATAACCCAGATCGTTTAAAATACCCAATGAAGCGTGTTGGTAAGCGTGGTGAAGGTAAATTTGAGCGTATTTCTTGGGATGAAGCAACTTCAATCATCGCGGAAAAATTAAAATATACCATCGAAAAATACGGTAATGAGTCCATTTATTACCAATACGGTACAGGCTCTACCGGTGCAAACTTACACGGTAGAACTGCATGTAAACGTTTATTAAGTACTGTCGGTGGTTTTTTAAGTGACTATGGTACTTATTCATACTCTCAATTAACCGGTATTGTGCCTTATGTTTATGGCGATATGCTGGAGTCACTGTTAACAGAAATTGAGAATTCAGACTTAGTGGTAATGTTTGGTCATAACCTTGCTGAAACACGTATGTCTGGTGGTGGTCAGTTCTATGAAACGTTAAATGCGTTAGATAAGAGCAAAAGTAAAGTTATCATCATCGACCCTCGTCGTACCGACAGTGTAACAACACTAGGCGCCGAATGGATCCCAATTTATCCGGGTACTGATGCTGCATTAGTGGCTGCATTAGGCTATGTGATGATCCAAGAAGGCATCACTGATGAAGATTTCTTACGTGAATATTGTGTCGGTTGGGATAAACAAACATTACCTGCATCAGCACCTGAAAATGGCTCTTATAAAGATTACATTTTAGGTAATGGCCCTGATGGCATTGCAAAAACACCTGAGTGGGCGAGTAAATTAACCGGTATTTCCGTTGCACGTATTATCCAATTAGCGCGTGAAATTGGCGGCGCAAGAGCGGCGTGGATCTCTCAAGGTTGGGGTATCCAGCGTACTTCAAATGGTGAGCAAGCATGTCGTGCGATTATGATGCTACCATTAATGTCTGGCCATATCGGTCGCCCTGGTACAAATACAGGTTGTTGGGGTGGTAACGTTGCTTACCCAGTTGCAAGCTTTGCTTTGCCTAACCCAGTTAAGACATTGATCCCAACATTTATGTGGTCTGAAGCAATTGCTCGTGGTGATCAACTGACTAGCAAAAATGCGGGTGTCAGAAATAAAGATAAACTCGATACGGGTATTAAATTTATGTGGTGTTATTCCAGTAACGTGATTGGTAACCAACACGCTGATTTGAATAAAACACATGATTTACTGCAAGATGAATCAAAATGTGAGTTTATTTTAGTGTGGGATAACCACATGACACCATCTGCAAAATACGCTGATATTTTACTGCCAGATGTGACGACGGTTGAGACGAACGATCTTATCAATAACTCTTACGCAAGTGGTGCTTACCACTATGTCGTCCGTTTACAAAATGCGATTAAACCGCTTTGGGAAAACCGCCCTTGCTATGATGTCTTAACCGACATTGCAGAAAAAATGGGTACCAAAGAGCAATTCACTGAAGGACGTACTTACGAAGAGTGGATTGAATATTGCTATAATCAAATGCGTGAGAAAAACCCAGCGCTGCCTACATTTGCAGAAACTAATGATGTAGGAATTATCGATCGTAAATTACCTAACCGTAATCAATACGTTGCACTTGAAGCATTCCGTCAAGATCCTATCGCTAATCCATTAAAAACAGCGTCAGGTAAGATTGAAATTTATTCTGAAAAACTAATGCAAGATACTGATGGCTGGGTGTTACCAGAAGGCGATCGTATCCCAGCAATTCCAGAATATTGTAAGAATGAAGAAGGCGTAGAAAACGTTAAGCTTAAAGAGAAATTCCCTCTGCAAATGACCGGTTTCCACGATAAAGGCCACGTTCACTCAAGTTACTATAACGTTGCTATGTTACGTGAAGCTATTCCTCATCAATTCTGGTTAAACCCAATTGATGCGGCTGAGCGCGGATTAAAATCTGGCGATATCGCTGAGATTTATAATGCACGTGGTCGTTTAAATATTCTCGTCAAAGTTACAGATCGTGTATTACCTGGTGTGATTGCAGTACCGCAAGGTGCATGGCGTTCACTTGATACAACAGGTGTAGATACAGGTGGATGTATTAATACATTAACAAGCTGGCACCCATCGCCGTTTGCTAAAGGAAATCCACAACATACAAACCTTGTTGAAGTGAAACGTGCATAAGGAGTTAACTCATGAAGCAATATGGTTTTTATTTTGACTCCACTAAATGCACTGGCTGTAAAACATGTCAAGTCAGTTGCAAGGATGAAAAAGATTTAGATTTAGGCCCTAAATTCCGTCGTGTTTATGAATACGGTGGTGGTAGCTGGGCAAAACAAGACGGGATCTGGACACAAAATATCTATAGTTATTATTTATCCATTTCTTGTAACCATTGTTCAAACCCTACTTGCGTTGCGGGTTGTCCAACTGGCGCTATGCATAAACGTGAAGAAGATGGTTTAGTGGTTGTTAACCAAGATATTTGTGTTGGTTGCCGTTATTGCGAATTGCGTTGCCCTTATGGTGCGCCACAATTCGATGAGAAGAAAAAACTCATGTCTAAGTGTGATGGTTGCTACGAACGTGTAGCACAAGGCATGAAACCGGTTTGTGTTGAGTCTTGTCCTCAACGTGCGCTTGATTTTGATGATATTGAAGTGATCAGAGCAAAACACGGTACTGAATGTGGTATCGCACCAATGCCAGATCCTAGCTTGACCAATCCAAATATCGTGATCAAAGCACACAAAGAAGCTAAACCTTCTGGTGATAAAACCGGCTCAGTTCAAAATGCGGCGGAGGTATAAACCATGCATGAACTTCCTCTAGTCTTTTTTACTGTTTTAGGTTCTTCAGCAGCAGGCTTGTTTCTTATTGCTTATATCAGTAAAAAATTAGGTCAAATTGATGAAAACCAACTACGTAATGCCAATATTTTAGCCCTGATTTTAACATTAGTTGGCTTAGGTATTGGTGGATTACACGTTGGTCAACCTTTGCGTTTTTTCAATATGCTATTAGGCGTTGGTCGTTCTCCAATGAGTAACGAGGCATTTTTAAGTGGTGTGTTTACAGGTTTTGCTTTTGCAACTGTTGCACTCACTATCATGAAAAAATGGAAAGGGTTACGTGAAATTTGTAACCTATTTACCGTTATTTTTGGTCTAGCATTTGTTTGGTCAATTCCACAAGTCTATCATATTCCAACAATTGCTAACTGGAATACAGATTACACCACATTGCAATTTTGGATGACGCTGTTAGTTGGCGGCGGTGTATTAGCAATGGCTACAGGTGCAAGACGTTTAGGTGCATTGTCCTTTATTATCGGTGCCATTATTACTTTTGCGACTCGCTCTGGTTATGTTAGCTTCCTTGGCTTTACAGGCCCAGAACTCAGCGCTGATCAATCTCTATTTTGGGGGTTCCAGTTAGCTGTATTAGCATTAGGTGTGGTTATCGTAGGATTTACTGCAGTAAAAGCGCAAGCTTCAAAAATGACGCTAGCAACTTGTGCAGCCGCAGTCATTATTGCTGAATTATCAGGCCGTATCGCCTTTTATAATTTATGGCATATTACCATGTGATCTTGATGTTATGGCTGATTAGTCAGTCATAGAAAAGAGACAAAAATGCATACCCGAAAAGGTATGCATTTTTTTTAGAATGAAGAGCCAGGTTGCTGTAAAAAATCTAATTCTTCTGGGGTAGATGTTCGACCTAAAATGTCATTGCGATGAGGATAACGACCATATTTATCAATAATTTCTTTGTGTCTTAGTTCATATTGATAAGTACTTTCATCATTAAGCTGAGAAAACAATATAACCGCATCTTGATGAATTTTAGGTGATTCTGAATGCATAAATGGCATTATCATAAACTTACGTTTAACGGGGGTTAATGTCAGATATTCAGGTAACCGGATAGCTTCTTGCGCTAAGATTAATGCCATATTATCTTGAGCAAAGGCTTTAGGAGTATCACGCCAAATATTGCGTGAGAACTGGTCAAGAATAATAATCTCAGCTAAACGCCCTTCTATCGTTTCTCTCCACGATGCCAATTCGCCACGACTCGCACTTAAACATAATTCACCAAATCTGCGGCTAATTTCTTTATCAAACTGAGTATCTTTTTTAAACCATTGCTCTGGTGTGCATTCTTCAAACCAAAACGTCAAAGTTGATTGATAAGGGATCATAAAAAACTACCACGCTAATTGTTTATTAATCAAAACAGCGTTTATTTTCATCAAAATAAACGTCATTGACGGGTTACTACTTTGGTAAGTTACCATTTTAATACAGCGACGGCTATAAACCCCTATCCGAAATAGACATAAAAATAAATCCCCTTTTTAATCTTTAAAGGGGATTTAAAATGCTTCCTAGCTAACGCTTAAATCCATTAAGTCGCGCCATCCATAAGCCAATTTATCTACAAGTCTGTATAAAATGGTATTCATGCCATTTGTTACATTCTGTCGATATTATGGTGTAATTTAATTAGCCTGCACATTTTACAAACATCAAATTTATTTCTGTATCACTACATTGCCTTAAAAATCAGCATTTAAAAATTTTAATTTTTATAGTGAAACCACTAAAAAAGATCTATACCGTCTTATTTTATTTTTTTAAAAAATGTCATTTTATGACAATAAAGATTGTTATAAATAATCAATCAAATCAATATATTAGATTTTAACTTTTAATTTTTCGGCTTTAACCTTGTTATTATCTTGTGTGATTACACCGAAAAGAAACCAGAGATCAAAAGTGAGATGAATGTTTAAAATTTGCACATTAGTGATGACATTTATTGAAAAGTTTGCCCTATTCCTCTGTTTCTTTAACAATTTTGGAGTACAATTGTTTCAGTCTATTTACTGAATGATCTGTTATGTCTGCTATCTCTATTATTGGAATAAGCTACCTTATTGGGGCTGTAATATCGTTTATTATTACTTTCTTTTTAACCAAAGATCCTAGTCTTGCCATGCGTCTTTTAAGTGCGTTATTAATTGCCTTAACTTGGCCTCTTAGCTTTCCTATGGCACTTATCTTCTCTATTTTTAGTTAATTCTTTTAATTTAAACTTAATAACAGTAGTTATATTCTATTAAATTAGAATAATAGCTATTTGCTTTTCTATTCTTGAATAAATATATTTATTACTTTGTAAAAATAACACTTTTAGCTTAGATTTTATCTAAAAAAGAATATCTAATTGCTCGTTATTTTATTTAATCAATTACAACCTTATCAAGTAATATCAGTATGTTATAATTAACACTCAGTTTATCGAAAATAGAGCACCATTTTAAAACCCAATATTCGAGTAAATATTTTTATAAATTTACAATCAAACTTAATTTCATTACAGTATCTTATGTAAATTGGTCGAATACGCGTATTATTTACTATCACCAATAATAATTTTTTAATTAGAGCTAGAATATGTTTAGTGAAAATGTCATTACAGATATTATCTATTGGATTGAAGAAAATTTAGAGAAAGATCTAAAACTTGAGAATGTTTCACAGAAATCAGGATATTCCAAATGGCATCTTCAACGCATGTTTAAAGAGCAAACAGGATTAACATTGGCGTCTTATATTCGAGCAAGACGACTTTCTTGTGCCGCGGTTGAATTACGCTTACAAAGAACACCACTACTTGATATTGCGTTAAAATATCGTTTTGACTCGCAACAAACTTTCTCAAGAGCGTTTAAAAAGCTGTTTAATATGACGCCCTATAATTATCGCAGAAAAGAGAATTGGCAGGCTCATGGCTTTACATTACCGTTAAGAAAATTTAGTGGTTTTAATTTAGATATCGAAATCGTCACTATTGATTCTCTCTCTTTAACGGGAATAGATCACACCTATAAAGCCAATGCAATCGATTGGAATTTTAGTACAGAAAAATCACGAGAAGAGTACTGGAAGGTATTTTTTCAAAATGCGCTCTACAAACATGAGCGGGTTTATGCTTTACATAATATTTTATCTAAGAAAAATAATGAATTAACGATAAAATATGCAACTATGATGGAAAATAAACCTGAAGTGTATAACGCACAATTTTTGCATAAAGCGCATATCGAGAATGCTAAATATCTTAAATTCACGATCCCTGAAAAATTACTCACATTAGAGTATAAAGATATTATCTATAATATTTATGGTATTTTACTTAGAAAATTAAATATACCCAGAAAGAAAGGATCACCTGATATTGAAGAGTATATTTTTAAAGAGGAATATCCAGTTTCTAGCCTAGCTTATAAACCAATTCCTTTAGTGAAAGACGTGAATTACTATATTCCTATCGAAATTGAGCTTAACGATAAAAATAAGATAAAATAATTTTGTTCAAAACCATCTATTTCTAGATGGTTTTTTATTTAATACGCTATAAGAAATTCTTTTTTACTTAATAAAACAATAGATAAATTCAGGATCATTTTCATCAAGGTTTTCAATACAGCCACTTTCAATAAATCCTAACTGAGCCAGCATATTTCGCATTGCATGATTAGATTTATTGGTTGATGTAAATAGTTTATTTCCTTGTGTATTTTCTTGAAAATAAGTCATCAAGCATTTTCCATAACCTTTTTGGCGATACCTCTTATCTATCATCACAAGTTCAATAAATGGCTGATTAAAAAAGTGATGATGAATAACACCATAACCCACAATCTGCGCATCCACTTCAAGAAGATAAACAGCTTGGCTAGATAGCCAAGCTTTAATTTCTTCAATACGCGAAGCATCCTGTTGAGCATAAGTATCTAACTCAATAAGCGCAGAAAGATGGTGGTGTGTGGCTGGAATGATTTTCATGGTGTTAAATTGCAGTTTCAATTAGTTATAACATACATTCTATATTAGATTATTTATAGCTCACTATAAATTAATCAGAAGTGATTTACTTATTTCTGATTGGATGTTTAATTTCTAATATCCTATGGCTATATAGGAAAAATATGCTCTTTCAGTGTCACCATCCAAAGTGAACCCTTCTTTAGTGTGTCTGCTCGTTCCCAACCTTCCCCATCCACTATTATTTGTCACAACAATAACGAAAATTGCATTAGGAAAAGGAATAGGAAATTTATAGTCCCGCGAACTTCCATCATGAAACCATTCTTCCTTACCCCATTGTTGAATAACCCCTGTATCACCGCATTTCAACCATCCATTAGAATCTTTTTTAGCTGTATTTTTAGCTCCACTATTACCAACTAATGCATAGTTTCCCTTTGGTTGATATTTACCATCAGATTCACCTTTGGAATAACTATAACCAGAAGCTAAATAATTCCCTTTTGGCTGGTATCTTCCATCTGATTCGCCTTTGGAATAACTATAACCCGATGCTAGATAATTCCCTTTTGGCTGATATTTTCCATCTGATTCGCCTTTGGAATAACTATAACCTGATGCTAAATAATTCCCTTTCGGTTGATATTTCCCATCAGACTCACCTTTTGAATACGCTCCCACATCACCTGCGGTCGGTTTATTTTGGCTATTAAACTCTTTAGCCCAAGGTGTAAAATTACCTTTATCATACTGGCTACGAGAATAAATACGGCTAGTGTTATAAACATAATACAGCTGAGTAATACCCGCGTTTTTTAAAACAATTAACGTCCCCGCCATCGCTTCTGGGTAATTTAAATTTGCCGTTGCATTAGAATTTGCTGGCTGAAAATAGATACCCGCCGTTTTATAGTTGTTTAAATTTTGATTTGCACCAATTGAAATCGCCTGATTAGAAAAAATATCTTGCGATGTTACCGTTACATCACCACTCAATGGCTTATCATTAACTTTACGCGTTGTGGAAACATAACTACCTTTAGCTTGATATTTATTATCTGCTTCAGATTTTGAGTAACTATAACCCGCAGCTTGGTAATTTCCTTTCCCCTGATATTTACTATCAGACTCTGCTTTAGTATAGCTTTCACCTTTAGTTGCATAATTTCCTGATGGTTGATAACTTCCTTTTGGCTGATATTTACCATCCGATTCTGCTTTGGTATAGCTCTCACCTTTATTAGCATAATTTCCAGCAGGAGCATAATTCCCTTTAGGCTGATATTTGGTATCAGATTCTACTTTTGAATAGCCATAACCTTCAGCTTGATATTTACCTACTGGTTGAAAGCGTTTATCTGCATCACCTTTAGAATAAGCGCCAACATCATTTGCATTAATATCAGCTTTTAATTCAATCCATGCATTACCTGCGACTGGCTCAACATTATTATTTTCGATTTTAGACTGCCAAGCTTTGTTTTTATGATAAACCACACTACGAATAGGATAAGGTTTACCCGCTTCCGACCACTTAGCAAAACCCTGCAATTGCATTTCACCAATAGACTCGGTGATATCGTGAAATAAACTATTCATTTTTTCACGTTCAATATCTTTCGCCGCCGGATCAGTCACTTGGTCACGTTCATAGTCATAACCATAACCTTGTGTATAAGAGACTGAGCCATCAGGTTGGGTTTCAACAGGCACAACTGTTTTATCCCCTTGTGTTGCAAAGGGGGTTTTAAATATTTTAGTCATAGGAATTATTCTCCGAAATTACTCTTCAGAAAGTTTTTACGATATTGACCATAGCCAAAAGCTTTTTTGGTTATGATGCGATATTTGACACCTACACCTGAAGGGCGAGGCATTAAATCGAAGTTTTCTAATAAAAGACGTAAACGTTCATCTGGATTAAAATTAAAAACGTAATACATATACGTCATATCAAAAGGGTCGAGCACAAAGACTTTGCTATCTTCACGCCAGAAAAAACGTTTAAGAAATTCGTTAATATTGGTTACGGTAGGGCTTTGAGTGAGATTGAAATAACGCATTCTCACTAGCATTCTTTTTTGATCTAAAGTTAGCGATAACGTGTAATCAGCATTTCGTCGAAAGTTTGCCTTAAAATTGGTTTTCTTTTTACCAAAGCCAAAACCTATCTTATTTTTATCACTAGGAGGAATATCAATGCCTAAAGGCACATCTAAAATACGTGACCATACTGATAAACCAAAATCGTTAGCTGTATCAATATTAAAGACATCTCGATACCAGTTTTGCCAAAATGAAACCGTAGATTGATTAAAGTAAGTGGCTTTTAAATGTGCTAATGCTTTTAATTTATCTGCATTTTCATATTGCCAGAGGATCGCTTTTAGTAGATCAGAATGAAAATCAAATTCTTGAATATTCATGCGATCACCACTTGTACCGCCCCTTTTGGTAATCGGGCAATTTGATTAAGTTTGATAGGAATTAATGCAACATTCCAATTTTTCCCATCTGTTGAAATCTCAACTTTAGTGACAAATAAATGAGGCTCAACCGCATTAATCGCTGCTGAAATTTCAAAAGGAGAAACCTCTCGCCCAACCACCAGCCCATTATCTCCATCTATTTCGCCCTGAACCCATTTCTCTAACGCATTAGGAATAATGGTTTGCGCATCAATATTGGATTTTTTTACAGACACACGGCAAAACACAGGCACTTCTTTCGGACGTGAAAACTTAATAGGATATTCTTGCCCACTTGCTGGCTCTATTACATTTATTTCAATATCACCATTAAATGCAGCGCCTATTGTTTTTGTTCTTAATAATGATTTAGCAATTTCATGGCTATCTCCACCTTCTACACACACATAAATGCTATGAGGTAATAATGAGATCCCATCGACAACCAACGCTTTATCATTAAAATTTTCACGAAAAGAAAGAGAATTAACGCCCTCTAATTCATATAGCGAAGAGGTAATTGCTTCTGCAACACTGACTGTATTTTTAGCTAATGTTTGTTTACGCCGACGCCTTGCCTTTATATCTGACTCAGCATAGCGACCAACAACAGCATGGGTTAAGTTATTCACTTTTTCCCATCCTAATACAGAACTTGCCACTTTATTTAATTGCCCAACGCCACAAGTAATAGGGCCATATTCTTTAGCTCGCATATCGCCTTTAATTTTCCCATTATTAGCGATAATTAATGGTGATAATGTTTCAAAAGTAGCACCTGTTATTGTGAGCGCCTGAGAGCCTTTAGGAATAATAGTACCGGGAATACCAGTAAACTCGACATCACTTAAATAGGAATGTGTGGCATTAATACGCTCTCCGCCCATTAACGCCCATATTGCATCGAGAAAAACACCACCAGCAATATCGGGATTTATTTGATTTGCAAGCTCGGCATTATTACGAACAATGGCATCTCTATTTTCAATTTCCATAGTTGCCAATACCCCTTGTGGGGTTTCTGGCGATAAATTAATAGATTGACCAAATACAGCGCGGAATTCATCTTCGACATTATTTCGTAACATCGATGTGTCTGGAACAATCACCCCTTTATTATTAATATAACGATAGTCAGCCATTCAATGTAAATCCTCCATATATCGTGCGTATATCTGCCTGATATTTCAATGTCCCCTCTTCTAGAAAAGCATGGAAATAAGTGATAGCAACAACTTCCTCTATTTCAGCAATACGTTGTCGAAATGCCATTTCGAATAAAGGAATATCAACTTGTCGGCTAAATGTTGCAGACCAATAAGGAATTCCTTTATCTTTTTTATGTAGCATTTCACCGCGTACAGCTTTAATAAAATGCTGACAAACGTTTTTTACAGCTTCATCGTTGTCACAAATTTGAAGGTTACCATCAGCACCTATCGCAAAATCATTCTGCTGGTTTATTGAAAATGTCCTCATATTGGACTCCCTGTATTATCTTTCCCTGATTGCACCCCACTATGAGTATGTGTTGAGCCGATATCTTTTCCGTTATGGCGCATCAGTCCACCTTGTGAATCGCTATTACCATTTACGGCATAATTACCGTTAACAGTCACATTGCCAGTAAATATCGTTTCAGGTGCATTGATTTCATATTTTGGGGCCTCTAATACAACTTTATCGTTGTGAAGAGAGAAACAGACTGAGCCATCCATTGATTGAATAACTAAGGCATCAATATTCTTCCCATCAATTGCCCATCCTTTGATCGTGTCAGGAAAAAACATCGCATCACTAAACGAATGTAATCGTGTTGTATTAGGTTGATCTTCCAAACCACCACGTTGAAAAATAAGGCTAATGTCGCGATCGCTCGCCTTTAGCCAGCCAAAGTCACCCGGTTTAATTGGCGCTCTAATAAAAAAACCGCCACCACCAAATCGAAACACGGGAATATTAGCAACCGGTGCCCGAGAGATTTTTTCATCATCCGTAGTTAGCATCATGACCAAGGGTTTGATCATGGCTCGATTGGTTTGTTCATCATAGTTAATGACGGTTGCGGGTAACATATCATCGGTATTCATCATTAAATGGCGAAATGCAGACGAAAAAGCCCCTGCCAATGAACCAACACTGGCAATATCATTATTGGGTTTACTCATAATTAAGCTCGTTTACACGTTGCGGTATAAGTGAAATCTGCATCATGTGAAGCCACTTTAAATTCAAGTTGTTCAATAATGTAGTCACCATTTAGTGAGGTATTTAATTTGCTATCGAGGCGAAGCATTCCGCCTAATTCAGAGGTACTATCGATAAGATAACTCACCGTTAATCCACTTTCTGTGGCTTTGGGAATGCCAATCATACCTGAGTTCATATTCAAAATACGAAATCGGCTTTTTAATGCTTTATCGTCATCTTTTACGAATAACGTGTCATCATCAATAAAAGCTTTAACATTTCCCGACTCTTGTAAACGCTCTATTTGATGTAATGCAGAGCCACAATAATACCAATTAGCAATATTCTTATCGGTCGCCTGAAAATCCAATTTCACACCACAATCATTGGCAATGGCTAACGCAATTTCACTCAATTTTTGAATAGCGCCACCACTAGAGGAAATAATTTTTCCAGAACAATGATGACTGGTTTTTGCAGATAACGTTACGGTGACATCTGGAGGAGAATCTATTTCTGCACTGACAATATCGCCAATAAAAAGTGAGAATAACCCAGAGTTAATTCGACCAACTTCTAAATAAATTCGTCGAACTTGCTTATTTTTATTATAAGGACTTGTTTCCGTCAGCAAATAATCTCTTGTCTCGGTATTAAGCCCTGTAATAGCGATTTGACATTCGTTTTGTAATGGATTTGCATATTTCTTTCCTCCTGCAGATATACGCAATCCTTCATACCATTGAAGTCTTTCACCGACCTCAATCCCCACCCTTATTCGCCGAAGATCCATCTTCATCACTCCAATACACTAATGATTGTGTTTTTGTAAATTCCTCATACCACGGTAAAGCATCATTTTCTGTTAGAAAGATTAAATTAATCCCTTGGTTTAAATAGCGATAAGGGATAATAGGTGTATTAGCAACCAAGCGAATACCCGTAATAAGGACTTCGCCATCTCGCTCAATATCACAAAACATTGTTTGATTAGCGACTTTTAGCGTAAATGTCCAATCAACACCGGCTATTTCGACAGAAAACCGCTGATTAGGAATAGCTTGTAATGGAATAACCTGCATTTTATCTATCTCCTATTTTTCTTTTTTTCCTGCTTGTGTTGATTTTTTACTTTTGACATTGCCACGATTAACTGTTGAGATTTGCTTTGGTTTTTTGGTTGATTTAGAGGATTTTTTATTATATTCGGGCTCTATTGTTTTCCATTCTGTAAATTTAAGTTTTAATTCGATGGCATTCACTTTTTGGGGATCTTCATCGTGGGTCAAACTTTCTAACAACATTGGTTGATAGGTTTTAACTCTGGTTTGAATTCCCACTAATGTGTGTTCATCATAAAGCTGCTTTATAATAGAATAACGATCCGCAATATCACCCGTTAATAGCAACTCGACACCTATACTAATAGGATTAATAATGACGTGGTCGCTGCGATTTTCGCCATTTTCAACCGCAAATTTAATGACTTGATGACTATCAGTAATTGAAACTTTCATCGGATTAACGCTATCAAATAGCGTTGCGAATGACTCTAAATCAAAGATCCTAACTTCAGTTATCATAATTAACTCTTTAATCCGCTAGAGTGTTGCTGTGTAATTTCTTTAGCATTTTTATCATACAATACTTCACCTAAAGCTTTCGCAACAGCTGGGCCATCGGTGGCTTGTGTTTCAATTCTGATTTCACCAACTTGAACATTATTTTCATGTTTGATGCTTGATTGGTTACTGATCATTTGGCTGGTTATTGGGTTTAAACTATTTGTCGAAGACAGTGTTAATCCATTATTTAACGCATTTACATCTAGTGCTGGATTGTAATACCGTGTTGCTGGTTTTGGCTGTGGTATGGTGTAATTGAGACTACCTTCATCAGATAATTGTCGCTCTACTTTTTGAACAACAGTGACCTCTTTTTCAGCATCGTCCATTCCCAAAAAGCTTTTTGCTGATTGCCAAATTCCTTTTATAGAGTCAATACCTTCATTAACCCAACCTAATATTTTCTCTATATATTCCCACATCCAACTAAATACACTAACCACTGCATCAGAGACAAAAATAAAGACACTAATTATTGATTGCCCCCACTCGATAATATTATTAATGCCCGCATTAAGCGCTATAACGAATTGATTAAATGCGTCAGATATATAATTCCAAGCAGCAATAAATTGTTCAGCAATAACCTTTGAAGCAATCTTTAAAGATTGAACAAAAACTTGCCATGCTTCCCATACCACCATTATTGCGTCTTTAAGCGCGGGGTATTGATCCAAAATACTGCCTATCATTGAATCATTACCATTAATAAAATTCATAATATCGTCATAGACGAGTTTAAATGCCGTCGCTAAGAGACCAATAACAGCTGCAATCGCTAATATAGGAAGCGCAGTTGCAAGTGAAGCAACTGCCGCAGACACCATCGCGGGCAGATAATAAATAGCAACAGCGCTACCAATAGCTGAGAAAAAACCGATAACAAAATCTTTATTCTCAATACAGAAATTAACTAATTTATCAAACCACGTTATTCCTTTTGCAAGAACAGGAATGATTATCTCCAAAAAGTTATTTTTTAATTGCCCCGCTAATTGATCAAATTTATTCATTACTGCATTAAGTTGAATAGAACTTTCGATACTTTCATCATTAATACCAGAGAATTGTTTTTGCACGCCCATTGTGCGCTCTAATTCTTCCCGACCTTTCATCATTAGTTCAATGGTTTTTTCATCCACAACACCCAATTTTTCCAGTTCTTTTTGGGCACCGTCAAAGCTCATTCCTTTGACTTTATCTGCGGTTTTTAAAAGTTGTTCAATAGGATCTTCTGTATCAGTAAATGCATTTGCCATTGCAGTTAAATCGGCTTGAGCGGCTTCTTTTGTGCCTCCCATTTCAGCCATCGCCCCGGAAAAAGCATCGATATCGATAGCCGCGATACCTATCTTTTTACTTAGTTTATCTAGTGACTCTATTTCTTTGGCGCGATCTAATGAAGCAGTGAAAACCTTTTGCAAAGCTCCCGTAATATCCTTAACTCCCATGGCGTTAAGAATATAATCCTTCATTTTTTCTACGGCTTTTTGATAGCTTTTACCTGTTTCATCAACGCTCTCGCCTAATCGACGTTGAGCCTTTGCTTCTTTAATCGCAGCATCAATACCTTGAGTTTGCATTGTGCCAATAAAAGTATCGTAATCGGCACCTAATTGTTTAATCAGTGCATCAATAACAATTTTACTTTCTTTATTTTTCTTCTCTGCTTCAGTTAAAGATCCCAATTCATTATTCAGTGAGGATAGTTGATCCTCCATCGCATCATATTCAGCATTAAGGCTTGCTAAAATGTGAGCTTCAGCTGCACCATTGTTATTGACCAATCCTCTTTGGTAATCTAACACCGACATAGAACTTTTCAGGTCATCAATACTTTGTGTTACTGAATTAATTTTATCTTGAGTTTCACTAATATTAAGATCAATATTTATTGGCTCATTGAGTGATAAGCCCAACATGCCCACTAAGATTTCTTGCAAGAATTTATCAAACTCTTGCGTCCCCATTAGCGCACTTTTGATCATGCTTTGAATTGAATTTTCAATGGTTACAGAAGCAGTTGTAATTTCATCACTATTAAATGAAATACTTATGTCATGATCTTCAGGTAATTCACCAAGATTGAGATGAATTTCTTGAACAAAGTTATAGAAACTAGTAATGCCGCCTGAAACACCCTGCTCAATATTTTTCATTTCAGCAAGAATTTCATCTGCTGACTTTCTGATATTTGCTAATGCACTATCAGATACTTCAGCCTCCAACATCAGTACCTGAGAAAATACCTGTAATAGAGACATTATCTCTCCTTTGACGCCGCAAGCGCCTCGTTATAACGATTAGTAATCGCGATCTCCCACAGATCAAAGGCTTCTTCTAGATCTATGGTTGTTTTGAGTTCTGTGAAGGAGGCGAAACCCGCGGAGATGATGACTGCAAAGAAGCCATCAGCGTTTTTATAATCGACGGGAGAGAACCGCTGAACTTGCCTAGAAGGTATTGTAGGAAATTTTGGCTCCCGTCTTTGCCGAAAAAACTGGTGTTATACTTCAGCATTTCGAGTTCCAGACGGATCAAAGCTTCCCCATCGGGCACATGATTATCAATTAATGTGCTGGTTTTTAGATAAATTTCTTGCCCTTCTTTTTCGACTGCTACATAAGCCATCATTTTTAACATAGCTTCTTTGCTAACTTCATAATCACCAATTTTGGGTGCATTTGATAAAGGGTATTTAGCAAGAATTTCTCGTCCAATCGTTGCAGGCAATCGGCTAATAATAAAAGTGTGTTCTTCACGATCACTATCAATAACAGTGATCTCTTTTGGTTTAATTAACATAATTAAATTCCATAAAAAAGGCGACCGAAGTCGCCATTAGATGAATAAGAATAACGCTAAAAATTAACGTGCTCTGACACGATCAAAGTCTTGGAAAATGAAGGTGTATTGCTTAGATTTAAGGCGAGCATTGTTTGATATTGAATTACCACGGCTACCATTAGTAATTCGGCCATTACGAGCAGTGGTAATAGAACCATCACCATAAGAAGCCACTAGTGTAATAATATCGCTTGCATGACGACGTCCTCGTCTTGCTGTATTTGCATCAAGTAAAATAGCCAAGTTTTCATCTTCTTCGCTTCCTGCTAATACGTTGATTGTCACAGTTTGAGGTGTAGGTGCCGACCAACTCACTAAATTACCATTAATATCTACTGCGGTTGCTGTAATATCGACAGCCGGTAAATCTAATGGATCACCCTCATCCGAAAATGTGGTAATAGGAATACCTGCAGGAAATGTGTTGCTTGCCTGAATAATTAAACTCAAACCTGTTGCTGAAATATCGTTCATTGTTTGTTCCTTAAACTAAATTGTGTGAGCCTTCAACTTTACGAACCCAATCGCCTTTACCGTAAATTAATACATATTTCATGGTGTATTCGGGTAAATTTGAAGGGCCTGTTTCTTCAACGATTTCAGCGTTGTACCAATAACCTTTGTTTTGTACATCGTGCCACGCTAAATCATCACCCGCTGCATCTGTAATTGCGATTTTTTGTACTTCAGTCAGCTTTTTACTGGTAAGAATAGTGCCATTGTTTAATGCTTTCGTAACAGCGCCGGCAATAACCATCATTGCTCTTGCTTCACCATCTTTATTAGCTGGAATACCGCGGGTGGAAAGTAATAAGCTTAACCATTGCTGTGCGATATAGGCTTTTAGCCATTGCTCATTACTATGAACACTCATATCTAATGGATTAGAGGCATTTCCACATAAAAATCCACGTTGATAGAAACTAATATCAGTGCCAGTAACAGCCGTTTCGCCATAATAGTTAATGCGTAATTTATCTAATCGATCAGCCGCAATATCTGTTTTAACTTGAGATGGGAAAGTGATACCAAATTGGCGATACATATAGTTAGTGGTCGCGTTTGTGCGATCAAAATCTGTTGCCGCCATAATTGCCATAGGTAGAGCTTGAACAAAAAAGCCATCATCTGTTTTTAAATTTAAGCCAGTTGATGCGGTACCGATTAATGCTTTACTGTAAATCTCGGCTTGTTTATCCGGAACTGACAAATAGAGCTGATATTTTACATTTTCGCCTGCAATGTACTCTGCTAGTTCAACGCTTTGCTCGACCGTAAGTTCGGTCAAGAATGTTGCACTACCAAATGAATCAGAAATTGTTTCGGCAGCAATAAATGCCTGAAGAGCCGTTTGTGCCACATTCCCTTCAGATGCTTCACCATCACTTAACCCCATAGCATCGGCTAAAGGTGAATGTTCCATAGTGATCTTCGCTTTTTCTTGTACACCGCCACTCATCAAGAAAGCACCATCAAGTGCATTAAAAGTGACATAGCAATTTACAAATTGAGGTTCACTTTCAGCGTTTAATTTAGCTTGGATCAGAGAGGCAACATCAGCATAAGACTCTGCATCTTTTAGAGAAATATCAGTAATATTTTTAGAGATATCACCGATAGTCAAAGTAAATGCACCTTCTTCAATCAGCTTTAATTTATCAAGAGTTGCTGCTGGTGTGCCAAATAATGTCGGCGCCCGACCTACAGGTTCAAAAGAAGCAATTTGTAGCTCTTTAGGTTTACTAATAGGCGCAGGGCTAACATAACTAAAATATTGGCGAGCAAATTTCGCTTCTGGTGATCCTGCACCAAGCAACTCATCCACTTGCCCACTGGCAAACTCAAGTACTTTACCTGCTGGAATTTTAGGGTTTGTTGAGAAAATACGGGCTGTAAGTTTGCGCATAGGTGCAGCTGATGCACCAACAACCGCGCTCGCAATATCAATATAGCGAGTTTGTTTAATAGACATATTTATCCTTAAATACGAAATAGATTAGAAATAAGTAAATTTGTTGCAGCAGTGTCTAAAGATAACGTACTGGAAAAAGTGATATTAAAATCAAATGAAGGATTATGCTCATAGCTATTTCCAGCATTCATTATCGGCGCTCGTCTAATTTCGCTCGCCCGTTGTATCCCTATTCCCACTTTTCTCATTGATTCAACAAAAGACAACGAATTAATAATCATTCGAGTCATTCTAACTAAATCACCTGCTGTTAAATTTGGATGTTGTTTAATAAAACCTTGAACCTGAAATGTTAATTCAATCAGTTGTTGTTCTTTATGGTTTGCATTATTACCTTGAACATTGTAATTCCTTTTTTGCCAACCTTGGCCAACCTCCTTTATAGGAAAAAACATAATAATATTACTATCTTGTCTTTTCTCTGGCTGAAAACCAGCAACAACCTCAACATTAATATTTGCTGATTTAAATTGTTTTAATAGTTGTTCACGAATGGCAATATTAATATCATTATCTTTCATTTCACCTCCTTAATATAACTCTCCTTTTCTTTAAAAACATTTAATTAATTTTGTTTTATAAATAATTTTATTGATTATAAATTAATTAAAGGGATTTTTAATTAATACACTCTTGGCGAATATAATCTTGTAACCCTAAAATTATCTGTTCTGATTGCGCAATTCGTTCTCTGAGTATCCAATAATTTCGGATAGCGGTGTCAGTAGGTCTGGCGGTGTTTGCATCAACCAAGCTGGTGGTGGAAGTGGCTGAGGCTTTAGGACACTCGGCTTTGATATACACCCGCTCAGGAGCGCGCTCACTAATATCACGCAACTGATCAATTTCTTTTTTTGCATGAACAAGTTCCTGTAAATGACGATTATCAAGTTGATTAAGCCGATTTATTCTTAATCGATAATCTTTATTCTCTGCAATCTGCTGAATAAGAGATTGGTTAATATTATCGTATTCCTGTTGTAAGGATTTATTTTTATCAATTAACCAAAGCAATCCTATTCCTAAGCATAAAATCGCTATTAGCATTATTTTTGATAAATAATTCATAGTAACAACCAAGCATCTTCAAACACTTTTTCTGAATAAGGTTGATAGCCAAGTTCAATATTAACAATCGCAACTGCTAAAGGAATGGTGACATTTTTTAATTGTGTATTAATTGGGTTATTAGCATCAATACCAATTTCTTTTGATGCTCGGCTAATATAGCCTTCTGTATTATTTTCGTTAGGTGGAGCATAACGGTTGATAATTGTTCTAATGGTATTTAAACCATATTTTTTCTGGTATGTCTGTAATAATTTGTAGATAGCTCGTATTCCATATTCAGATGAAATAAATTGGCAAAAGTCTTTATCTGTTTGCTCAAAGGATAATCCCTGCCATTTCGAACCATGCCGAATATTACCAGGGTTATTATTACGCTCACCTCGTGCTATTTTAGCCATTTTTAACTCCTGCTCTTCCTTTAAGGAGTTTACTCACGGAATCTACTCCGACATAACCGATAAACACACTGGCTAAGTAAGCAAACTCATGATTAATATTAAATAAAATTAGAATATCTTTAATAAACCAAGCAAACATTGCACACATCAGCCCATCTATAGAGGTTTTTTTCCATCCCCCGCCGTTATATAAACCTCGAAGAATAGCCATTCCTCCAGCTAGAGAGGCTGATATTCCTTGCTCTTTCATTGAAGAAAGAACGATAAATATCTGTTCCCATAGATCTGGATTTTCTTTCATTGTTTCTCATGGCTTACCTCCAATAGGAGGAACTGTAATAAATAATATACTCATCCACAGCACTTAAATTTAAGCACTGTTTTAACATGAGTATGTTTGTGTTTTATTTATCTAATTAGATAAATGGCGGATATAAAAAAAGACCACATTGTGGTCTTCAATTAAAAATAAAATTTAACAGATATCGTTAATTATCTTTGTTAAGAAAATCGAGATACAAAAAAGCCCCACCGAAGTGAGGCTATTTATATTCTGTTGTGAGGTCTTTAGATACAAATCTCTCATTGTGGGGAGATAGTATGCTTTTTTTTCCTGAAGGTCAATAACTAATTTCTACAAAAACAAATAAACATAGAAAATTATTAATTAACAGTCACTTCTTGAAGAATTTTTTCTGACAGAGACTCTTCTTTAAAGCATTCTTCAACTAAATGTTCAAATAACGGCTTATAGTTACTGTACGCAACAGTTTTAGAAACACCCACTACCGTTTGTACTTGTTCTAATACTTCGCTGAATTTTAAACGAGGATACCCGCGTCCTGAACATTGATTGCAAGGTTTGAAAACAGGCATTCCCTGCTTTTCGCTCTCTTTTTTATCTAAAATTTGACCACGCCCATGACAACGACATGCTAAACGAATTTCGGCTTTCCCCTTACATGTAGGGCAAACAACACGAGTTGTCTCTCTCACTTCACGATAAGAAGTCTTATTTATTGGTTTAACTTTCAGCCCATCTTTAAAGTTTTGCTCAAGCCCTTTAACCGATTTTGAGGTGTAGCTTTTAGTGGTAAAAACTTCAACCTCAATAAACCCATTACTGCAATCAGGGCACGCTTTCTTACTTGCGGCACTTCTTGCGTAATCTTGAAAAGCATAATTAGCAATAATATGTAAAACTTTGGCTTTATCGTTTTCAGTTAATTTATCAATCGCTTTATATTGATAAGCTTGGGTTAATGCATATTGGTAAAGGCTTTCTATCGCTTCGCTTGGGTTACTAATATTATGTTTAGCTAAAAACAATTCTATTCCCATGCGTCCTTTTCGCGTTACTAGGCTAATTGATGTCATTACATCGGTTACTGAAAGCGAATCTACTGCTTTAACAGTTCTTACATCACTCAATACAATGCTTTTGGGTGAAAAATATTTAGGTAAGTCTGCTAGTCTCATTTAATGCTCCTTTTGATTTCCTATCACTACTACTAATTGGTCATCCATGTACCACGACAAGGCATGGCATTTATGCATCTAAATCACCCGCATTTTACGGCGTTATCTCAACGTGATTTTTACTTACCACTCTTGCATTGGTTTATTTAGTTACTTTTTTGTACTTTTCATACTTTTATTAACTAATAGTTAATGTTATATTTTAACCAAAGTAACGTCAAGTAGCAAAGGAAATTAACCAATGGTTAAAAATGATAATAAAACGGAGTTCACAAAAAGGCTTCAAGAAGCTTGTTTAGATTCAGGGATCGCAGGACGTGGGTTAGGTAAAAGAATTACAGATGCACTCGCTGAACAAGGTATAAAAGTCAGTGCTCCAGCAGTGTGGAAATGGCTAAACAGTGAGTCAATTCCCGATCCAACAAATATCTTAGCATTAAGTCAATGGCTCGATATTCGAGCAGAATGGTTAGAATATGGACGGGGAGCAAAAAGAAACGATGGTGTTTCGGTCAATGAGATGACACCCGTTGATGATTGGGATAATAATACACCAATAGAACGAGATGAAGTCGAGATCCCCTTCTATACTACTATTGAATTAGCTGCCGGTTTCGGTAGTTGTACCACTGATAATCAGAAGGTGGAATTATTGAGATTCTCTCGTTCTACATTTAATCGCTATGGCGTTCAACCTAGTGATGCCGTTGCTTTTAAAGTTCATGGTGACAGTATGTCCCCTGTTATTCCTGACGGATCAATTGTCACTATCAGTACAGGACATACAAAAATTGTTGATGGCGGTATTTATGCGATTCAACAAGGTGATCTTTTGAGAGTCAAAATTTTACATCGACTTCCCAATAACACCATTATCATTCGTAGCTATAATACTATTGATTACCCAGATGAGCGTTCTACATTAGAAGAAGTGAAAATTTTGGGGCGAGTATTTAATTGGTCCGTCATGGGTTGGTGATCGTGATAGCTCGATAATCATGTAATACACGAAAACACTACTCTCTTTTATGTGGTGTTTTTTTAATTTACACCCATAAAATTTACCCAAGAAAAAACCCGCTATCTCTTGCGAGATAACGGGTTCTTATATGGTGCCGGCTACCGGAGTCGAACTGGTGACCTACTGATTACAAGTCAGTTGCTCTACCAACTGAGCTAAGCCGGCTAATTCTGGCGGAAGGATAGAGATTCGAACTCTAGGATGGTTTCCCATCGGCGGTTTTCAAGACCGCTGCCTTCAGCCACTCGGCCATCCTTCCATAGCGCGGAATTATGCCTATCTCTGACCCCGCTGTCTAGTCCTGATTGTAAAAAAAATGACTTTTTATCTGTTTGCTCAATCTTCAAGCGCTTTCTGCTTAAAAAATGCTAACCCAC
Organism: Proteus vulgaris; assembly: GCF_016647575.1. GTDB lineage: Bacteria > Pseudomonadota > Gammaproteobacteria > Enterobacterales > Enterobacteriaceae > Proteus > Proteus mirabilis_B. The sequence goes on from NZ_CP032663.1 coordinate 2,605,466, forward strand.
TAATATATTGATTAATTTTTGATAACTAGAGATAAAAAACCATAGTGATATCGAGAAATAAACGAAGTAATCCAAAAGGAATTAAATAAAAATAAATAAGAGGGAAAATGAAAAATAGAATTATAGATAAGAAAAAACCCGCTATCTCTTACGAGATAACGGGTTCTTATATGGTGCCGGCTACCGGAGTCGAACTGGTGACCTACTGATTACAAGTCAGTTGCTCTACCAACTGAGCTAAGCCGGCTAATTCTGGCGGAAGGATAGAGATTCGAACTCTAGGATGGTTTCCCATCGGCGGTTTTCAAGACCGCTGCCTTCAGCCACTCGGCCATCCTTCCATAGCGCGGAATTATGCCTATCTCTGACCCCGCTGTCTAGCTCCGATTGTAAAAAAATTGGATTTTTTTGTTTGTTTGCTCAAAGTTCATCCGAATATCCCTTTTAAAGTGATAACCTGTTAATATAATGACTGAATAATGGTGATTGTTTATTCAATTTTCTATTTTTAATTACATTGTCTCTTAAAGGCTCGCAAACTGAATGCGTACATTGAACCAACTCAAGCCAAATACACTAACTCGTCTATATGCCCTATTTCTTCTTTTTATGGTCATATCGCTTTTTCTATACGCTTACAGTTATTTTGACACTTGGCTGGATAGCAAAAAAAATGCTATCAACAATACGACTCTCAAATTTGCTCGACAGGTTGAAGATTACCGTTACCACTCTAATCAGCTTTTTCAGCTATCAAATAAAATAACCGATACCTCAACGTTCCCTGTATTGCCACTTAATCCAATAAAATTACGTTCTGATGTGTTTTGGCTTGAAGGGCGAGATCAAACTGTCGATTCCATTATATTCGGCAAACCCAATGAACAAACCTTTCAGCTAGCACAACGATTTGCAAATTCACTCGAAATTCTTTGGGGAGTACGTAATGATTACAGTTCACTTTATTATCTAAATGGTAAAGGGAATGATCTTATCTTAATTACGACTCATTCTGTGCTAAAACCAGAAATCCGTTACAAAGAAAGCTATTTAACATTAACGGCTGAAAATAAACGGTCTGAGTTATTGATGCAATCAACGGCATTAGATGAAAAAGAGAGTCTTTCTCCTATTAGAAAGATGTCTACAGAAAACATCTATTACTACACTTATCGTATTATGTTTAATGTACCAGGTCAGTTAACTAGCGTAGTGGCGTTTGATTTACCTATCAATAATTTCTTACCTTCAGAATTGTCTCCACACTACTTAAGGCTACTTCCAACAGGTCAGCAATCTATTTACGACAAAAATAGCATTGAAGTATCAACTGATGGCTCTTCACTGATCTTTTCTCAGCCGATTGCAGGTATCCCCTATTCACTCTCTTATGAATATCCGTTGAAATCGATTATAAAAGAGATTGCCTACAAAAATATTTGGTTATTAATCAGCCTGCTGGTATTTATTTCTATCTCCGTTTTTGGCCATATCTATATTCGTAATAAGTACGTTTTCCCTTATATCTCTATGACTCGTAATCTACGGATCAAAGAAGAGATGACAAACGACATCATTTCGAACCTTCCGATAGGATTATTAGTCTATAATTTTTCCTCTAACCATAAGATTATTAGTAATAGTCATGCGGAAAAATTGCTGCCTCATATCGATTTATCTAAGATCCGCCAAATGGCAGTTGAGCACAATGGCTTAATCCAAACGGCTATCAACAACGAAATTTATGAAATAAGAACCAGTAATAACAACAATATTGACAATACATCATTATTCATATTTCTGAATAAAGATAATGAAGCACTAATCAATAAAAAATTACAACTTGCACAGCAAGAATATGAGAAAAACACTATCGCACGACGCAAGATTTTATCTAATATGTCATTAGAATTGATGCGTCCCATCAAAGATATAAATGAGATGGTTTATCAATTCAAAGAGTTATTACCCGAAGATACCCACCAGCAATTACTTAGCTTATTATTAGAGAAAACAAATTACATTTCTGAGTGGATAGAAAACATTACATTAATTAATAAGTTAGAAAATCAAGAATGGAAAATTCATAAGGATGAATTTGAACTCTCAACATTAGTTGAATCTATTCTGATAACGGCATCACCTTTTATGATAAGAAAAGGCCTAACACTTTATTTCCACAATAATATAAGACCTGGCTTACTTTTAATTAACGATGGGCCAGCTTTAAGTAAGATTATTTTATCATTGATTAATTATGCCATTAGTACGACTAATTATGGAAAGATAACCGTTAATCTAAATTTAGCTCAAAATAAAGATAAAGAAGAAATACTTATTGATATTATTGACAGTGGAAGTGGGCTTACACCCCAAGACATTGCTAATATAAAATACCCATTCTTAGGCCAAGCAATGGGAGACAAATATTATTCTAATTCAGGTATCATTTTTTATTTGTGTCATTTGTTATGTAATAAAATACAGGGAGAATTAACGATTAAGAGCCAAGAAAGTATTGGTTCTCATTTCCGAATTGTACTCCCATACCAGCATATAGATACGGAAGAACGAACTTTTAACGTATTATTAGAGGGAATAAACGCAAAACTCGCCATAAAAAACCCTGAAATAGAAAAAATCATCTGCCAACAGCTTGATAAATATGGCGCTACATACTTTGATAAAAATAGAGAGAATCTTTATCCTGAATACGATATCATACTTAGGGATACGCCGAATGATAATCCTGAATCGCCAACAATATTATTAATGAGCTCTATTGTTGGATTTGAAAAAATATCAAAAGATTTAATAAAGTGTAACTATAACTTCGGTGATCCTTTAATAGAGGCTATTACTTATTTAATTGAAGAAAATGAGTCATTTCCCCTAGATACAACTAAAGAGAGTATTTGGGATGAAAATAATAACCTTGATAAATACGAAGTAATTCTTAATAATTATAGGAAGACGTTGAATGGTAGTGATTATAAGGAACTATTTATCAGTACTGTTCCTATTGATGTTGAAAAACTACACTTAGAAGCAACAAATAAAGACTTTCATTCTCTAGCCCAGACAGCTCATCGTCTAAAAGGGGTTTTTGCCATGTTAGATTTAGAATATCTCAGAGAAAGCTGTGAATATTTAGAGCATGACATAAAAAATCATAATGAATTAGAGATCAAAGAACGTATCACTCAACTGGATAAATGGATTCAACAGTTGCTGCAGCAAGGTAACAATTAAACATGAATAACCTTAATATTATTATTGCCGATGATCACCCAATCGTTTTATTCGGTATCCGTAAATCTTTAGAACAAATTGAATGGGTCAATGTTGTAGGTGAATTTGAAGATTCAACTTCACTTATCAATAACTTACCTAAGTTAAATGTGGATGCGTTAATTACTGACTTGTCCATGCCTGGCGATAAGTATGGTGATGGTATTACACTCATTAAGTACATAAAAAGACATTATCCTAATTTGTCGATTATTGTACTTACCATGAATAACAACCCAGCTATTTTGAGCGCAGTCCTTGATCTTGAAATTGAAGGTATTGTGCTTAAACAAGGTGCTCCGACTGATCTGCCAAAAGCATTGGCGGCGCTACAAAAAGGCAAGAAATTTATGCCTGAAAGCGTTGCTAAGCTACTTGAAAAAGTCAATGCGAATGGCTATGGCGATAAACGCTTATCACCAAAAGAAAGTGAAGTGCTGAGATTATTTGCTGAAGGCTTCCTTGTGACTGAAATTGCGAAGAAACTTAATCGCAGTATTAAAACGATTAGTAGCCAGAAAAAATCAGCCATGATGAAATTAGGTGTCGATAACGATATCGCATTACTTAATTACTTGTCATCAGTGACTATTGATAAGGAAATTAACGGCCCAGATTAATTTTACCGTAGTTACCTTAGTCGCACCGATAAAATCAGGAAGCTCAACCCTTTGTGGGAGCTTCTCTGCTTTTTAGTTTTTACTCTTTATTCCTCATTCTCCTTGGGTTTATCTTTCTCTTTCCTTGTAATATCCTCCTTGTTCACAAACTCCTATAAGCTGTATAAATTATTCTTCTATTTCTTCATACCTTTATTTATTTCCAGGCTTACAGACCGTTGTAGAGGCTTTCTTACCCTGCTTTTTAATCAACTTAACTTGTTATGATTCTGTTTTGTTTTCTCTTCTCTATCAAAATGCTTTTTAAATACATCATTTTTCGCCTTGTTTGAGCTTAAAAATAAATAAAGACTAATAAATTAGTCTTTATTTACTCGTTTTATCGTTCGCGATCTAGAATTATTCTTTAGGAATATACTTCACCAACACTTCTCTTAAAATAGAAAGTGAAACAGGTTTAGATACACAATCATTCATTCCAGCATCAATACAACGTTGCTTCTCTTCGGCAATCGCATTCGCTGTCACACCTATAACAGGCATATCACTACCCATTTCTCTTATATGTGTTGCCAACTGATAGCCATTCATATTCGGCATATTGACATCCGTCAGCACGATATCAACATGATTCTTAGCTAAATACGTTAATGCATCACAGCCATCTTCTGCTGTTGCTGTATTAAAACCGATTTTTTTCAGTTGATCGGTCAACAATAAGCGGTTTATTGGATGATCATCGACAATAAGAACCGTTAAGGTTTGTAAGCTACAATCTGTAGCTTGCTCCACCATCTCTACGCAATTAGCTTCAACTTTGTTTTGTGGTAATTGCAGTATTATTTTTGTTAATTCATTTAGTTTGTAAGTACTGCATACCCATACATTTTCAGCTATTTTCTTCGATGGCTCAAAGTAATGCTCATTGATCCTAATAAATTGGCAGTTATCTTTTCTTGGTAGATCGTAGTCCGTAATAATAAAATCGTTTGAAGATATCACCACTTCTTCAGTAAGTAATTCACAGCTCAAACCGAAATAACGAAGGTATCGACCAATAAAACCTTCCAAATAAAGATTTTTAATATCTATAAAGCAACGAACATTACTTTCTTTATAAATATTCAGTTTAGAAGACGACTCTATTCCTTCTAAGGCACCATAAAGAGGTATACGAACCGTAAAGCGGCTACCAATATTTTCTTGGGAAACAACACTGATATCCCCATCCATTAAGTTGATCAGTTTTTCACAAATAGCCAAACCTAATCCTGTTCCCTCTGATGCACTTTCTGTATTTTGAGATACTTGGAAGAATGGTTCAAACAGCTCATGTAATGCTTTATCGCTAATGCCTCGCCCTGTATCGTGAATATCAAAATAGAGATAATAATCATCTTTATAAAGATGTAAGGTAATACATCCCGTCGTGGTAAATTTAATACTGTTATTCAATAAATTAGAGATAACTTGTTGTACGCGAACAGGATCACTATTTACAATTTTTGGTACGTCAGGTTCGATAAAACAGTAAATAGCCAAGTCTTTTTTCGCAATCAAAGGTAAATAGTTAGAAATAACAAAAGAGAGCACTTGGCGACAATTAAATGGCTTAATATCAATTTTTAACTGTTTAGATTCAATTTTCGAGAAATCGAGGATATCGCTAATAATTTTTAGCAATAACGATGAGGAGTTATCCATCGTCTTTAGTAATCGAGAAGTATCATCATTTTGTGTAAGCGACTGCAATAATTCTAGATTACCAATAATGCCATAAAGTGGTGTTCGTAATTCGTGGCTGACCGTTGCCAAAAACATCGATTTAGCTTGGTTAGCTTGCTCCGCAGCTGTCGCCATATTTTGTAGTGAGCGCTCCATTTTAACTCGCGCGCTAATATCCACTAAAACACAGATAGCCACATCTTCATTTTGATAACGTGAGTTAACAAAGCTTATTTGCAGATGATTACGATTGTTGGTCACTACATCGACCATATTGCTACTTTTCTCAGCAATAATAGAAAGGATATTTTGTTTATCGCTATGGCTAAGCAAACGAAAATAGTTGTGTGCTAGCTCGTTACTTAAGATGATCATGCCATCACGTATTCTAAGAATACTGATCCCGACTGGCGCTGATGCCACAATCTTATGGTTAAACTGTTCGTGCTCTTCTAGACGAGAGGCATTATTTTCGGCTGGAGAGAATATTTTTCTCTCAAAGATCCAGACGAAAATAAAAATCATAATGGCTGAAATAATATTTAAGATCAGCGCATTAAAAATCGTGAATTTAAATTCATTTAAAATTTGTTTGAGTGGTAATGAATACACCACACTAAAAGATGAAGGTAATAATTTACGCTTAGCAACTAAATCACTAAAGTCTTCATCAAAACCAAAATAAGGAGCACTGACATCAGGAACCTGTTTAACTGCATGATAGTTATTTTCTGCTGGATAGCTTAAAACAGTAGTGTTCCTACTGTTAAGAAGGTGAATTGAAATCACCCTATCTTTGGCAGGAGAAAAATATTCAAGACGAATAGCTCTTTCAATACCAATCAGACCAATGAATTTACCTGAGGCATAAACTGGCGACATAACATATAAAATGCCACTATCCCCTTTTGCATCTGGCACTATCCAATATTGGTTAACTTCTTTACCTTGTGCGCGTTGATTAACATAGTTACGTGTATTTTCGTAAACCATTTTTTTCAACATTTCAGTATCAACAGGGGATGCGCGCAAAGGGAAGTTAATCATACACATGCTATGGGAGCCAACCATAAAGACTTGGTTTATCCCTTGTAATGCCGGAGTGTTATCTTTCCAATAATATAAGATGCTGTTAAAGGAGCGGAAATAGTTGTTTGTTTGCCCCTTAAATAATTCACAATCTGCGGTGTCATTAAGTTTATGAAGTGAGAATGGTCCTTCATAAAATAATGAGTTTTTCATGCTCGGGTTTAAATTAATTTGTTCTTGGTGACGTTCTGCGAGGTATTGTAAATCGCGGATGGTGCCGGAGGTTTGCCTAAAGAAACCAAGGAGATTAGTATAGTTATTACTATACTCCTGCCGAATATCAGACTTAGTATCATTGAAGATATTGATGAGGTAAAACATGGTTAGCAATGCACCCATCGCCCACAACATGATACCTAATATGCGAAAAAGGTAGCGGGAAATTTTTAACGATGTTTTAAAGGACGAGAGATATCTCAAACAACCACCCTAATCAATATTCCTACCGCACAAGAAACTTATTCTATTCTAGCAGAAGTTACTGAATGTCTGAATGATATGATCTTTATCATCAGGATAATTATTTCTGATGATAAACTGATCCTACCACATAAAAAAAGCAGGCAATTATGCCTGCTTTCTTTTATTTATACATCACAATAATGATAAATATTATTCTTCGTCCGCATCATCTGCTAAATCTGAATCAGGTGCTTCTGATGGCGTTTCGCTAATAACCTCATTAACTTCGTCGTCATCTAATGCATCGTCTTCATCTTCAACACGTTGCAAGCCAACAACCAATTCATCTTCTGTTGTACGAATTAAGGTAACACCTTGTGTATTACGTCCAACAATGCTGACTTCAGAAACACGTGTACGAACTAATGTACCCGCATTGGTGATCATCATAATCTGGTCAGTTTCTTCAACTTGAATTGCACCAACAACTTTACCGTTACGCTCACTCACTTTAATAGAGATAACGCCTTGTGTTGCACGATTCTTCGTTGGGTATTCGCTTTGAGCAGTACGTTTACCATAACCATTTTCAGTTACGGTTAAGATATCACCTTCACCGCGAGGGATGATAAGTGAAACCACTTTATCGTCATCGCTCAGTTTCATACCACGAACACCTGTCGCAGTACGACCCATTGGACGAACACAATCTTCCGCAAAGCGAACCACTTTGCCTTCAGCAGAGAACAACATAACTTCGTTTGTGCTATCGGTTAAATCAACACCGATTAATTCATCGCCTTCATTTAAGTTAACGGCAATGATACCTGCACTACGAGGACGGCTGAAATCTTGCAGAGGTGTTTTCTTCACAGTTCCGCTTGCCGTTGCCATAAAGACAAACTTACCTTCTTCATACTCTCTTACTGGCAAAATAGCGGTAATACGTTCATTTTGCTCAAGAGGTAGTAAGTTGATAATTGGACGACCACGAGCACCGCGACTTGCCTCTGGTAACTGGTAAACCTTCATCCAGTAGAGACGACCACGGCTTGAGAAGCATAAAATCGTGTCATGGGTGTTAGCCACCAATAGACGATCGATAAAGTCTTCTTCTTTAATTCTTGCTGCTGATTTACCTTTACCGCCACGACGCTGTGCTTCGTAATCAGTAAGTGGTTGATATTTAACGTAACCTTGGTGAGAAAGTGTCACAACAACATTTTCTTCATTGATCAAGTCTTCAATATTAATATCAGCCGTGTTTTCAGTGATCTCGGTGCGACGAGGATCGTTATATTGATCTTTAATCGCATTTAGCTCTTCACGAATAACTTCCATCAAACGTTCTGGGCTTCTTAAGATATGTAATAACTCAGCAATTTGGAGTAATAACTCACGATATTCATCTAACAGTTTTTCATGTTCAAGGCCGGTCAGTTTCTGCAAACGCAGATCCAAAATAGCTTGAGCTTGTTGCTCTGTTAGATAGTATTTACCGTCATGCACGCCATATTGTGGCTCTAACCATTCAGGACGAGCAACGTTGCTGTCGCCAGCACGCTCTAACATGGTAGAAACGCTACCTAAATCCCAAGGCTGTGCAATTAATGCTGCTTTTGCTTCTGCTGGATTTGGTGCTTGACGGATCATTTCAATAACTGGGTCGATGTTCGCCAATGCAACAGCCAGTGCTTCTAAGATATGAGCACGGTCACGCGCTTTGCGTAATTCGTAAATAGTACGACGAGTAACAACTTCACGACGGTGACGAATAAAGGCAGAGATAATTTCTTTTAGATTTAATAATTTTGGCTGGCCTTGGTGAAGCGCAACCATATTAATACCGAAAGAAACCTGCATTTGTGTTTGTGAGAATAAGTGATTTAATACCACTTCACCCACAGCATCACGTTTGATTTCAACGACAATACGCATACCGTCTTTATCAGACTCGTCACGTAATCCGCTAATACCTTCAATACGCTTATCTTTAACAAGCTCTGCAATTTTTTCAATTAAACGAGCTTTATTCACCTGATAAGGAATTTCTGTCACGATAATAGTTTCGCGGCCTGTTTTCTCATCAGTTTCGATATCAGCCTGAGCACGGATATAAATTTTTCCGCGACCAGTACGGTAGGCATCTAAAATTCCTCTGCGACCATTAATAATAGCGGCAGTCGGGAAATCAGGCCCCGTAATATGTTCCATCAACTCTTCAATCGTGATGTCTTCGTTATCAACATAAGCAAGACAGCCGTCGATAACTTCGCCTAGGTTATGTGGAGGAATGTTTGTTGCCATCCCTACCGCAATCCCTGAAGAACCATTGACTAACAAGTTTGGAATACGGGTTGGCATTACTGCCGGAATATGTTCTGTTCCATCATAGTTAGGAACAAAATCAACCGTTTCTTTTTCCAAATCCGCCAGCAGTTCATGGGCGATTTTCGCCATACGAACTTCGGTATAACGCATTGCAGCCGCCGAGTCACCATCAACTGACCCGAAGTTACCCTGCCCGTCAACCAACATGTAACGCATAGAAAAAGGCTGTGCTAAACGAACAATCGTTTCATAAACAGCACTGTCACCGTGCGGGTGATATTTACCGATAACATCCCCAACAACACGGGCTGATTTTTTATAAGGTTTATTCCAATCGTTTCCTAGTACATTCATCGCGAAAAGCACTCGGCGGTGTACTGGCTTCAGTCCGTCTCGAACATCGGGTAATGCGCGTCCTACAATAACAGACATCGCATAATCCAAATATGAGCTTTTCAGCTCTTCTTCGATATTAACTGGTGTGATTTCTCTGGCAATGTCGCTCATGGAGCCACTGTCCCTCATACTACGGATTCAAAGGTTTAGAACTATACCACAAATCGCCAATTTTTGGAAAAAGGAAACAACTAAATTAATGATCCTTTCGCTATTCTCTTCGATTTCACCGTCTAACGTTGGTAGAATCATGGCAATATGAAAATAGGAGTAATACTTTCTGATGAATGATAAAACAACCTCTTTACATGCTAACGTGGATCAGCATGAAATCGACAAGTTTGAAAGCGTCGCATCACGGTGGTGGGATCTTGAAGGTGAATTTAAGCCATTGCACCGCATCAACCCATTAAGACTCAACTATATTCAAGAACGCGCAGACGGCCTATTTGGGAAAAAAGTCCTAGATGTTGGTTGCGGTGGCGGTATTTTGTCTGAAAGTATGGCATGTGCTGGAGCTGAAGTAACTGGTCTTGATATGGGTGCAGAGCCATTACAAGTTGCTCGTTTGCATTCGCTGGAATCAGGTATTCCTGTCACTTACATTCAAGATACTGTTGAAAACCACGCGAATGAAAACCCACAAACTTACGACGTCGTTACCTGTATGGAGATGTTAGAGCACGTTCCTGACCCTTCTTCTGTTGTAAGAGCCTGTGCCAAATTGGTAAAACCCGGTGGACATGTTTTCTTCTCAACCATCAATCGTAATAAAAAAGCGTGGCTGATGCTGGTGGTAGGGGCGGAGTATATTCTGAATATGGTGCCTAAGGGCACACATGATGCTAATAAGTTTATTCGCCCGTCAGAATTACTGAGTTGGGTCGATGAAACCGATTTGCGTAGCAAAAATATGATTGGTTTACATTATAACCCGATCACTGACAAATTCCGATTAGCGCCAAATGTCGATGTGAATTATATGGTGCACACACAATCGACACATAACTCGAATTCGTGAAACTGAAAGTTTGATTTGGTTTAATAAAACATCAAACGATCACATTTTTTAAAATTGACTTTACATCGTTGTCACTTGAATTTGTGTTTCTTACTGCCTGTATTTATGCAGGGTACAGGCAGTTGTTAAAAAATTTATCCCCTATTTATCCACAGAAACAATCAGATTTGTACACTTGATCAATCTCTCAATTACCTTTATCTTGTTATCACCATTTGAACCAACCCCTATATATTGTGTTTCCTTAAATTTCACACCACAAGACTCCTTGACACAGATTGTCATCGGGAGCGTTTTTTTGCGGTATAAAATTTCAGGTAACACTAATGCAAGAAAGGTGCATCGCTCATGAATCACAGCCTGCTCGTCACAAAACGTGATGGTCATAAAGAACGCATTGACTTAGACAAAATTCACCGTGTTATCGCCTGGGCCGCTGAAGGTCTAGAAAATGTCTCTGTATCTCAAGTTGAATTACGTTCTCAGATTCAGTTTTATGATGGTATCAAAACTGCTGATATCCATGAAACGCTGGTAAAAGCTGCTGCAGACTTAATCTCTGGTGAAACGCCTGATTATCAGTATCTCGCTGCCCGTCTTGCCGTATTTAATTTACGTAAAAAAGCGTATGGCCAATTTGAGCCACCAACACTGTATGATCACGTTAAAAAATTAGTCGATTTAGGCAAATATGATCGCCATCTTCTTGAAGATTACACACAAGAAGAGTTCGAACAGATGAATAACTTTATTGTTCATCAACGTGATATGAACTTCTCCTACGCTGCGGTTAAACAATTAGAAGGTAAATACTTCGTTCAAAACCGTATTACAGGTGAAATTTATGAAAGCGCACAGTTCTTATATGTTTTAGTTGCGGCTTGCTTGTTCTCTCGTTATCCACAAGCAACACGTATGGACTATATCGAACGTTTTTATAATGCGGTTTCAACCTTTAAAATCTCATTACCAACGCCAATCATGGCGGGTGTAAGAACACCAACTCGTCAATTTAGCTCTTGTGTATTAATTGAGTGTGACGACAGCCTTGATTCTATCAATGCAACATCAAGTGCCATTGTGAAATATGTTTCTCAGCGTGCAGGTATTGGTATTAATGCAGGTCGTATTCGTGCATTAGGTAGTGCTATTCGTAATGGTGAAGCATTCCACACAGGTTGTATCCCTTTCTATAAACACTTCCAAACTGCGGTAAAATCTTGCTCGCAAGGTGGTGTTCGTGGTGGTGCGGCAACTTTATTCTATCCATTATGGCATTTAGAAGTTGAAAGCCTGCTGGTACTGAAAAACAACCGTGGTGTTGATGATAACCGTGTTCGTCATTTAGATTACGGCGTTCAGTTAAACAAATTAATGTATGAACGTTTAATCAAAGGTCAGGATATTACTTTATTCAGCCCTTCTGACGTCCCGGGTTTATATGATGCATTCTTTGCTGATCAAGATGAATTTGAACGTTTATACGTGCAATATGAGAAAGATAAAAGCATCCGCCAAAAACAAGTTAAAGCGGTTGAGTTATTCTCATTAATGATGCAAGAACGTGCATCAACTGGCCGTATTTACATTCAGAACGTTGACCATTGTAATACACATAGCCCATTTGATCCGGCTGTTGCCCCAATTCGCCAATCAAATTTATGCTTAGAAATTGCACTGCCAACTAAACCATTAAATGATATTAAAGATCCTAATGGTGAAATTGCACTGTGTACGTTATCTGCATTTAACTTAGGCGCAATTGAAAATCTTGATGATTTAGAAGAACTTGCTCGTTTAGCCGTTCGTTCATTAGACGCGCTGTTAGATTACCAAGATTACCCAATCTTAGCTGCCAAACAAGGTGCAATGGGTCGTCGTACCTTAGGTATTGGTGTTATTAACTTTGCTTATTATTTAGCAAAACACGGTGTTCGCTACTCTGATGGTAGTGCAAATAACTTAACTCATCGTGCATTTGAAGCAATTCAATACTATTTATTAAAAGCATCTAATGAATTAGCGAAAGAACAAGGCGCATGCCCATGGTTTAATGAAACCACTTACGCTGACGGTATTTTACCTATTGATACCTATAAAAAATCATTGGATGTACTGACAAAAGAACCTCTGCATTACGATTGGGAAAGTTTACGCAAAGACATTAAAGAGCACGGTTTACGTAACTCAACACTGTCTGCACTGATGCCATCAGAAACATCTTCACAGATTTCGAATGCAACAAATGGTATCGAACCACCGCGTGGTTATATCAGTATTAAAGCCTCTAAAGACGGTATTTTACGTCAAGTGGTTCCTGAGTATGAGCGTTTGAAAGGCGCTTATGAATTACTGTGGCAAATGCCAAGTATTGAAGGTTACTTGCAGTTAGTGGGCATCATGCAGAAATTCGTTGACCAAGCAATTTCAGCGAACACTAACTACGATCCTACTCGTTTCCCTAGCGGTAAGGTTCCAATGAACCAACTGCTGAAAGATTTGCTGCTCGCTTACAAATACGGTGTGAAAACACTTTATTATCACAATACCCGTGATGGTGCTGATGATGTACAGGGTGATCTGGAAGAAGTCGTTGAGACGGAAGATTCAGATTGTGAAGGCGGCGCGTGTAAAATTTAATTGAGGAAGCTATGTCTTATACTACTTTTTCACAAGTTAAAAATGATCAACTTCAGGAGCCCATGTTTTTTGGGCAACCTGTTAACGTAGCGCGTTATGATCAGCAAAAATATCCTATTTTTGAAAAGCTAATTGAAAAACAACTCTCCTTCTTCTGGCGTCCAGAAGAAGTGGATGTTTCTCGTGACCGCATTGACTACAATGCTTTACCTGATCATGAAAAACATATTTTTATTAGTAATTTAAAATATCAAACACTGTTGGATTCGATTCAAGGAAGAAGCCCTAACGTGGCATTTTTACCTTTAATCTCGATCCCAGAGTTAGAGACATGGGTTGAAACATGGTCATTCTCTGAAACCATCCACTCTCGCTCTTATACTCATATTATTCGTAATATTGTTAACGATCCGTCAGTTGTGTTTGATGATATCGTTGAAAATGAAGAAATTTTAAAACGCGCGCGTGATATTTCTTCTTATTATGACGAGTTAATCAAACTAACAAATCTTTATCACATGTATGGCGAAGGCGACCATCAAGTTAAAGGTAAAACGGTTCATGTCACGTTACGCAAATTAAAGAAACAGCTTTATCTGTGCTTAATGAGCGTCAACGCACTAGAAGCAATCCGTTTCTATGTTAGCTTTGCCTGTTCATTTGCCTTTGCTGAACGTGAACTGATGGAAGGTAACGCGAAGATCATTCGACTAATTGCTCGTGACGAAGCGCTACACTTAACAGGTACACAGCACATGCTGAATTTACTGCGTTCAGGTCAAGATGATCCTGAAATGGCAGAAATCGCAGCAGAATGTGAGCAAGAGTGTTATGACCTGTTCGTTGAAGCCGCAGAGCAAGAAAAAGAGTGGGCTGAATACCTATTCTCTGAAGGCTCTATGATTGGTTTAAATAAAGATATCCTTTGCCAATATGTTGAATATATTACCAACATTCGCATGCAAGCAGTGGGTCTTAAATTACCATTTAAAGCGCGTTCTAACCCTATTCCATGGATCAATGCATGGTTAGTGTCTGACAACGTTCAAGTTGCGCCTCAAGAAGTTGAAGTCAGTTCTTACTTAGTGGGTCAAATCGATTCACAAGTTGATACTGATGATTTAAGTAACTTTGAACTGTAATACTGAGAAATAACACCGATACGTTATGGCATCTCATAAAGTGACCCTGCATCAGCAGGGTCTTTCAAAACCTTTAGAATTTCATACTGACACCCATCCTTCTTTGCTTGATGCATTAGAACATGGAAAAGTCCAAGTCGAATACCAATGTCGTGAAGGCTATTGTGGCTCTTGTCGTCTACGCCTAGTGAAAGGCAAAGTTTGTTATCGTAATGAACCTTTAGCGTTTATCCAACCCGATGAAATTTTACCTTGTAGCTGCCATCCCATCAGTGATATCGAAATAGAAATTTACTCTGAATAATTTGAATTATCTTAATTTGAGCTTTTTTCTAACACTCTTGTTCAACTTTGACTAAGGTTAAGTTAACACGATAAAAAAAGGAAAAGCATTATGAAATTAAAGTCTATTTTCTCAGTCATTGCTATTTCTACATCAATTCTGCTTGTTGCAGGCTGTTCAAGTCCACAAAAAATAGAAACAGTAAATGGGGAAACAATTTTAACGACAGATAAACCCCAAGAAGATGAAGCAACTGGGTTAATTACCTACAAAGATTCAGAAACCGGACAGATTAAACAGATTAATCGTGATCAAATAAGACGAATGGTAGAGCTTGACGATTAGCGCTCTTATAAGCCCTTCTCTTAAAGCGCCAATTCATATTTATGATTGGCGTTTTTTTATTCATAAAATCTTTTTTGTAAACTAATCATTACACTATACGTAATTAAAATTTGACAGAAATTTACCATTCTTATACTCTGCTTTTTAAGTAAATAAAATAGTCTAGTGAACAGAGGATCTTGTGAAGAATCGCACTATAGGCAGTGTTTTTATTGTTGCAGGAACAACAATTGGGGCAGGTATGCTGGCAATGCCACTAGCTGCTGTGGGTATCGGCTTTAGCACGATGATGCTATTGCTTGTTGGCTTATGGTTATTGATGAGCTATACCGCATTACTGCTGGTGGAAGTTTATCAATACAACGATCCTCATACAGGTCTTGGCTCTATCGCAAAACGCTATCTCGGTGTAGGTGGTCAAGTTATCACTGGGCTCGCACTGTTGCTGTTAATGTACGCGTTAACGACCGCTTATATTAGTGGTGCGGGTGAATTACTTTCAGCCACCCTTTCATCTTGGATTGGACATGAGCTTTCTGTCACACAAGGTATTATTATCTTTACAGTGATTGGCGGAGCTGTGGTAGGAATTGGTACAACATCGGTTGATATGATTAACCGTCTATTGTTTACCGCAAAAGTTTTCTTCCTCATATTTATGCTGATTGTGATGTTACCTCACGTTGAGTCAGTAAACTTAACCTCAATGCCTGTGGCATATGGGCTGATTCTTTCTGCTATTCCTGTTATTTTTACCTCATTTGGTTTCCACGGTAGTGTGCCAAGTATCGTAAGTTACATGAATGGTGATATTAAAAAGCTACGTATTATCTTTATTATTGGTAGTGCTATTCCGCTTGTTGCTTATATCTTATGGCAAATTGCCACATTAGGTGCTATCCCAACAAATACTTTTATGGGAATTATGGCGCAACAATCTGGGTTAAATGGCTTACTTACCGCTATTCGTGATGTTGTTGCTACACCTCGTGTGAATATTGCAGTTAACCTATTTGCGGCATTAGCTTTAGCGACTTCGTTCCTTGGTGTTGCATTAGGTCTATTTGATTATCTTGCGGATCTCTTTAAGCGCAGTAATCGTGCAACTGGGCGTGCGCAATCAAGCTTATTAACCTTTGTTCCACCTTTAGTTTGTGCGCTTTATTTCCCTAACTTTGTGCAAGCATTAGCTTATGCGGCTATCGCACTGTCAATTTTAGCATTGCTTCTACCTGCTTTATTAGTATGGAAAGTTAGACAAGAACAAAACGGTGCTGATAAATACAAAGTTAAAGGTGGTAAAGGCGCATTAGGTATTGTGTTTGTTTGCGGTCTGATAGTTATAGGTATTCAAATCGCTATTACTTTTGGTTTATTACCTCAAGTTGGCTAACTCCCTTTCTTATATCGCTTTCTTATATCGCTTTCTTATAGATAACAAAAAAGCAGGTGCTAATTTTAGACACCTGCTTTTTTTGATTCAGATATAGCGTCTAGGTTAGAAGCTTAAACCTGCACCCACATAGAAACCATCAGCTAATTTATTATTGCTTCTATTATGTGAGTTTTCGATTTCAATCACACGATAACCTGCATTAACATGCAATGGTTTAAATACCGTTAATTGAGCCCCTACATCAGCTTCATAATAAGATTTACTACCAGAGGTTAATCCTTCAGGAGATGCATAGGCTTCGCCATACACACTTAAAGAAGGCAGAACATTCCAGTTAAGGCCCACACCACCCGCTAAAGCAGCACCATCATCACCATTTTTGGGTGCTAAATAGAGAGCTTTACCACCAACACTTGCTGAAAAAGGTCCTAAAGGTAACGCAAATTTTGCACCTAAGCTTCCTACTTGGCCATCGTGATCACTACGAGCCCAGTTACCATTAAAAGAAAGACCCGCATTAGGATCACCTAAACCAGCGCGAACATCTGTATAATGTTCCCCTGCTTGAATATTCATTGATACTGCATTGGCATTTCCAGCCACAAACAGCGCACTTATCGCACCGACCAATAAATATTTTTTCATTTTTATTACTCCAGCAAATAATTGTCCTAACTTATAATTATACAACAAATTTATTAAACAACTTGGCTCAAAATTGAAAGATAATCTGTAGAATTTTCAATCTATGTAAATAAGTTACGGCTATCAATATTATTGGTCTAATTGGTTTTATTAATGAGTTCAATATTGCTAAAGTGGAATTACAGTCAATATTAACCATAATAAATATAAGGCTGTTCGCTTCGTTTTATTCACACATGCTATTTTTTTTAGATCGTTTACTATTTCATAAACTGGAGATATGTGATGGAAAAGAAAAAGCTAACAACGGCGTCAGGTGCACCTGTTGTAGACAATAATAACTCGATGACAGCAGGCCCTCGTGGTCCAATGTTACTTCAAGATGTCTGGTTTTTAGAAAAGCTAGCTCACTTTGATCGTGAGGTTATTCCAGAAAGACGTATGCACGCAAAAGGCTCTGGTGCTTTTGGTACATTTAAAGTCACTCACGATATTACGAAATATACTCGCGCTAAAATTTTCTCTAAAGTGGGTAAAAAAACAGAAATGTTTGCTCGCTTTTCAACCGTTGCGGGTGAAAGAGGTGCCGCAGACGCCGAACGCGATATTCGTGGCTTTGCGTTAAAATTTTATACTGAAGAAGGTAACTGGGATATGGTGGGTAATAACACCCCTGTTTTCTACCTTCGCGATGCTCTGAAGTTCCCAGACTTAAACCACGTTGTAAAACGTGACCCTAAAACTAACCTCCGTAATATGGCATACAAATGGGATTTCTTCTCTCATTTGCCAGAAGCACTGCACCAATTAACCATTGATATGAGTGACCGTGGTTTACCACAAAGCTATCGTTTTATTCACGGCTTTGGTAGCCATACTTATAGCTTTATTAATAAAGATAATGAGCGCTTTTGGGTTAAATTCCACTTCCGTTGCCAACAAGGCATTAAAAACCTGATGGATGACGAAGCACAAACTCTCGTAGGTCAAGACAGAGAAAGCTCACAACGTGATTTATTTGATGCTATTGAACGTGGTGATTTCCCTCGCTGGAATTTACAAATTCAAGTCATGCCAGAAAAAGAAGCGTCAAAAGTCCCTTATAATCCTTTCGATTTAACTAAAGTTTGGCCTCATGCTGATTATC
Organism: Proteus vulgaris; assembly: GCF_016647575.1. Lineage (GTDB taxonomy): Bacteria > Pseudomonadota > Gammaproteobacteria > Enterobacterales > Enterobacteriaceae > Proteus > Proteus mirabilis_B. Next base: position 2,623,939 of record NZ_CP032663.1, read on the forward strand.
CATTAATTGATGTGGGCTATTTCGAGCTAAACCGTAACCCTGAAAACTATTTCTCTGATGTAGAGCAAGCGGCATTTAGCCCTGCAAACATCGTTCCGGGTATTGGGTTCTCTCCAGATAAGATGTTACAAGGTCGCCTATTCTCTTATGGTGATGCTCACCGTTATCGTTTAGGTGTTAATCATCATCAAATCCCTGTGAATGCGCCACAATGCCCATTCCATAATTATCATCGTGATGGTGCAATGCGTGTTGATGGTAATAGTGGTAGCGGTATTACTTATGAGCCAAATAATGGTGGTATGTTCCAAGAACAGCCTAATTTTAAAGAGCCACCATTATCAATTGAAGGTGCGGCAGATCACTGGAATCATCGTGAAGATGAAGATTACTTCAGCCAACCTCGTGCGCTGTATGAATTACTGAGTGATGAAGAGCATCAACGTATGTTTGCTCGTATTGCAGGTGAATTAATACAGGCAAGTAAAGATACACAAAAACGTCAAATTGCCTTATTTAAGAAAGTTCACCCTGAATATGGTGCGGGCGTTGAAAAAGCAATAAAAGCGCTAGCAAAAAAAGACGCTAAGTAACTTATAATAAGAAGCCCTGTGAGCAACTCGGCAAAAATAATAAGGCGCCTTCGGGCGCCTTTCTTTAATATCACTTCAACAATTGCCCTTTCACCCATTGCTGTACTTGTTTACGGGAGATTTTAATTCCCCCATTTTTAAGACTTTCAGGAAGTTGAAGGCAAGCAACCGGTCTTTGAAATCCGGCTAATCGGGAGTGATACCATTGTGGTAATTGATTGATGGCTTCAATATCAGCATCAACAACTGCGACTGGGCGTTGCCCAAATTCAGCATCATCGATAGGGACAACAAAAGATTGGCTAACACTTGGATGTGTATTAATAATTTTTTCAATATCTTCTGGTTGGATCCCTTCGCCAGCACTGAAAAAAAGATTGTCCAAACGGCCTAAAACACACCACTCTTCGGCATTAAAACAGCCTTTATCTCGCGTTGAATACCAACCATCAGCCGTAAGCGATAGCGGTTTTAATTTACCATCAAACCAATATCCTAATGCGACGCTGTCAGACATTATCTGAAGCTCATCATCCACTAACCTAATATTTTTGCCTTTTAGTGGAAGCCCTACTCCTGCTTTACCATCCGCACGCTTGGCACAAACGGTCGATGCCATTTCTGTCATGCCGTAACCACACCAGCATTGAATTCCCCAATGTTCTGCTTCTTGTGTTAACTCAATAGGGATCATTGCTCCCCCTAATAAAACAGATTTTAGGGTAATAGGTTGTTGATTATTTTGCTGCGCTCTATTTTGTAAAAAACGCCATAATTGTGTGGGAACTAAAGAGGCATGGGTACAACCTTGCAAAGCATCTACAAATGGGTGCATTTCACGCACCACCAGCGTTGCTCCACGTAATAACCAGCGCCAAAGTATACCTTGTCCTGAAACATGAAATAGAGGCAAAGAAAGTAACCAACTATCTCCTTTTTCCAAAGGCATTAATGATAAAACACCCATTGCACTGCAAAGATGAGCATCAAAGGTGTGTACTGCGGCTTTAGGTAAACCTGATGAGCCTGATGTCAAAATAAGTGTTGCCATACGAGATGGCGTCCATTGGACATCATTTACTGTTTGAGTTTTATATTGACGTGACGTGTTATCTAGCTCAATACCACTAAGATCAAGCAATGTTGCATTTAAATCTAACGGCGTTTCACTCAAATCAGCATAAAAATCAATGCATAAGTGAGGCAATAATTCATCAAGTAAAGATTTTGGAAGCTGTGGATTTAAGGGTAAAACCTTTGCACCACATTGAAAAACAGCAAGCAGTGCAAAAACAAGATTGATGTGATTTTTTCCACGCAACAACACAGTGCTTTGTGTACCAACACCTTGTTTAGCAAAATTGCTAGCTAAGTGATTAATATGACAACTTAGTTGTTGCCATGTAATAGGTGAAACACCTGAAATGATGGCCGTTTCATTTGGGTATAATTGTGCCCAGTGATGCCACGGCCATTGCTTAAATGGAACTACTGTTGCCATACTGTCTCTAGCTGTTCAAGAGAGATAAGCGGAATATCCACATTTGGCCAAGGACGAATAAGTTGTTGTTTAATCAAATCAACCGTATCAAGCCCCGGAATGCTATTAGGCGTTAACCATTGTGCAATTCTGGCTAATTGAGTGAGTCCGAAACTACTTTCAATGCTTGAACTAATAATGGCATCTAACCCTAACGCATGTGCTTGTTTAACAAGCATTTGACAGCGCTCAAGACTTCCCACTAACGTAGGTTTAATAACAATCGTTGTCACACCAGGCTGTGGTTTTACTTCAAAACCATCATCACGCACCGTTTCATCCCAAGCGATATTAATACCGGTTGCTTGAGAAAAAGCCAGTGACTCTTCAGGTGTTTTGCAAGGCTCTTCTAAAAATGCAATACGGTCACGCCATTGCGGATTCACATACTTCGCAAAGCCTTCTGCTTTTGCTGGAGTCCAGCTTCGATTGGCATCAAGTCTTAGTTTTAAGTCAGGGATAGCTTCTAATAACAGGTTAACAACGATCCCATCACGCACTGCTTCATATAATCCAACCTTGATTTTAGCGACTTTTTCGCCTTCCATATCATTAAGGCTTAAAATCAAATCATCAGGATCGCCATTACATAAAGGTGCAGCACGATAATTCGCGGCTTGTGGCAATGTATCTTCAAGCTCTGCTAGTGCACAGCTAATACCAAAAGCCACACTTGGCAGTTCACTATGAACAGGGTTTTCACCCGCACACCAAGCTGTTAACCAAGATTGTGCGGCTTCTTGTGCTTGTTCTAAAGTTTCACGGCTAAACTCAGGAAGAGGTGAAATTTCACCCCATCCTTGTTTGCCATTTTGCTCTAAACAGACAAGAAAACCATCACGCGTTTTTAGCCTTTGATAGCGCAGAACAACGCCTGCATCTACAGGTAGGCTGAATGAATAGAGTTTGGCGTTTCGCATTATGGGTTACGTTTAAATCGAGTGAAATCAGGTTGACGTTTTTCATTAAAGGCGTTGCGACCTTCTTGACCTTCATCAGTCATATAGAACAGCATAGTTGCATTACCCGCTAATTCTTGAAGGCCTGCTTGACCATCACAGTCTGCATTTAATGCTGCTTTCAGGCAACGTAATGCCATTGGGCTGTTTTCCAGCATTTCACGACACCAGCGTACGGTTTCTTTTTCAAGATCTGCGTAAGGAACAACAGTGTTAACCAAGCCCATTTCTAATGCTTCTTTTGCATCATATTGACGGCATAAGAACCAGATTTCACGTGCTTTCTTTTGACCAACAATACGAGCCATATAAGAAGCGCCCCAGCCACCATCAAAAGAACCCACTTTAGGTCCTGTTTGACCAAAAATAGCGTTTTCAGCAGCGATAGTTAAGTCACACATCATATGAAGTACATGACCACCACCGATAGAATAACCGGCAACCATTGCTACAACAGGTTTCGGACAAGTACGGATTTGACGTTGGAAATCTAACACGTTCAGGTGATGAGTACCGCTATCATCGCGATATCCGCCGTAGTCGCCACGAATTTTTTGGTCACCACCTGCACAGAATGCTTTTTCACCAGCACCCGTTAAAATGATAGTACCAATTGTGTCATCATAACGTGCATCAGCTAATGCTTGGATCATCTCTTTCACTGTCAAAGGACGGAAAGCATTACGCACTTGCGGGCGGTTAATCGTAATTTTTGCAATGCCATCGACTGATTTATGATAGAGGATATCTTCAAAACCTTCAGAACAATCCTGCCATTCAATCGGTGCATATAATTTTTCTTCGCTCGGGTAAAGCATAATTAGGTTCCTTTAACCAAAGAGGGATAAAACATGATTTATCACCGCAGCATAAGCAACAGGCTGTGCCTGATGGGCATTATGACCAGCATGCGGGATAGTCGTTAATGGCAGCGAATATTGCTGCGCAATAGATTGAAACTTATTATCTTTTTCACCACAAAGCCAAATAAACGGCAAAGTGAGTTGCTGTAATTCTGTGACAAGCCAAGGCTGATGACCTAAAGAAAGTGTTTCTAAACTTTCTGCAATACAAAAACCCGCGTTACGGCGTCGTTTCTCAACGAGTAGCTGACGTTTCTCATCACTTAAATCGGCAAATACTGGTTGCTGATACCACTGCGTTAATACGTCACAGATAGGTTCATTACGAAAACGCTCGGCCCAGCGTTTATCATGTGCAATGCGACTTTGTCTTTCCGTTGCATCATATAAACCCGGATTTCCACCTTCTACAATCAATCCCATTAATCCCGTAGTATCACCAAAACATGCGTGATACATAGAAATTCTGCCACCTAACGAGTAACCAATTAACCAATAGTGGTCAATACCTTGCTCTTTAAGTGTGTCTGTTAGTAACGTACTAACTTCAACAAAATCTTTTGCGCTGATAGATGCAGAGCCACCATGACGAGGCAAATCAATCACAAGTGATGGATATTCATGGCAAGCCTGAATGACTGGCTCCCATTCACAACCTTCACCTAATAGCCCATGTAACCAAACTAACCAAGGCCCTTCATTATGGGTATTATATCGCTGACATGCTAAAGTCATGAGATGTTACCTGTTTTACCAGCTGATTTAATGTTTTTGCACCATCAGTATCATCAACAATTAATTCAATTAATGTCGTTGTTGGCGCCCCTGTCCAGCATGCCTGAACAGTCGTTAGCAGTGCATCCCAACTTGTTGGTGATACATAATGCAAGCCAAACATTGCGGCTGCATGTTTGAAATTTAATGAGTGAGGCATACAGTAAAAGCGTTCGCGCTCTGCCTCTGGCGTTGGTAGCATTGAGAATATTTGCCCGCCGTTATTATTCACTACGATAATAACATTAGGCGCATAAACTTGTTGATGCAACGCCAAACTATTTAAATCATACAGTGCAGATAAATCACCTAATATTGTTAATGTTGGCTTTCCTGTTGCTCGATGAACACCCGCAGATGTTGAAATTAAGCCATCAATACCACTCGCACCTCGATTGCTCATCACAGGATAACCTTGAGGCAATTGAGCAAATGCATCAATTAATCGCACTATCAGACTATTGCCAACAAATAGCTGTCCATCATTAGGAAGTAATTTATCTAATTGGTGCGCAACCTGTGCTTCACCGAAATAATCAGTTATTTCACTGACTTTCTGGTAGGTTTGTTTGGCTATATTAGCTAATGCATTTGTCCACAGTGAATTATCAATCGCAGGATGTGCCGTTAACCACTGCATAGGTGGTAATGTAAATTTCTCACCTTGATGATGACCAGGATCTAAGCGTCCCGGAATAGGATCAATAATCCAATACGTTTTTGGAGAACATCCTACTTGCCATTGTAATAAGCGTTTTCCTGTTAAACTTGAACCAAATTGAATAACGATTTCAGCCTTATTTAATTCTGATTTTATCTGTGGATTATTCAACCATAAATCGGCACAAGGTAACGGTTGCCCAGTTTGTGATAATACATCACTCAATAAAGGCCAACCTAATTGTGAAGCCCATTTTGCAACTTCAACACCCTCTTCTGGGCTAATACGCCCTGCAATAACCACACCTTTTTTCTGACGTAGTACATTCCACTGAGGATGCATAGTGACAGAGGTAAAAAGTGTTTCTTGTAGCCACGGTTTATCACTTTGCCACCAATTCCCTAATGCTTCAGTCCATGGTGTTGATGTTTCAACATCATCCCCATATAAAGGTTCTGCAAAAGGACAATTGACGTGTAATGCACCATGAACCAATGTATTCATTGCATTATCAAGGGTAGAAACTAACCAGCTTGCAGAAATATCTGCTGTTGGTCTTGGTAAAGAGAGTGTCTGTGAAGGATGCGTTGCAAAAATACCTTGCTGGCGGATAGCTTGGTTTGCACCACAATCGATTAATTCAGGCGGTCTATCTGCGGTTAAAAAGACAACACGTTCACCCGTTAATCCGGCTTCAATCAACGCTGGATATAAATTGGCAACGGCGGTTCCAGATGTCACGATAACAGCGACAGGCTCTTTGGTTGCTTTTGCGAGTCCCAAAGCTAAATGACCAAGACCGCGCTCATCAAAATGCGTATGGCAAACTAACTTTTGATTGGCAGCCGCCGCAAGTGTTAAAGGGGTCGAGCGAGATCCGGGGGCAATACAGATATGGCGTAAGCCATGACGAGTCAAAGTTTCGAGTATAACTTTAGCCCATTGGCGATTAAACGAACTATTAGACATTGATCATCCCAACAACGAAAACCTGCAATTGCTATTATAATATCTGTTCCTAAATACTTTTCCTTAGCCTAGTTCAATGAACAGAAGTTTTCGTTAAATAAATCGTTAAAGAAAACACTCAAAGAGTGCATTATTTAGGCTAATCATCCACTCTATTTTCAATGAGCTCTTTTTTATCGTTAAGAATAGGAATAAATAGCGCTAGTGCTCTAAAGGATAGCATCAATTAGTTAACAATTAGCAGTGGTTATTTGAAGAGTAGCACTAAATAACTGACTTTAAAAAACTACTCATCAAATTTTGATTATTACGCTGATGTTATTTATTCAAACTGAGATTATCTGTAAGAAATTAACTCTCTTTTTCCAGCAATGTGCGTAAACCTGCCGCTTTATTCTCGATTTCAGTCCACTCTTGCTGAGGATCTGAGCCTGCAACGACACCTGCACCAGCATATAAAGTTAAAGCATCATCATGCAACTCACCACAACGTAAACTAACCGCAAACTCTGCATGAGGAAGAGATATATATCCCGCAGAGCCCGCATACCAACGGCGCTCGAAAGGTTCATGCTTACGAATAAATGCACGCGCGACACTTCTTGGTAAGCCACATACGGCGGCTGTTGGCTGTAATCGTTTTAAGCAATCGATATCATCAGAATCAATTAATTTACCATGTATATAGCGACGAAGATGCTGCACTTTACGCAACCGGATAACATCTGCGGGTGACACATCGATACCGTCAACTCCACCTTGTAATCGTTGACAAATATCATCAACTACAACCAGATTTTCATGCTGATTCTTTTTATCATTCATCAGCCAATTTGCAAATTTAGTGGCTTGTTGTTCATTATCAGAACTCGCTACTGTACCCGCTAACGCTTCGGTATAAAGCATCAACTCATCACGCTTATATAATCTTTCTGGTGTCGCTCCCATAAATGCATCTGAAGGTGAAAATGCCAGCATATAGTGATAGCAATGATGATTAACATCACGGCTCGCCTTCATAAATTGGATCGCTTTCAGTGGGTTATCCAGCGTTAAGCATGTCGCTCTTGCAGGGACAACTTTTTCAAATAAACCTTGGCTAATTTCATCTAAGGCAATATTGAGATAGTGAGTCCACTGCTCTTGCGTTAAAGAGTGATTAACATGAGTAACAGAAACAGAAAGCGGTTCAATTTCTACGGCTTGATTTAATGTTTGCAGAAAATCTAATGTTTTTTGCTTATCACCTTCATCCAACATATTTAGATGAACAGAAAGCTGTTGCTGGTGGCGTCTAATCTCAATGCGAGGCAAAAAAAGATAGGCATCATCGCCTTTTATTTTATCAATGCGACCTGGAATAATGGTATCCCACGCATTTAAGCCCCAAATACGCACATCGTCACTGTTTGTATCACAATGATGTAAACCTAAGAATCGGCAAGCATCTTCAATATGATTAAAACAACGTAATTGCCCGCAAGCGGCGACTTCTTCATGCTCATCGCGATGTTGCCAATAAAATTGGGGATAATACGACTGTGCAGCAAGCCATGAGAGCAATGAAAATGAAACCTCTGATGGCAAGGTGACTTTCAAATGTAAAAGATTACCTTGTGCTGTCAGATTTATATTTTTAACTTTTTCGTACAGTGTCGAAAACACAGGATTAACCTTTTCCACTCCAAATACCCACAACTAATTAAAAGGGAGATTATACGTCTCTATACAAATTATCAAAGGGTTGATTAATTATAACCTTTGTCATTTATCAAAGTTTTGTATTTTTCATGTTACAAAGTAGATGCATTAATCTAAAAACTTAAATCGTGAACCAATCATTTAAGGCTGAACTGTATAGACGAAAAACATTATACATAAGAGGGGTTATATGGATACAACCATCTTTGAACAAGTAGATAAATTTATCGAAGCGCCCGATGTTCCTAAAGTTGCACTCGGTTTAATATTAGGAATAGATATCGAAAATGGTCGATTACCGGGTATTGTGACTTCTCCTGATTTAATTAAGATAAAAACTTATATTAATAAAGCACTTTTACTTCCTTACAAATTAGATGATGTAATAGATTTTATTGGTTACAACCAAATAAGCATACAACAACTTTCACCCGAAAATATTTTATCTCTTTTTATCAAAATGCGAGAGCATGCACTCGAATGGAATAAGATAGAATATTCAATAAAACAGCAAGCCATTGATTTGGAAATTATTGGTAGAGAAATTACTTCTACAGGTGAAAATATTATTTCCTTTATTAATCAAATGCCGTTACTTACTAAAATATCAACAACCATGCATGATCTTTCTGAGCAAGAGTTAATCAACATCAAATATACTTCTCAAGATAAACAAGTTTCTATTCAACTTATTCATATATTGGAAAGTATGAAAGAAGATATTGAAATTGAGCGAGAAAAAACACTTAAACTCAAAGAGAGTTTATCCACATTCAGAAGTAAAATCATGGGAGGAAAAGATAGTCAAAATATTGCTCATCACTCTATCTATCACGAAATTATTAATAAAAAAAGACTCATAAATGAATTTTATAATAAAAATAATGTGTTATTAAGTGACGAACGTGATTTACTGATTGAAGATATATCAATACTCAGAGAAGAATATAAAAATTATGTTGCGCTTGCTTTTACAGGACTTGCTGCAGGCATTATCGGCGTTATTATTACAGGTGGAATTTTTGGTGCGAAAGCTGAAAATATTCGTAAAAAAAGAAATCAATTGATCGATAAAGTAAAAAAACTTAATAAAGAGATAGATATTTATACCAATCTATCACTACATTTAAATTCACTTTATATTGAGCTGGAAGAAATAGAACAGCTTATTGAAGATACAAATATGGCACTAGAGCATATTGAGTATGTTTGGCAAGCCATATTAACAGAGATAGAAGCATCAATTAATAATTTCAATAAAATAAACAATGCATTAGAGCTTATTAAATTTAGTATTTATTTAGAAAAAATCATCTCACCTTGGTATATGGTCATTGGTTATTCAAAAGAGATCTTATTCTCTTTCGATAGTGCTCTCTCTTCTTTTTACTCCTCAAATTAACAAAAGGAAATTGTTATGAATAATAATGAAACTCTCATCATTTCAGAAATATCTTTTGAACATAATAAACTCTTTCATGCATATAGAAACATTCTTCATTTAAGTAATAATAAATGTTATATGAATAATGATTTTGACAATGAGCTAACCTTATTTTTAGAGAAAAATAATAAAAATATTGAGAGTATTATTTATTTTTCTCTAGTATTAAAAAGTCGATTAAGACAAAAATTACTCAATGATATATTTAAAACCATTAATGAAATTGATGAAGAGATAAAAAAAGAAACTCTTGATGTAGAGTTAAAATTAAAACTGGAAGTAGAAAAAAAAGAGATCATAGATATATATCTAAACGAGATAAACGAAACAAGCACTCTAATTAGTGAACATAATTTATTTCTATCAACTGAAATAAAGCAACTTAAAAAGCAGTTTATCACTCATAAGGTCACTCCCTTTATTATTGATAAAAAGAATTTAATTAATGAATTAACAAAAAGCATTTCAACTTTAGAGATAGATTCAGAAAAAACAAAACAAGACCTGAATATTATTCGAGAGAGTGAAGATATCTTAAATAAAAGACATTTTTTCGATCTTTTCAAAGGTTCTATTCCGTCAAAATCAGAAATTGAAGGACTTAACATTGAACCTAAAGAGAAAAACCTGCTATCTTCATTGATAGAAATACTTAATAATTTATTTTCAACTTTAAGTCATGGTTTTTCTTATACTAAAATCGTTGAAACGCGTCACCAGTTAACGGCAAATTACCTAGAACAAATTAAACAACTCAACCAATTAAGAAACAAAAAACAAAATGCCCTATTTGTTCTAAAACATTACTATAAACTAATTGATATCGACTATTACCTAAGAGTGTTTATTGAACAACTAGAACAATTAAATAAATATTGGAATAATATTAATTTACAGTTTTACGAGTTAAAAAATAATATTTTATTAACAGAAGATATTATTATTCCTCTATTTTTATTCTTAGATGATTTTTCTTTATATTACGATACGTCAGAAAAGCTAAACAGCAATACACCCTAACTAAAAAAACGGCTCTGTATTACAGAGCCGTTTTATTATCTTATTATCTTATAATGTCGATTAATTTACTGCTGGAGCAATAATCGCAAAATTAGTTAATTCAATAAGTGGTTGTGGCCACACACCTAATGCGATAACAACAATTGCACAGATTAGCGCAACAAATGTCGCCATATTTTGTGATGTTGTTGAAATTGCAGGAGTGTTGTCATTGTCTGGTTTGCGTAAAAAGACAATAGCCGCAGCACGTAGATAGTAGAATAAGCCAATCGCACTACCTAACACAACCATGCCAGTTAACCACCACAAGCTTGAGCTGATACCTGCAATGATGACATACAGTTTACCAATAAAGCCTAATGTAATTGGTACACCTGCCAGTGATAACATCATCAGTGACATCACCACAGCAACCACAGGACGACGCCAGAATAATCCTCGGTAATCTTCCAGTGAATCCATTTCGCTTTCACGATAAGGACTAGAAGCAACTGCAATAGCACCAAACGCCCCTAAGCTTGCAAACAAGTAACCCGCTAAATAAATTTCAGCTGTTTCTTGTGCTAATACAGGGCTGTATTGCAATACAATTAATGCCACTAGCAGATAACCAAGGTGCGATACTGAAGAGTAACCCAGTAAGCGCTTCACGCTCTTTTGCGTTAATGCCATGATGTTACCAAACAAGATAGAGGCAATTGCCATGAAACCTAAGATCATTCGTAAGGTTTCACTATCTGCTGCGGGTGCTTCAAGGAATAAACGCATAACAACAGCAAAAATACCAATCTTACTTGCTGTCGCTAAGAATGCGCCTGTTGGTGCTGGCGCGCCTTGGTAAACATCGGGTGTCCACAGTTGGAATGGGAATAAAGATAATTTAAATCCAATCCCCACTAACATCATACCTAAACCTGCAAGTACTAATGGTTTATGGATATTGCTATCACTTAAACTTTGTCCCATTGCGGTAAAGGAGAGGTTTCCTGCTTCTGCATAGAGAAGTGCCATACCAAACAGTAAGAAAGAAGATGCTGCTGCCGAAAGCAGCATATATTTAATACCTGCTTCCAGTGATGGGCGTTGTTGGAATGCATAACCGATAAGACCAAACAGTGGCAATGTCAGTAATTCAATACCAATAAACATTGATGCGAAGTGGTGAGCGGAAGAGAGTAAGATCCCCCCAATAACCGCAATCGCAATCAGCAAATAAAACTCTTCTTTGTTATCTTGATAGCCTTCTAACCAAGGATAAGCAAAAGCAATAGTTCCAATACCAGAAAGGATCACTAGCGCGGTAAAGAAGCTAGAGTATCCATCAACATGGTAAAGCGTGGTAACGTCCACTACGCCTAATGCATTAACGTAATAGAGTGATCCCAGCGCAATGATGAAACCTGTTGCTGTCAAAGTGGCAATAGTAAAATGATCGCGTCGCCACGCAATGGACAGCATCACAACCACCACCGTCAATCCGACGATCAATAGCGGTAGCATTGCGATCAATTGTTCAGGAGTTATTGTCATGGCGAATTACGGCCTTACTGTTGAAATAGAAGCGGAATACCAAGTCTGGAGATTTTCCATCGCTGATATTGATGTGTCTAATACTGGTTGAGGGAAGAAGCCCAAGATAACCAGTAAAACAACCAATGTGATCAGGATAAAGAACTCTCTCAGATCTAACCCTTTATAGGTTCTTTCAGCTGTTTTCGGTGAACCATAGTAAGCTTGTTGCATCATCCACAATGCGTAGGCAGAAGCAAAAACTAAACCAAAGACCGAAATAATCGTGATCAGCTTAAAGTGACCATAAGTACCAAACAGGATCATAAACTCACCAACGAAGTTACCTGTTCCTGGCATACCTAAAGAGGCAACCGCAAAGAACAATGAAAACGCTGGTAAGAAACGGATGCTTTTCCACAATCCACCCATTTGGTTCATATCACGCGTACCTAAACGCTCATACAGCATGCCACACATGATAAAGAGACCTGCTGCTGACAAACCATTGGTGATCATTTGAATAATCGCACCTTGGTAAGCCAATACAGAGCCGGCATAAATCGCAATTACGATAAAGCCCATGTGAGAAATACTACTGTAAGCCGCAAGACGTTTAATATCTGTCTGACGAAATGCCAGTAATGCTGCATAAAATACAGTAATTAAACCTAACCACATCGCCACAGGTGCCAGCAACGCTGACGCTTCTGGGAAGAGCGGTAAGTTAAAACGTAATAGGCCGTAAGCTGCTGTTTTTAGCAAAATACCTGATAAGTCAACAGAGCCTGCTGTTGGTGCTTCTGCGTGAGCATCTGCTAACCAGCCATGTACAGGAACAATTGGCATTTTCACTGCAAATGCAGCGAAGAAACCTAACATCAGGATAAATTGTAGTTCAGAGCTTAAAACCGTATGTGCTTGTAATAAGGTATCGTAGTTAAACGTCCAAATACCTGTTTCACGGTAGAAAGCCACCGCAAGACCGATAATGGCCAGCAACATTAACAGGCCACTTGCCTGTGTATAGATAAAGAATTTTGTTGCCGCACTAACGTGTTTTTTATCGCTACTTCCTTTGTGTCCCCATAAAGAAATTAGGAAATACATTGGGATCAACATCATTTCCCAGAAGAAGAAGAATAAGAACAGGTCAGTCGCTAAGAATACACCCATTACACCTGCTAAGATCCACAGCAGGTTAAAATGGAAAGCACCTTGTGATGGCTGATTTTCACTCCACGATGAAAGTACCGCTAAGATACCTAAAATCGCAGTTAATACAGTCATCAGTAATGACATACCATCAAGTGCAAATTGGATATTAATCCCTAAAGCAGGGATCCACGGCACAAAGTAATACTCTGTCCAGCGTGGTGCTCCATCAGCACTAAGTAGTTGATAATCGCCCTGCAACCAAAGTTGCACAGAAATAACGAGTGTTAATCCCATCGTCAGCAACGCAACCCAGCGAGGGACTTGCGAGCCGATTCGTTCAGCCTGCCAACTTAGCAGGCCACCGATGAAGGGAATAAGTATTAGCCAGGGTAATAACATGGCGCAATGTGTCCCTTAATTAAACCAGAAGCAGCAGAGCGATGACCAGCACTGCACCTAAACCGAGAGAAGCCGCATACCAACGTGCTAATCCATTCTCACTGAAACTTAATCCTTTATTGGTACCTTTAAGCAGGCAACCAAATAAATTAAAGAATTGGTTAACAGGATCATTCTGGATAAGCCACGCCGCCCCTTTATAAGGTTTGACAAACAGCACTTCATACAGCGCATCGAATCCCCAAGCATGGAACCACCATGTTGAGAAGAAACGGCCTGTGCGAGTATTGGCAACCTTAGAAACACATTGACGCTGTTTTAGGTATAACCATGCTGCAATGGCAACGCCTACTATCGCTACCACACCAGAAAGAATTTCTAACACATATTTACCATCGTGCGATGCGTTTCCTTCAGGGAAAACAGCACCTAACGGTTGAGTAATTAACGCACCGATAAATGTTGATAACAGTGCTAATACCGCTAATGGGAAAGTATGAGTAAACCCTTTAACTTGGTGTGCTTCGGTTTTGGTTTCACCATGGAATACGATGAAAATCAAACGGAAGGTATAAAGTGACGTAAATAACGCGCCAACTAAACCTGCAAGCATTAAGTTAAAATGCCCGTTTGAATACGCACCCCATAAGATTTCATCTTTACTGAAGAACCCCGCTGTTAACAGCGGTAATGCCGCTAATGCGCCACCACCAATTAGGAAACAGGCATAAACAAATGGGATCTTCTTACGTAATCCGCCCATCTTAAAGATATTCTGCTCGTGGTGGCAGGCAACAATCACCGAACCTGCTGATAAGAACAGTAATGCTTTAAAGAAAGCGTGAGTCATTAAGTGGAAAATTGCCGCATCCCATGCTTGAGCGCCTAAAGCCAAAAACATATAACCAATTTGGCTCATGGTTGAATAAGCAAGAATACGTTTGATATCTGTTTGTACTAAAGCTGCAAAGCCCGCTAACACTAATGTGACTGCACCGATAATGCCGACCAATTCCAGTACTTCTGGTGCCATTAAGAATAGCGCATTGCTACGTGCGACTAAGTACACACCCGCCGTGACCATGGTTGCGGCGTGAATTAATGCAGATACAGGTGTTGGACCTGCCATTGCATCGGCTAACCAAGTTTGTAATGGAAGCTGTGCTGATTTACCTACTGCACCGCCTAATACCATTAACATTGCCCAGTTAATGACACTTGAACCCACTGCTAATTGCTCAGGAGCAAGTACTGCCATTTCACGGAAGCTCAATGTACCTAATTGGTCAAACAGGATAAACATACCGATAGCTAAGAACACATCACCGATACGCGTTACGATAAACGCTTTCATCGCAGCTGCGCCATTGGCAGGATTGCTATAATAGAAACCAATTAACAGGTAACTACATAAACCAACCCCTTCCCAACCCATATACATCAGCATCATATTATCAGCCAGTACTAAGACGACCATACTTGCGATAAATAAGTTGGTATAAGCAAAGAAGCGAGAATACCCTTCTTCGCCACGCATATACCAAGATGCATACATATGAATAAGAAAGCCAACGCCAGTGATAACACCCAGCATTGTTAATGAAAGACCATCAAGAACCAGTGTAAACGGAATATTGAAATTCCCTGCTGACATCCAGTTCCATAAAGTCAGAACATAAGTTTCTTGCCCGTTAGCAAAGAAATCCATACCAGCCCAAAATGCAACAAGGGCAGATAAACCAACAGAACCTGTACCAATCCATGCTGATACGTTTTCAGACCAACGACCACGTGAGAAAGCAAGCAGTAAGAATCCCAGCAGTGGTAGCAGAATGGTTAAATAGAGTATATTCATCCGCGCATCTCACTGACTGTATCGATATTGATATTTTGGCGATGTCTATGAAGCTGTAACAACAATGCCAGACCAATACTTGCCTCTGCCGCTGCCAAGCTGATTGCCAGAATATACATTATCTGACCATCCGTTTGACCCCAAAAGCTACCACCGACAACAAATGCCAGCGCAGCCGCATTAATCATAATTTCTAGTCCGATCAACATAAACAACAGGTTGCGGCGAAGTACTAAGCAGGTAAAACCTAACACAAACAGTACCGCAGCCAAGATCAAACCATGTTGAAGAGGTATCATTTTTGCTCCCCTGCGTTTTCGTTTTCGACGAGATCGTCATGGCTCTGATCACGACCAATGTGATAAGCAACTATTAACCCAGACAATAGAAGAACAGATGCTAACTCAACAGCCAGAATATAAGGTCCAAATAAGCTAATACCGACCTCTTTCGCGCCAATCACATCTCCAGCAATTTCGCCGTGAGTCACAGTACTGATGGCGTACACTAACACCACAAGTAAAGTGAGAGATAAAAGTGCCGGCCCAATCCAAAACTTCGGTTGTAGCCATTTTTTCTCTTGATCAACGACGGATTTACCTAAGTTGAGCATCATCACCACGAAAACGAACAACACCATAATGGCGCCAGCGTAAACGATGATTTCTAATGCACCAGCAAAATAAGCGCCTAACGAGAAGAAAACCACAGAGAGCGCAATCAATGAAATCACTAAGTACAACAATGCGTGTACTGGATTGGTATGAGTGATAACTCTCAATGTTGCAAGGATGGCAATCAGCCCCGCGATGTAAAATGCAAATTCCATGAATATCGCTCCTTACGGTAACAGGCTTTTGACATCGATAGGTTTAGCTTCATCATCCGCATCACCCTTGTCTTTGCCGTTAATCGCCATACCTGTTTTACGGTAAAAGTTATATTCAGGATATTTGCCGGGTCCAGAAATCAACAGATCGTCTTTTTCATAAACCAGATCCTGACGCTTAAACTCACCCATTTCGAAATCAGGCGTTAATTGCAGTGCCGTTGTTGGGCAAGCTTCTTCACATAAACCGCAGAAGATACAACGAGAAAAGTTGATACGGAAAAATTCCGGATACCAACGACCATCTTCATGTTCTGCTTTCTGTAATGAAATACAGCCTACTGGACAGACTGCTGCACACAAGTTACAAGCAACACAGCGCTCTTCACCATCGGGATCACGCGTCAACACAATACGTCCACGATAACGTGGTGCAACATTGACAGGTTCTTCCGGGTACATCTGTGTTTCGCGTTTGGCGAAGGCATGTAAGCCAATCATCCAAATGCTTCGTACCTGGGTGCCGAAACCAGTCAATAACTCTTTTAAAGTCATGGTTCAATCACCCCTTATTGAGCGTTGTAAAGTATCACTGCAGCAGTTACCAGCAGATTAATAAGCGTTAACGGTAAGCAAATTTTCCAACCGAAAGACATCACTTGGTCGTAACGCGGACGCGGTAACGAGGCACGAATAAGGATAAACATCATCATGAAGAATCCTGTTTTCAGTGCAAACCAAACGAATGACGGTAAGAAAGGACCTTGCCAACCACCAAAGAATAACGTCACGATAAGACCCGATACCGCAACGATACCGATATATTCACCAACAAAGAATAAACCGAATTTCATACCAGAATATTCAATGTGATAACCATCAGCCAGCTCTTGCTCTGCTTCAGGTTGGTCAAATGGGTGACGGTGACAAACAGCAACCCCTGCAATCGCAAACGTAATAAAGCCAAAGAATTGTGGGATGATATTCCACACATTTGCTTGTGAGTTTACGATGTCAGTCAGGTTGAAAGAGCCCGCTTGTGCAACAACACCTAAGATTGAGAGCCCTAAGAACACCTCATAACTTACGGTTTGTGCTGATGCACGCATTGCACCTAACAGTGAATATTTGTTATTACTTGACCAGCCTGCAAATAACACGGCATACACCGCAATACCGGCAACCATCAAGAAGAACAAAATACCGATGTTTAAGTCAGCGACAACCCATGTTGAGCTAACAGGTACAATTGCAAATGACAGCAGTAAAGATGAAAACGCAATCACTGGCGCAATGGTGAAGATAAAGCGGTCAGCAAATTTCGGGATCCAGTCCTCTTTAAAGAACATTTTGATCATATCCGCAATTAGCTGCGCTGAACCTGCATAGCCTACACGGTTAGGCCCATAACGGTTTTGGAATAAACCCAGTAAACGGCGTTCCCCCATACTCATAAAAGCACCACAAGTGACCACGACAAGCAAGATCACGACGGCTTTTAAAACGGTGAGTAAAATCTCTGTAACTTCAGGAGATAACCAGCTCATTATGCAATACCCCGCAGTTGACGAACCGATACACCCACCAGCGATGGAGAAATACCTGCCATACCTAACGGCAAGCCAATTTGACCTTGAGTCAGGTGAGCACTGATTTTCACAGGTAAGGTGAATTCACGGCCTTCGTAAGTAAACATCGCTTGCTGACCTTGAGTTAACGCTAATGCCTGTGCATCAGATTCACTCAATGTTAAATAAGCAGTTTCCATACGAGATTGGATAACTTCAGCGCGTTGTGATAACTCTTCACTACCAAATAAACGGTAGCAAGGTGCGACAGTCCATTGATTTTTCTGTGCATTAAATGGCGCAGGAATATCAGTGAAGTAGCCAAGTGTATTATCACCACATTCGATTAAGCGCACACCCGGATCGCCAAAGCGTAAGCTGCCACCCACTTCTGCTTGGAATTTATTCCATGCTTGAGGTGAGTTCCAACCCGGTGCCCATGCAAATGGAATTTGCTGACGAGGTGCTGTTGGGCTGTTATTACCTTCCATTGAGAACGCAAATGGCGTGTCGATATCTTTTGGTTGACGCTGTTCATGAACAGACACATTTGCCAACATAGAAGTACGACCACTATAACGATGCGGTTCACGAGCCAGTTTCTGTCCACGAATACGGAATGATGCATTCGGTGCAGCATCAACAATGCCAGCAAACTGAGGAAGACTAGTTGCACAATGCTCAATAACACTGTCTAACTGTGTCCAATCCAACGTTCTTTCATGCCATTGAGAATCAACAGCACTCAACCAACGCCAGCTTTCATGCATCACCACTTCTTTGTTATAGAAAGAAGGTTCGAAAACTTGGAAGTAACGCTGTGCTCTGCCCTCTTGACTCACCATGGTTCCATCGCTTTCAGCGAATGAAGAAGCTGGGAGAACAAGATGTGCTTTCGCCATAATGTCTGTTTGCTGGTGGTCGATAACAATAACGTTATCAACTTTAGCAATCGCATCATCAATCACGTCTGCATCGTAATGGCGATATAAATCGTTTTCCATTACAACAACCGTGTTAGCTTGACCACTACGCATCATTTTTAATGCATCATCAAGTGGTTGTGCATTCATCATGGCAAGGCCCATGCTATTTGCATCATCAGCAACGAAAGAAAGCCCTACTTCATTACCTTTTGCTTTTAATGCAAACGCAATGTTAGCAGCTGCTTTGATAACGTCTTCGCTACCTGCATGACTACCACTGATAATTAATGGTTTCTTCGCTTGAGAAAGTGCTTGAACAACCATCTCGATATGTTTATTCAGCGCTTCATCAATGCCATCAACTGCAGGTGCTTCACCGTTAATGTTATTGGCAATCGCAAAACCTAAACGCGCTTGATCAACAACGGGTGCGCGGTAGCTCCATGCAGCAACATCATCAAGGCGGGTTTCATCAACATGAGTGACAAACAGCGGGTATTTTGCACGTTGCCCGATATTCATAATCGCAGCAATTTGCCAGTCAGCTACTTTTTGAGCGGCTGCCATTTCACGCGCTTTACCTTTCACGGCTTGACGTACAGACAATGCCATACGAGCACCGGTTTGTGTTAAATCTTCACCTAACACTAAAACCGCATCGTAATCTTCAATTTCACGTAGAGATGGGGTATGAACGCCACCTTTTTGTAAAATATCTAACATTAATGTCAGTCGTTTTTGCTCTGATGCAGAGATACCGCTATAGAAGTTTTCAGCACCAACAACTTCACGTAATGCAAAGTTACTTTCAATGCTTGCACGCGGGGAACCAATACCTACGATACGCTGGCTTTTCTTCAGCATATCTGCAGCGGCTTGAGTTGCTTGAACAGCATTAATTTCTAACCAGTTACTGCCTAAACGTTTTTTAGGCTGACGAGGTCTGCTTGCTAAATTCACATAACCATAGCCAAAACGACCACGGTCACAGAGGAAATAGCGGTTTACAGTCCCGTTATAACGGTTTTCAATACGACGTAATTCACCATAGCGTTCACCTGGGCTTGTGTTACAACCCATGCTACAACCTTGGCAAATACTTGGTGCAAACTGCATATCCCACTTACGGTTATAACGTGATGAGTGAGTTTTATCAGTGAACACACCTGTTGGACAAATTTCAACCAAGTTACCCGAGAATTCGCTCTCTAATGTGCCATCTTCAACGCGTCCAAAGAATACGTTGTTATGTGCACCAAAGACGCCAAGATCAGTACCATCGGCATAGTCTTTGTAGTAACGAACACAGCGGTAACAAGCAATACAACGGTTCATTTCATGAGAAATAAACGGTCCCAGATCTTGGTTTCTATGTGTACGCTTCGTAAAGCGATAGCGACGCATAGTATGACCTGTCATTACCGTCATATCTTGAAGGTGGCAGTTACCGCCTTCTTCACAAACTGGACAGTCATGAGGATGGTTTGTCATATACCATTCAACAACGCTTTCACGAAATTTCTTCGCTTCTTCGTCGTCAATAGAGATAAACGTGCCATCAGTCGCTGGTGTCATACAAGACATCACTAAACGACCGCGGGTATCCTCAGCATTTTGATACTGCTTCACCGCACACTGGCGGCAAGCGCCAACGCTTCCCAGCGCTGGGTGCCAGCAAAAATAAGGAATATCTAAGCCTAAATTAAGACAGGCTTCTAACAGGTTATCAGCCCCGTTAACTTCATATTCTTTGCCGTCTACATGAATCGTAGCCATAGTCAGCATGCTTCCCAAAGGCCTGCACAGCAGGCGTTAAACCTAGAATGTGTCGTGAAAAATTACCAGCGGCTTTTCAGCAAGTTAGGCTGAATACCTCTGATCAAGTTGGCATTGGTATAATCTTCTTGAATAATGCCTGCCTCAAATTCTTCACGGAAATATTTAATGGCGCTTTGTAAAGGTTCTACTGCACCCGGTGCGTGAGCACAGAATGTGTGTCCCGGACTTAAAGAACGACATAAATGCTCAAGTGTTTCGATATCACCAGGGCGACCTTTACCATTTTCTATCGCACGTAAGATTTCGACACTCCATGGCAAGCCATCACGACAAGGTGTACACCAGCCACAAGATTCACGAGCAAAGAACTCTTCTAAATTACGGGTTAATGAAACCATATTAATTTCATTATCTACCGCCATCGCAAGTGCAGTACCTAAACGGCTACCTGCTTTTGCAATCGTGCCAAAATCCATTGGGAGATCGAGGTGATCTTCCGTTAAGAAGTCAGTACCTGCACCACCCGGTTGCCATGCTTTCAGCTTAAGACCATCACGCATACCGCCTGCGTAATCTTCAAGGATCTCACGCGCTGTTGTACCAAATGGCAATTCCCATAAGCCCGGAAATTTCACGCGCCCCGAGAATCCCATTAATTTAGTACCCGCATCTGGGCTTTTGCCTTCACTTAAGCCGATATACCAATCTTTGCCGTGTTCAATAATCGCTGGCACGTTACACAATGTTTCAACGTTATTGACACAAGTTGGTTTACCCCATGCACCTGATGTTGCAGGGAATGGCGGTTTAGAGCGCGGGTTAGCACGACGACCTTCTAATGAGTTGATTAATGCTGTTTCTTCACCACAAATGTAACGACCTGCACCTGTGTGAACAAACAGTTCAAAATCAATTCCGGAACCAAAGATGTTTTTACCAAGAAAGCCTGCTGCTTTTGCTTCCTCAATGGCGTGGCGTAAATTCTTAGCCGCTTCGATATATTCGCCACGAAGGAAAATATAACCACGGTAAGCTTTCAGTGCGTGAGCGCCGATAATCATCCCTTCAATTAACAGATGTGGAAGTTCTTCCATTAAGAGACGGTCTTTATAAGTACCCGGCTCCATTTCATCTGCGTTACAAAGGATGTAACGGATATTCATGCTTTCATCTTTTGGCATCAGGCTCCATTTCAGGCCTGTTGAGAATCCAGCACCACCACGACCTTTTAGGCCAGCATCTTTAACTTCAGTGGTCACTTCCGTCGGTGACATACCTTTTAATGCTTTTTCTGCCGCTTTATAACCGTTTGTAGCACGGTATTCATCCAACCATACAGGCTGACGATCATCACGTAAGCGCCACGTTAGCGGGTGCGTTTCTGCGCTACGAATAATCGGTTTTGCTCCTGAAATTGCTGTCATGGATACTGCTCCAGTAACGTTTCAATCTCTTCAGGTTTAACAAAGCTGTGAGTATCGTCATCTACCATCATGGTAGGACCTTTATCACAATTACCTAAACAGCAGGTTGGCAGTAACGTAAAGCGACCATCTGGTGTAGTTTGACCAGGAATGATATTAAGGTGCTTTTCAATTGCTGCCTGAATGCCTTGATAACCTGTAATATGACAAACCACGCTGTCACAAAAACGAATAATGTGACGGCCAACGGGTTGACGGAAAATTTGGCTATAGAACGTAGCAACGCCTTCAACATCGCTTGCAGGGATCCCAAGAACATCCGCAATCGCATAAATTGCGCCGTCTTCAACCCAACCGCGGTTCTTTTGCACAATTTTCAGTGCTTCAATAGAGGCTGCACGCGGATCTTCATAGTGATGTTTTTCTTGTTCAATTTCAGCACGTTCTTCTTCAGTTAAAACAAACGTTGCTTTCTTTGAATGCGTGACATCAACGATTTCGATCTGCACTGCATCATCTTTTTGGTTTAATTCATTTTGCATGATTAACGATCCACATCCGACATTACAAAATCAATACTTCCCAGATACACAATCAAGTCAGAAACCAGACTACCGCGGATAACCGCTGGAATTTGTTGCAAGTGAGCAAAGCTTGGCGTACGAATACGCGTGCGGTAGCTCATTGTGCTGCCATCACTGGTTAAGTAATAGCTGTTGATCCCTTTAGTGGCTTCAACCATCTGGAATGATTCATTAGCAGGCATAACCGGGCCCCATGAAACCTGTAAGAAGTGGTTAATCATGGTTTCGATATGCTGTAATGTGCGCTCTTTTGGTGGAGGCGTTGTCAGTGGATGGTCTGCTTTAAATGGCCCTTCTGGCATATTTTTATAGCACTGTTCCAGAATACGTAAGCTTTGGCGTAGTTCTTCTACTTTCAGCATTACGCGGTCATAACAGTCACCATTACTTGCAACAGGGATTTCAAATTCAAAGTTTTCATAACCTGAATATGGACGCCATTTACGGACGTCAAATTCAACACCTGTTGAACGAAGACCTGCACCTGTCACACCCCAATCTAATGCTTCTTTAGCATTATATGAGGCAACACCAATAGTACGACCTTTCAAGATACTGTTTTGCAGTGCTGCTTTTACGTAAGAATCTAGACGTTTTGGCATCCAATCTAAGAATTCACGTAATAAGCGTTCCCAACCGCGAGGTAAGTCATGAGCAACACCACCGATACGGAACCATGCAGGGTGCATACGGAATCCAGTAATCGCTTCAACGATGTTGTAAACTTTCTGACGGTCAGTAAAGGCAAAGAACACTGGTGTCATTGCACCAACGTCTTGGATAAAAGTACTGATATACAGTAAGTGGCTATTAATACGGAATAGCTCTGACAGCATGACACGAATGACTTTAACGCGTTCAGGCACTTCAATACCGGCAAGTTTTTCCACTGCAAGTACATAAGGCATTTCGTTAACGCATCCGCCGAGGTATTCGATTCGGTCTGTGTATGGGATATAGCTGTGCCAAGATTGGCGCTCACCCATTTTTTCAGCACCACGATGGTGATAACCCACATCAGGTACACAGTCGACGATTTCCTCGCCATCAAGCTGAAGAATAATACGGAATGCACCGTGAGATGATGGATGGTTAGGACCGAGGTTTAAGAACATAAAGTCCTCATTCTCAGTACCGCGTTTCATCCCCCACTCTTCAGGTTTGAATGTCAGCGATTCCATTTCCAGATCCTGTTTCTGCTTTGTTAGCACATAAGGATCGAACTCTGTCGCACGAGCAGGATAATCTTTACGCAGTGGGTGACCTTCCCAATCAGGAAGCATCATAATACGGCGTAAATTTGGATGCCCATTAAAGACAATCCCAAACATATCCCAGACTTCACGCTCATACCAATTCGAGTTAGGAAAGATAGATGTGATAGTCGGAACATTAAGATCATTTTCACTTAACGCGACTTTCAGCATGATATCTTTATTACGATCGATTGATATCAGATGATAGAAAACGGAAAAGTCTGCTGCTGGCAAGCCTTGACGATGCGTACGAAGACGCTCATCAAAACCATGCATATCAAACAGCATGACATAAGGTTTTGGTAAAGATTTGAGGTATAGCATTACCTCAATAAGTTGTTCCCGCTTAACCCAAACAACTGGCATGCCAGTACGAGTAGGTTGGAACGTAAACGCATCTGGCCCAAATTTCTGACGCAGTTCATTAACCACCTGATCATCAATATGATCGGTCGTTTCCCACGCTGGCCGAGCGCCTTTTTGCGCTATCTGATCGGTCATTTCTATTCACCACAACTTTGATCAGGGTTACTATGATCGCAACACATTGCTCTGGTTACGTCTTAGGCAAAAGCCTTTAAATTTCGTCAGGAGTACGCAGATTTTTCACTGCGATACGTTCACCGTGTTTTCTTTCTCGTTCTGATTGCATATTGGCACGGTAAACGCCTTGGTCGCCGACAACCCATGATAATGGGCGACGTTCTTTACCAATGGACTCTTGTAATAACATTAGTGCTTGCATGTAAGCTTCAGGGCGTGGTGGGCATCCAGGAATATACACATCAACTGGAATGAACTTATCAACACCTTGCACTACTGAGTAGATGTCGTACATACCACCAGAGTTTGCACATGCCCCCATAGAGATAACCCATTTAGGCTCTAGCATCTGGTCGTATAAACGTTGAATAACGGGTGCCATTTTAGTAAAGCAAGTACCCGCAACCACCATAAAGTCAGCTTGACGAGGTGATGCACGTAATACTTCTGAACCAAAACGAGCCACGTCATGCACAGCCGTAAATGACGTCACCATTTCAACGTAACAACAGGAAAGACCAAAGTTATATGGCCATAAAGAGTTTTTCCGTCCCCAGTTCACAACGTCATGCAACGCATGTTCCAGTTTTCCCATATACACGCTGCGATGAACGTGAGCATCTAATGGGTCACTGACAATTTCCTGTGATTGCAGGGGATAACGGTCATTCTCACCGTTCGGATCTATGCGGGTGAGCGTATAATCCATTTCTAATGCCTCGCTTATTACTGCTGCGGATGTTTGCCGCTGGTTAATCGAACATGGCTTTTACTCGCAGTTTCACGGCGAGAGCGAACAGGCGTCCAATCTAATGCGCCTATGCGAACCAAATAGAATAATCCAGCTAATAAAATAGCGATGAAGACTGACGCTTCAATAAAGCCTAACCAGCCAACTTCACGAACGGAAACAGCCCAGGCATAAAGAAACAGTGCTTCAACATCGAAAATAACGAAAAACATGGCAACTAAATAGAATTTAGCTGACATGCGCAGACGAGCGCTGCCAACAGAATCAAGACCAGATTCATAAGGAACATGCTTTGCCCTTGCCTGTGCGCGTCCGCCTAAATAGCGGGCACCCAACAACATGAGCGAACATAACCCCAATGCGCCTATGAGGAAGACAGCAAATGCCCAATGATGGGCGATAACTTCAGTGGTTGTAGACATACTCATTGCTTACTCATCAAAGGTGGTGTCAATTAACCAACTCTTATCCGGCGGTTTACACCACATTTCTAATTACGAAAAAAAAGGCGAATTAAACAGACTTGCTAATTAAAGAAATAATAACAGTCTATTTATACCTTTCTTCTTTTTTAGAAAACTTTGCGACAAATCACTCAGTTTTCTATCGCGATTTAACAAATTTAACACTCATTTTTAACACCCAATTACTGGCTAATGCTAAAACGTGTCAGTCAACCGACAAACTTTATGCTAACACGCTTAGTCTAACCGATAATTCGATTTTACTACACCAGTATCTCAGGAAAAACCTGACTCAACACAGGCAAATGTGCCTTATTTTCTTGATCAAACTCACAAAATAGTCGAAAAAATACTTAATCAGTTTAAAATTTATCCAAATTTTAACAAATTAACTTTCTAATATTGTGGAGGAGGTCAAATATCCGCTTAGATTTACTTTTTTATTCTCTTAAAACCTAGACAATCTTTTTATTTGTTAACAAATCCTACAAGTGATTAACCAAGGGGGAAGGTAAACATTTTTTTAACAAGCAGTTAAGGTAGTTATGGAATGAAATGTCACAAAGATAAATACATAAAACAACATAATTATTAACATAGTGTTACTATTTCAAAAAAAGGCAATAAAAAAACGGAAATAAATGCACTTCATTGCATCTATTCCCGTTTATCATTATTCATCACTATCCAGTTTTATTTGACTCTTTTTTAATCTTTAATTTTTGTGTTTTAACGCTAAAAAATTCACACAATTATTAATGTGATTATTCAAGTTCAGTAGAGCTAATATCTTCAGGTGCAGTGACGGTATAAGGTGTTTTCTTGTTTTCAATCGCATTGAATACTGTTAACACCGCTTCATTTTGTTCATCTGAATTACGATATAACCAATATTGTGTTTCAGGTAAACGAGGTAATCCTTCGCTTTCGCCTAAAATACGTAAATCAGCATTCTGCATTTCAAGTGGACGTGCAGTGATACCCACTTCTGCATTAACCGCGGCACGAACAGCAGATAAAGAAGCTGCTTCATAAGCAATACGCCATTGAATTCCTGCGTCATCTAACGTGTTTATCGCTAATTGACGGAATGGGTTCGTTTCATCCATTACAACTAAAGGGATCGGCTCATTCATTTGTAATTGGAAATCTGGCGCACAATGCCATAGCACTGGTGCAGTACGTAACGCTGTACGTGGGTGATGACCAATACGAGCTGTTGTTAATGCTAAATCAATTTCATGATTATCTAGCATTGTCTCAATATATTGAGAACGCTTAATACGTACATCAACCGCTAAACGTGGATACACTGATGCGATACGATTTAATAAAAACGGTAATAAAGTATCAACAGAGTCATCAGAAGCACCAATACGTAGCTCCCCTTCTGCATCGCTATACGTTAATGATGCCGTTGCATCATCATTCGCACGCAGAATTTGACGCGCATAACCTAAAAGTTGTAGACCATGCTCTGTTAAAAGTTTATTACGACCATGACGGGCGAACAGCTCTCTACCCACCAATTGCTCTAAACGTTGCATCTGCTGACTCACAGCAGATTGGGTTCGACATACAGCAGCAGCGGCTGCTGCAAAAGTGTTCAAATCTGCTACAGCTACAAACGTTCTAAGCAGATCGAGGTCGAGATTCATTATCGGACGATTTGCATTAATCATTGTTTATTCTTCACTTATTTTTGATTTTTAAATTACATATACCTGGTGTTTTATATCAAAAGTCTAAAAAAGACTTCCGATTCAGACAGTACTCTACTCTGAAAAGGAGAGCAAAGACATACCGAATACTTTACATTTGTTTCTTATCGTTTACACCTCCTAGATGGAAAGGAATTGCATCTTTTTGTAACAAATTAAATTTTATTATCATTTCAAGCATTCACAAGAAAGAACTGTATACCGTCATCACAAGTTAGACTTAGATCATACTATATTGCTTTCTCATTCATAAATTTTAACATTTTGAAAATAATTTAAATTATCTTAACTATGCATTCGAGTTTAAGTATCTTCCCCTATAAACTAAATTTAAGATTTAAATTTAATTTATACTTAAACTAATTGATTGCTATAGAATAAAGTAGATTTAACCATATTATTTGAAAATTTAATATATTAAGTCAGATAATACAAATCCGATAAAATTATTCAATAATTGATTATGCAACATTCCGTCTACCTCTCTATCACATCAACTTGTTTCTAATCACCACACTAAAAAGCTCCTTTTCAATAGAATAATAATCCAGATTATTCACCAAAACTGAAACATAAATCCACCATAAGCAATACAATCAGTCATCAAAATAACATTCTAAGAATAAACTGACCTTTTACACCAAAAATAACCTAGCATCTTCAAAAGTTTGTAACGTAAGAGTAGAGTGATAGAACAGTTATTTGCTGGGACAGCCTTTTCATTTGTATCTTTCTATATGAATAGCAATCGGCGATAAATGTCGCTAAGTCGCCACAATCACAATAAAAGATACGAGTCAGACCCTATTAGGTAAACGCGCTATGAATCAGATTAAAAAATCAAACAAACTCGAACATGTCTGTTACGACATTAGAGGTCCGGTTTTGCAAGAAGCAAAACGTCTGGAAGAAGAAGGTAACAAAGTTTTAAAACTCAATATTGGTAACCCGGCACCTTTTGGCTTTGAAGCGCCTGATGAAATTTTAGTAGATGTGATCCGCAATCTACCAAGCTCTCAGGGTTATAGTGACTCCAAAGGACTGTTTTCTGCGCGTAAAGCTATCATGCAGCATTATCAAGCCCGTGATATGCGTGATATCACTGTTGAAGACATTTATATTGGTAATGGTGTTTCTGAGTTAATCGTACAAGCGATGCAAGCTTTATTAAACAATGGCGATGAAATGCTTGTACCTGCGCCTGATTACCCATTGTGGACAGCAGCCGTTTCTCTTTCAGGAGGAAATGCGGTTCATTATATGTGTGATGAGCAACAAGGTTGGTTTCCTGATTTAGATGATATCCGCAGTAAAATCACAAAAAATACCCGCGGTATTGTTATTATCAACCCAAATAACCCAACAGGTGCGGTATATAGCAAAGACATTCTGATGGAAATCGTTGAAATTGCACGTCAACATGACCTGATTATCTTCGCTGACGAAATCTACGATAAAATTTTGTATGACGATGCTCAACATCATTCTATCGCTGCAATGGCGCCCGATTTATTAACCGTAACATTTAATGGTTTATCAAAAACCTATCGTGTTGCTGGTTTCCGTCAAGGTTGGATGGTATTAAACGGCCCTAAAAAACACGCTAAAAGCTATATTGAAGGCTTGAATATGTTAGCGTCTATGCGTTTATGCGCTAACGTTCCTATGCAACATGCCATTCAAACTGCATTAGGTGGCTATCAAAGTATTAGTGAATTTATTCTGCCGGGTGGTCGCTTATATGAGCAACGCAATCGTGCTTGGGAACTGATTAATCAAATTCCGGGTGTTTCTTGTGTTAAACCTATGGGTGCATTGTATATGTTCCCTAAAATAGACCTTAATCGTTACAGTATTAAAGACGATCAGAAAATGATCCTCGATTTATTACTGCAAGAAAAAGTATTACTGGTACAAGGTACTGCCTTTAACTGGCCATACCCAGACCATTTCCGTATTGTGACTCTTCCGCGTGAAGATGACTTAGATATGGCAATTCAAAAATTCGGTCGCTTTATTGTCGGTTATCATCAATAAGATTACCTGCATCTAAAATAAAACGCAGTATAACAAGCAGTTATATTGCGTTTTTTTATTTTCTTTTCTATTAACGTTTACATCCATCTATTATCCACTCACAATAATGTCTTCAATCACGCAATTGGGAGATATTATGAGTTACTTTTTTGCCCACCTTTCTCGCTTAAAACTCATTACTCGTTGGCCTTTAATGCGTAATATTCGCCAAGAAAATGTTTCTGAGCACAGTTTACAAGTCGCTTTTGTCGCCCATGCCCTAGCGGTGATTAAGAATCGTAAATTTAATGGTAACGTCAATGCTGAGCGTATTGCATTACAAGCGATGTATCATGATGCCAGTGAAGTGATCACCGGTGATATGCCAACACCGATTAAGTACCATAATCCACAAATTGCTCATGAATATAAAAAAATAGAAAAATATGCCCAGCAAAAATTAATAGAAATGTTACCAAAAGAATTACAAGACGATTTTCGCCCTCTTATTGATGAGCAGTTACATAGTGAGGAAGAAACCTTTATTGTCAAACAAGCCGATAGTTTATGTGCTTACTTAAAATGCCTTGAAGAGCTTGCCGCAGGTAATAGTGAATTTAATTTAGCCAAAAATCGCTTAGAAAAAACATTAGCAGAAAGACATAGCCTTGAGATGGACTATTTTATAAAGGTGTTTGTACCGGGATTTAGTTTATCGCTGGATGAGATTAGTGAGTAAGCAATATTATTCTATATAAGATGAGAGTATACCAATTGACTCTCATCTTACATAAAAAGCTGAAATAATTTTACACTCTAAGAAATATCTTTATTTACTATAGAATTATGTAAGTTACTTAAGCCATAAAAGATAATCTTAGCATCATTGTCTTGCTGATTTCGCAGTATATTTATTTTTTTTGACATTCCAAATATATCTTTAAATCTTTCAAACCTGTTCATTTTTTTTATTTCAGAATCATTACGTGCTAAATATTTTTTTAATTCTCTTTCTTTTTCTTCAGTTGATATTTTTTTATCATCAATAAGATTTTTAATAGGAGAAAAATTACTACTATTTAAATCATATCTTTTACTCAATTTGTTATATGCACCATCTTTTCTATATAAAGAATTATCTTCACTCTTTTGACTACCTTTTCCTATATTATCTAACTCACCTTTCATTTGGCTATTTATCGCTTCACTATCTTTTTTTTCATTTGATAAAACAGCCATTTTCTCATCATTTATTTTTGGAATTTCAACCTTTATTGCTCTGTTAATATTCTGTAATTTACTCTGTCCACTAGCAGCTAGTTTATCTGAGTTAGGTGCTAAAAAACTGGCGATAAATTTTTCTGAAAACTCAATATTATCATTTTTAAAGTTTGATATATTGGTAATACTACTCTCCAAATTTTTATTACCTAATTTCATCATATAGATTTTAATATTTGGTTTTACTATTATCGGTAGTGATATAAAAATATTTTTATTATCTATATTTGAAATATTACCCTTAAGAGTACTTTTATTACTTCCACCTTCATTCATATTAATTTTAGCATTAATTACAGATGATATATTTGATTCTATTTTCATTTTAAACATTCCTAAATTATCTATTGGATATAGATTACTCCTTTATACGTTTCAATATGTCAAAAAACACACATACATAGATATAAATAATACATCAAATAAAAAACCACCAACCAATAAATAAAAAACGCTGTTTATTAATTAACAAACAGCGTTTCAGCAAAACAAAAGTATTAATAATTAGAATGGGAATAATAATGGGATCAAGAATACGCTAATAAACATCACAATAATGGTAAATGGCACCCCAATCTTAATAAAGTCTGCAAACTTATAACCACCTGGTTCAAGGATAAGTGTATTAACAGGAGATGAAACTGGCGTCATAAATGCGGCTGAAGCCGCCACACCAATCACCATTGCAAATGGTAATGGTGATACATGCATTTGGTTTGCGGCCGCAATAGCAATTGGTGCCATTAATACAGCGGTTGCCGTATTTGAGATAAACAACCCAATTGATGCACAAAGTATAAATAAACATACCAACATCACTTGAGGACCTGCACTACCCGCAACATCCATTAAGCCATTTACAATAAGTTCGATACCGCCTGTTTTTTGCAATGCAGCAGCAAAAGGCATCATAC
Source organism: Proteus vulgaris (assembly GCF_016647575.1). Taxonomy (GTDB): domain Bacteria; phylum Pseudomonadota; class Gammaproteobacteria; order Enterobacterales; family Enterobacteriaceae; genus Proteus; species Proteus mirabilis_B. Next base: position 2,655,440 of record NZ_CP032663.1, read on the forward strand.
CCACAATTAAAATAATACTTGGCCAATGAATAGAGCGATAAGCACTTTCCATATCAATACAGCGGAATTTACCCATTAATAAGCAAGCAATAAGTGCCGCAATAAAGTTAGGGACTTCATTCGTCACCATTAATGCCACCATTAATGCTAACGAAAATAATGCATGAGGTGCTTGAGATGAAGCAGGAGCAACCGTTTCAATTTCGGCAGCTAAATTTAACACGATAAAATTACGTGGTTTAGTGGATAAAACGCGAATAAGTTTCCAATCACCAATCACCAATAACACATCACCAAGACGTAATGGCTCATCGACAATTTTCCCCGGTAAGGCGTTTCCTTCACGACGAATAGCAACGACGTTTAAGCCATAACGAGTACGAAATTTAATTTCTCTTAATGATTTGCCTAACAATTCTGAATCAGGATTCATTGATACTTCAGCAAGCCCTACGTCACGAGATTGTTCAGAAAAATATTCACCTCGTAGCACCATTGGCTCTAGCATCTGTTCACGGCAAAACTCACGTAAATCGACATCACTGGCTGACATATCAACTAATAAAACATCACGCTCTCTTAATTCAGTGCCACCGGTTGCGCTAACCATAACACGCCGAAACCGCCTCCAGCGTTCAATACCGACAACGTTTGCACCATAACGAGAACGTAAGTGTAATTCATCAAGTGAATGGCCTACTAGCGGAGAACCTTTACGAATTGCTAAACGGCGAGCACGTCCTGCTAATTGATAATCACGAATAAGATCACGGAAAGTACGGCGATAAGCTTCTTTTTGCTTACCATTATCGTTGTTTCCTAGCCACCGACGTACCACCAGCATATATAAAATGCCTGCGAATAAGACGGCAATACCAATAGGGGTAATGGAGAAAAATTGAAAACTTGGTAACCCTTCTCTAACTAATTCACTGTTAACAACCATATTAGGCGGTGTTGCCACTAAGGTCATTAATCCACTGATAAGGCCCGCAAAACCTAGCGGCATCATTAAACGACCTGGTGATGTTTTCATCCGAGCAGCAACGCTCAGCACAACAGGGATAAAGATAGCTACCACGCCCGTTGAGCTCATGAAAGCCCCCAAGCTTGCAACACATATCATTAATAGCACAAGCATTTTAACTTCACTGCTACCCGCAACACGTACAAGCCAGTCACCCATTTGATAAGCCACACCTGTTCTCACTAACCCTTCGCCAATAACAAAAAGAGCAGCAATAAGTAATACGTTTGGATCGCTAAATCCTACCGTGGCTTCATTTAATGAAAGTGTACCGCTAAGAACGAATGCGATGATGACAAGTAAAGCGACCACATCCATGCGGATTTTGTTGGTCGTAAAAAGGACAATAGCTATCAATAGCAGGCTTAAAACCCATAATAATTCGCTATTCAAAATGGCCTCGATCAGCAATAAGTGAAAACAGTTTAAGACATCAATTCACTACATTGATAAGTAGACCATTTTTACAACAATAAGTCTTCTAATATGATCAAAGAAAAGACTATCTTTTGTGCGTTATTATCACTTTTTCAGCTTGCTTCTCGATTTGAATATCGTTTAAAGAATCAATAATTAAATGAATCTCATTACGGCGAGGGAGAGAAAGAGGAGCGTGAACAGCAACCACTTGGCATCCTGCATCTAAACCAGAGTAAATACCCGCAGCTGCATCTTCAAAAACCACACAATCTTGTGGTAATAAACCCAATTTCTTGGCACCTAAAAGATAAGGCTCAGGATTAGGTTTACCTCTACTAATACATTCCGCTGTAACCCAATGTTTAGGTTCAGGAATACCCGTGACAGATTGGCGCGTTGAGGCAATAGGAACAGTGCCTGATGTAACAATTGCCCAAGGAATATTTAAGTCATTAAGGCGGTTAATCAGTTCAATGGCACCCGGAAGTGGTGCTAATCCTTCGGTTTGTGTTGATTCTAATTTTTCTAACCAACGAAAAGTTTCAGTTATCTCTTGTTCGGTTGCATTAGGCATAAAATGGCGAATCGACTCAATAGCAGGCTTTCCGTGGATGTAGTCATTAATCTCTTGTGTTGATACACCTACGCGCTCACCAAATAACGCCCAACAATGTTCAACAACAGGTAATGAATCAACTAATGTTCCATCAAGATCAAACAGAAAGCCTTTACATGTGATCGCCATAATTTATGCCTACCTTTACTTTACAGTGGTGCGCTAATGATTACGCATTAAGTATTTGCTGAATTTCAACGGCGCTAAGGTGATATTGGCGAGGGCACGCTAACCAAACGTTAAGCATTCTTTGGTATTTCTCCCACATTGGTGTTTGAGAGTTAAAACCATGACTACCACTATCGAAATGCGTGTAACGCCCTTCTGTATTCACCATAAAACGCACATAGCTAAGATAGCGGGATTCTGTCGCTGCATCAAAGCCTATAAATGCGACACGGCGAGCATCAGGCATTTCTTGCTCTTTTAAGTTATCACGAGAAACTTGCAATGCATGGTACATTTCCATGACGTTAATAATGGTACGGCAGGTCTCTTCTGACATTTCATCGAAGTCACGGTCAAGTTCACGTAATTGTAATCCATACCCGCGTTCAATAATTGTCTGATAGCGACGATAACGTTCAGCGTTATCAGGATCCATCATAGTCATCATTTTATATTGATTAGAGAGGATCAAGCGTTGTGCGTGTGTCATTTCCATCATTAATTCTCCAAAGAAATCATTGAGGAGAGAATGACATTAATCAAAAGTATTGAGTAGTGTTAACTACGCGTTTTTTGATCTCAACGGGGTAATTCAGATGACAATCATGACAAACGAAGAAGGTAGAACAAATGTTCTACACATCATCAAGAAAAGAGCGATCAAGTTGCTTAAAAGCACGTTTTAATAAATGAGCTAAAGAAAGGTAAGTGGGTGTTTGCTCAACAGGAGCTAAAGCGATGCCTGCTTCTTCAAATTTCTCACGAATTTCATAAAACCAGCGTAATAACGTAGCAGGGAGTGGCGTTGCTGCACGTTTCCCCAACCACCATAATCCTTGCATTGGCAAGCTACAAGCAAAAAGCGCGGTCGTAATTGCAGGTCCCAAATTACCGCCTAATGCGATTTGCCATGTCATTGTAAAAATGGCGATAGGTGGCATATAGCGAATACCAAAGCGTGTGGCTTTGACAATCCGATTTTCAGGGAAAACAGGTGCTAACTGCTTTTCAACCGGCCAGGTTTTTAAATACTCGTTACCCAAACGAAGCTTCTTAAAAAAGCCGGGGGGAGTCACTGTCGGTTCGCTCATAATGACCTCAATCAATTTCTTCTGTAACTTTTAAAAAATATCTATAAAGAATAAAAATCTTTTAGTAGAATTAAGTATATTTTGTCTTTGTTGCCTTTACTCTGTATCCTGTGCCCATTCTAAAGGTTTGTGGCAATAAAGCGCTATATTTTGTTTGCCGGCGTGATTTTCAACCCTTTTCGCCGATTTTAACGCGAAAAGCTAATGGGTGAATAAAAATCGTCCAATTAATGATTGGCAACTATAATTAGCATCAAGTTTTTTACTTTAAGCATGATGCGCGTCATTAATGTCATCATAGGAATGCGATAGGCTTTTATGATTGACGTTTTATTAACCACCGTCTTTATAATATAAAAGACACTACGACAACAAGATAAATAGGTAATTCCATGTCAAGTAAGCTGGTGCTGGTACTGAACTGCGGTAGTTCTTCTCTTAAATTTGCAATTATCAACCCAGAAAATGGTGAAGAATTCCTGTCAGGTTTAGCTGAATGCTTCAACCTTCCTGAAGCCCGCCTGAAGTGGAAAATGGATGGCCAAAAACACGAAGCTGCGTTAGGCGCAGGTGCTGCTCATAGCGAAGCATTAAACTTCATCGTAAATACTATTCTGGCTCAAAAACCAGAACTTTCTGCACAAATCGCGTCTATCGGTCACCGTATTGTTCATGGTGGCGAGAAATTCACTAAATCTGTCGTGATCACTGACGAAGTTATCAAAGGTATTGAAGCAGCTATCCCATTTGCACCATTGCATAACCCAGCTCACCTTATTGGTATTGAAGAAGCGCGTAAAGCATTCCCTCATTTAATTGAAAAAATGGTTGCTGTTTTTGACACCGCTTTCCATCAAACAATGCCAGAAGAAGCTTATTTGTATGCTCTGCCATACAGCTTATATAAAGATCACAGCATCCGTCGTTACGGTGCTCACGGAACTAGCCATTTCTACGTTTCTCGTGAAGCCGCTAAAATGTTAAACAAACCTGTTGATGAACTGAACGTAATCACTTGCCACTTAGGTAATGGTGGTTCTGTTTCTGCTGTTGTTAACGGTAAATGTGTTGATACTTCTATGGGTCTGACTCCATTAGAAGGTTTAGTAATGGGTACTCGTAGTGGTGATATCGATCCTGCTATCGTGTTCCATTTACACGACACTTTAGGTATGAGCGTTGAAGACATCAACAAACTGCTGACTAAAGAATCTGGTCTGTTAGGTTTAACAGAAGTCACTAGTGACTGCCGTTATGTTGAAGATAACTACGACACTAAAGCAGATGCTAAACGCGCAATGGATGTTTACTGCCATCGTTTAGCAAAATACATCGGTTCTTACTGTGCACTGATGGAAGGTCGTTTAGATGCTATTATCTTTACTGGTGGTATCGGTGAAAACGCAGCAATGGTACGTGAATTATCTCTGAAAAAACTGGCTCTGTTAGGTTTTGAAGTGGATCATCAACGTAACTTAGATGCACGTTTCGGTAAATCAGGCACTATCACTACCGATAACAGCCGTCTTGCTGTTGTTATCCCAACTAACGAAGAGTTAGTTATCGCTCAGGACGCAAGTCGCCTGACCGCTTAAGTTCTTTGATGTACTGCCAGTGTCATACTGGCAGTACTGTTTTACATAACGAGCAACCGATATTTAAAGAGGTTTCCGTGTCCCGTACAATTATGCTAGTCCCAACTGATACACGCGTAGGTTTAACCAGCGTCAGCTTGGGTGTTATCCGTTCTATGGAACAAAAAGGCGTTAGCCTTAGCGTGTTCAAGCCAATTGCACAACCTCGTGTAAAAGGCGCTTTAGATCAGACAACAGCGATTATCCGCTCTCACTCCACTATTCAATCATCAGAACCTTTAAACATGGATTATGTTGAGTCTCTACTCAGCTCAAACCAAAAAGATGTTCTGATGGAAGAAATTGTTGCTAGATACCATGAAAACACCGCTGATGCAGAAGTTATTCTCATCGAAGGTCTGGTACCTATGCGTAAGCATCCTTTTGCACAATCATTAAACTATGAAATTGCAAAAACATTAGGTGCTGAAATTGTTTTCGTTACTGCATTAGGTAACAACACTGTTGAACAGCTAAAAGAGCGTATCGAATTTGCGCGTGCTGAATTTGGCGGTGTAAAAAACCAAAACATCACAGGCGTTATTGTTAACAAACTCAATGCACCTGTTGATGATCAAGGTCGTACTCGCCCTGACTTATCTGAAATCTTTGATGATTCAAGTAAAGCGATTATCTCTAATGTCGATTTAAAAACCATCGAAAAAAACAGCCCACTACCTTTACTGGGTTGCATTCCTTGGAACTTCGATTTAATCGCCACTCGTGCAACAGATATGGCAAAACACTTAAATGCGACTATCGTCAATAAAGGCGATATTGAAACCCGTCGTATTAAGTCTGTGACTTTCTGTGCCCGTAGTATTCCACACATGTTAGAGCATTTCCGTCCGGGTTCACTTTTAGTGACTTCAGCGGATCGCCCAGATGTATTAGTTTCAGCGTGCCTTGCAGCAATGAATGGCGTTGAAATTGGTGCAATCCTACTAACAGGTGGTTACCAAATCGATGCACCAATCAAACAACTTTGTGAACGTGCATTCGAAACTGGCTTACCAATCTTTATGGTTAATGCGAACACTTGGCAGACCTCTTTAAATCTGCAAAGCTTTAGCTTAGAAGTGCCTGCTGATGACCATGAACGTATTGAAAAAATTCAGAACTACGTTGCTCAACATATCAATACAGAATGGATTGATTCACTGACTGCTAACTCTGAACGCCCTAACCGTTTATCACCACCAGCATTCCGTTATCAATTAACAGAAATTGCGCGTAAAGCGAAAAAACGTATCGTTTTACCAGAAGGTGATGAGCCACGTACTGTTAAAGCAGCAGCAATTTGTGCTGAGCGTGGTATCGCAACTTGCGTACTGTTAGGCGATCCTGAAGAAATTCGTCGCGTAGCAACTGCACAAGGTGTTGAATTAGGCACAGGTATTGAGTTAGTCAATCCTAAAGAAGTACGTGAAATCTATGTACCTCGCTTAGTTGAACTGCGCAAAAATAAAGGTATGACGGAAGTTGTTGCTCGTGAACAGTTAGAAGATAACGTTGTTCTCGGCACATTAATGCTGGAAAAAGGCGAAGTAGATGGCCTGGTTTCTGGTGCTGTTCATACAACGGCTAACACTATTCGTCCACCACTACAGTTAATCAAAACTGCACCGGGTAGCTCATTAGTGTCTTCTGTGTTCTTTATGCTGTTACCAGAACAAGTTTATGTTTATGGTGACTGTGCAATTAACCCAGATCCAACCGCAGAGCAACTGGCTGAAATCGCAATCCAATCTGCAGACTCTGCAATTGCATTCGGTATCGACCCACGCGTTGCGATGATCTCTTATTCTACTGGTAACTCTGGTGCAGGTAGCGATGTAGAGAAAGTTCGTGAAGCAACACGTTTAGCACAAGAAAAACGCCCTGATCTGATGATTGATGGTCCTTTACAATACGACGCAGCTGTTATGGCTGATGTTGCTAAATCTAAAGCACCAAACTCACCAGTTGCAGGTAAAGCGACTGTGTTTATCTTCCCTGATCTGAATACCGGTAATACCACCTATAAAGCGGTACAACGTTCAGCTGACTTGGTTTCAATCGGACCAATGTTACAAGGTATGCGTAAACCAGTGAATGACCTTTCTCGTGGTGCATTAGTAGACGATATCGTCTACACCGTTGCGTTGACAGCAATTCAAGCAAGCCAACAAGAAAACGCATAATTATTGAAGTTCTCTTCAAATAAAACAACGCCAGATGATTAATTTCATTTGGCGTTTTTTATTCTACAGAATTCTTATTTGACTAAAATCCGAGGCAGTCTCAAAACACGACAACTTGATTCTGTCTCCTTTCTAAAGGAGTGTCAAATAAAATCACACATATAAGCATCCAATATAAAAACAATTAACACATTGATTTTACTTGCTTATTCATGTCTTTATTATTCAGAAAAAGATAGGAATGAGGTGAGTTTCTGTTAGTATGCTGGTGGGTGCTTGGATCATTTTGGTTCAAGCATTTGCAAGAGCCAAAAAGACGAAAGCCCCGAATTTTAATTTACTAAAATCCGAGGCAGTCTCAAAACCAGACAACTTGATTCTGTCTCCTTTATAAAGGAGTGTCAAGAGAAATGACTAAGCTTGCCCTATTAGGGCTGATTACTGTATGTATTACAGTTTTGTGTTTTGCTTTACTGAAACATGAAAGATTATGTTCTTTTAATATCAGTAGTGGCGACACCGTAGTTCAAGCTATTTTATCTTGCGATAAATAGTTTTGTGGGGGAAATTCCCCCACAATTTCTCTCAAAAGTTGTTGAGATTGGTGATCACAAGCACCCTACTTTAATCCACGAGTACACGCTGATTGGTTGCACCCCACAAAATCGACATCTCTGTAAACAGTGCACCACTAATATCTTCAACCTCTTCAGCAGTGATTTCTGCATTACCTTGCTTACCAAAGAATACGACTTCATCCCCTGATTTGATATTTTTAAGATCGGTAATATCAACAATCACCGTATTCATTGATGTTTTACCTAAAACAGGCACACGTTGGCCACCAATTAAAGCATGCCCTGCATTACTAAAGACTCGACGATAACCATCTGCATAACCGACAGGAATATTAGCTAATACTGAATCACGTTTTAGTGTGTAAGTACGATCATACCCAACAGTATTGCCTTTAGGATAATAATTGATTGAGGCAATATTGGATTTAAAAGTCATAACACGTTTGTAATCTGTACTTGCGATGGTATCACCATAAAAAATCCCGCCTACACGCACCATATCTAACCATGATTCAGGTACGGTAATTGTGGCAAAAGTATTTGCCATATGCAGAGTGACATCTTTGCGATTTAGTCCAGTAACATCCAATACCTTTTGTGATTGCTGTTTAAAACGAGCGAGATCTTCTCTTACTTTATCCGCATCTTCTTCAGGATAATGAGACATAATGCCAACCACTTTAAGGTTAGCTAACTGAGCTATTTGCTTCGCCTCTTCAAGCCCCGCATTGTTATTCACTTCTAATCCATTACGAGACATTCCACCTGAATTTAAGGCTAGATGAATAGGGATCACTTTATTTTGTTGTTTAGCAATGGCATCTAATTTCTTAGCCATATCTAAGTTGCCAATCAATTCTTCCACGTTATAGCTTGTCGCCTGAGCCATTTCTTGCTCTGTGGCATTACGTACACGCATTAAACGCCCTTGGAATCCTAGATCACGCACTTCTTTTAGCTCTTGATTATTCGTTACACCAATACATTGCACATTATTTTCAATCATAACAGGCGCAACTAATGATAAATCATGACCATATGCATCACCCTTTAAAACAGCACAAAGCGAGGATTTATCACCTAAAAGTGATTGTACTTTTTTCACATTAAAATCGAGCGCGCTACGTGAAATTTCAATCCATGAGTTATTCACAATTGCAGGTTGAACCTGAGCTGTTTGAGTCGCTGGTGGATTGTGATTAACAGGTTGTTGGCAAGCAGTGATAACAAAAAGTGGTAACAACGCAAGATATCGAATACCAAAAGACATCTTTTTTTCCTTAGTGATTGTGATGTTAAACCTATTTTTATAATTAATTAGGTACGAAAATATACACATCGTGAATATTCACTCAGGATGATAGCATTATTATTCACAAAATAAACATATTAATTCACAAGTTTTAATTAGAATTAATTCGTTTATTTATTCACTAAAAAACTTACAGAAATAATTAACTTATTGTTTTAATTGTAAATTATTTATTTTTTCTTTTAAGTGAATCTTTTTTTGAGTTATATTTTCCTTGAAAGTAATACAGGGTATCACTATTATAGTAACACCCTGTATTACTACGGTACCAGACCGTTTGTAAAATAAGGGATTGATATGCAGATAATTGAAACTAATATCTTCACTAAATGTATTACTAATTTGATAAGTGATGATGAATACGCAGAGTTTCAAAATATGCTTATTGCCAACCCACTAAGAGGTGATCTTATTGTTGGATCGGGTGGATGCAGAAAAATACGATGCCGGTTAGCAAACAAAGGAAAGAGTGGTGGCATACGTGTTATCTACTACTATATTTCTGAAGATGGGATCATTTATATGCTTTATGTTTATCCAAAAAATCAACAAGATAACTTAAGCCAAGAACAATGCAACAAGCTAAAAGCATTAACTCTATTACTAAAAGAATGGAATTATCATTAACAAATAAATTCATTCTAGATAAGCTGATTATCTTGATCTTTAGAGGCATATTATGACAACAGAACAAAAACAGTATATGGATGATAATTCTTTTAATGAATTGTTTGATAGCTTAAAAGAAGCGATACAAATACATAAAAAACAGGTCATGCCTTCTCGAGTATTTACTGTTACAGAGCCCGATGTGAAAGAAATCCGTAAATTGACGAAATTAAAACAAACTGATTTTGCTACGGCTCTTGGTGTATCTACTTCTTTAGTTCGAGCATGGGAACAAAAGCGTAGATTTCCGACAGGCAGTAGTTTGAAACTATTACGGATGATAGAAAAAAATCCAAACATTGCTAAAAGTCTGATACTTATTTGAATAATAATATTTGTAAAAAAAATGCCTTGTTGATTTAACTCAGCAAGGCGTTTTTTTAATTAATAAATTCAAAAATATCAACGAACAATAATACCTAACAGAATACCGATAACACCGAAGTCTGCATCACTAAATGTAGTGTTAGCTATACCGATATCACCAAGTACTGGTAATAGGAACACAGGTAAGAATGTGATTAATAAACCTTGAACGAATGCGCCTAAAATAGCACCGCGACGTCCACCTGTTGCATTACCAAATACCCCAGCTGTTGCACCCACGAAGAAGTGAGGAACCACACCCGGAATTATGACTGTCCAATCTAAGGCATACAGAATAAACATGCCGATAACACCCGCAGCAAAGCTACTTAAAAAGCCCACTAAAACTGCATTGGGTGCATAAGGGAATACAACTGGGCAATCTAACGCTGGTTTTGCATTAGGAACTAACTTATCTGAAATACCTTTAAATGCAGGGACAATCTCAGCAATAACCATACGCACACCTTGCAGAATAATATAAACACCTGCTGCGAAGGTTATAGATTGCATTAACGAGAACATAAACCAGTTTTTACCACCACTGACTTCACGAACAAAAGTATCGCCCGCAAATAAACATGTGATGATAAAAATAATGCCCATAGTAAAGGCAATTGCGACTGGTGTATCGCGTAAAAATAGTAAGCTTTTAGGAACATTCATCTCTTCTGTTGAATGCTCTTTATTACCAAATTTACTGCCGATAAAACCCGCAACGACATAAGAAATAGTTGAGAAGTGTCCTAATGCAACATCATCAGAGCCAGTAATCTTTTTCATATAAGGATGCGCAATGGCAGGGAAAAATACCATTGAAATCCCAACAACTAATGAACCTACCGCAACTAATACTGTGCCTTCTAAGCCCGCAGTTGCCAAAATAACCGCCACCATCATTGACATAAATAATGTATGGTGACCGGTTAAGAAAATAAATTTCCACGGCGTTAAACGTGCAATTAAGATATTAATCAACATGGCAAAAAACATAATTAATGCCATCTCTTTACCAAAGCTTTTTTGTGCAATAGAGACAATCGCCTCGTTATTAGGCACAACACCTTGAATACCAAATGCATGTTGGAAAATCGTTGAGAAATCACCCAGTGAGTTAATGACAAGACCTGCACCAGCACCTAAAATCACAAAACCCATAATGGTTTTTACGGTGCCTTTTATACATTCTGTAACTGGTTTTTTCTGGGCAATTAAGCCAATCAATGCAATCAAACCAACTAGAATAGCAGGCTCTGAAAGCACATCACTCATTAGAAAGCGGAAAAAGTCCATGATAGGCTCCTTATAACGCGCCTAATTCACGTAATGCGACAGAAAGCTTCTCTTTCATCGCCACTTTATCAATCATATTATCCAGTGAAACCACTCTTCCGTTTACAGCTTGAGAGTTAAGTTGCTCAGCAATATCGCGTGTACCTACATAGATATCACTTGGTGTGCCTTTTGCTGAACCCAGATCAACGTGATCCACTTCTGCATTCACAGCAAGATCTTTTAGAATGCTTTTGATGCTCATTTCCATCATTAAGCTACTACCTAAACCATTTCCACACACAACAGTAATTTTCATGATATTCCCCTTGGTAATTTAAATCGTCATTAATAGTTGTTGATAACGGCTAATACATCCGCTTTGCTTTTCGCATTAAATAGCTTTTGAATATCTGTATCGTTATCAAAAAGTTCGGCTAATTTCACAATGGCATTAATATGGCTATCGTTATCTGTTGCAGCCAAAACAATCAGTAATTTCACAGGATCGTTTTCATCAGCACCAAACTCAACACCTTGCTCAACAATGGTTAATGCAAGAGAAAGTTGATTAACACCATCCTCAGGACGCGCATGAGGCATCGCAATCCCCGGACCTAATACATAATATGGCCCGATTTTTTCGTGTGATTTGTAAATCGCATCGATATAACGAGGTTCAATACAACCTTTCGCAATTAATGGCTGGCACGCCACTTTAACAGCTTCTCGCCAATCGCTAACGTTTGGAACCACTTGCACCACATCCGGTGTTAATAACGTTTTAAGCATAGTTATAACCTCAATAAGACTCTCTTTGAGCTTCGTTATTAAGGATAGTAATCATTAATGGTAGCGCTATCTAGATAGATCATTCGTAATTGTGATAGCGCTATCATTTTAATGAAATGTTAATTGCAGAAAATGCCAACAATTGACACTGTATTGTTTCAGCATAATAGGAAGATTTCAGGTAGGATCTGCGGTTAATAAAATAGGCTAAGCAGCATAATCACAAATGATCAAAACACGTAAGCGCCGAAATACAGGTCGCGTCACATTACAAGATGTCGCTAAACATGCAGGAGTCGGATCAATGACCGTCTCTCGTGCATTGCGAACCCCCGAATTAGTTTCTGATAAGTTACGAGAAAAAGTTAATCAAGCAGTAGAAGAGCTTGGCTATATTCCTAATGCCTCAGCAGGGGCTTTAGCTTCGGCACAAAGCCATATTATTGCGGTACTGTTGCCCTCTTTTACAGATAGAGCCAGTGCGGATTTTATGCAGTCTTTGCAACAAATACTCAATCGCCATCAATATCAAATTTTAGTTGGTTGCTATGAACATCAGCCTCATAAAGCCAGCGATGTGATTAATATGCTATTGCAAAGTAATCCAGCTGCATTGGTTGCTTTTGGTTCACAGCTTAGCCCAACCCATTTTTTACATATCAGTAATGCCAATGTGCCTGTTGTTAGTGTCGCCAGCCAATCGGATGAACAGGCAGCAATTAGTATTGATTGTTCTTATGAGCAAGCTGCATATGATTTAACAAACCATTTAGTCACCCAAGGAAAGCGTTGTATTGGCTATATTGGTGCGTTACAAGGGCAACGCCTGCACCACCAGCAAATAACAGGTTGGTCACGAGCATTACTCAAAAATTATTTAAATGCTGAACAAAGTGTCACCACGCCCGATCCCGCTTCTATGGCATACGGGCGACAAGCATTAACAGAGATTTTATTACGCCAACCAGAACTAGATGCGGTTATTTGTAGTCATGAAAGTATTGCGCTAGGTATGATTTTTGAGTGTCAACGTCGATTAATTAAGATCCCACAAGATCTGGCTATTGCTTGTTTAGAAGGATCTGAAAATAGCGATCAGATATCCCCTTCTCTCACATCAATTCGTTTTGATTATCACAAAATGGGAAAAGAGGCAGGAAAACATCTGATAGCACTTTTACAGCGTTTGAGAGACGAAGATGATAACGCTATATTCGAAGATACCGTTATCAACTATGCTTATCGATTTGAGCTAGGGCAAAGCACCCCTTAATCTACTGTTTCTCTGCTTTCTAGGCGAGTACTGTTGTTACGCGTTAACCAAAGAGAAAGGGCTTTTAATGAATCCGGTGTGAATTCATCACAACGCTCAGTAATTTCAGAGGGAGTTAACCAACACACTTCCTCAATTTCTTCTGCTTGCAGTGCGAAAGGCCCATGAGAAACGCAACTAAATAAACTTCCCCATACACGACAACTTTCATCATCATAATAAAATTGACCATGCTCAGCAAAAGGGACTCCAGCAATACCTAATTCTTCTTCTGCTTCGCGACGCGCACTTTCAAGTAAATTCTCACCTTGTTGAACTACACCACCCGCAGTAGCATCTAACCAACCGGGATAAAAATCTTTTGTTTCAGTTCTACGCTGTGCCAAGATTTTTCCCATTCCATCATGAACAACGATATAAGTTGCTCTATGTCTTAGGTTTTCAGCTCGCATTTGTTGACGTGTTGCTTGTGCAACGACTTCATTTTTATCATCAACAATATCAACCCATTCAACCAATGCCGTCTTTTCTTGTTCCATCCTCAACAAACCTTTTTTAACCGATACTAAACGATCGTAATTTTTATCCTGAATATACCAAAATCACTATTTTTCACCACTACAATAATCATACGTGACTTGTTTTATCCATCTTGCGCTTTTTTGCTTTTTATGGTGTTAGAAGGCAGACTGTGATTATCTTGTATCTTTAGTGCCTACTTTATTTTGGAGCTTTTAATGATTGACTTATATTATGCAGATACCCCAAATGGCCAAAAAATAACGCTTTTTCTTGAAGAAACAGGCATACCTTATCAGTTACATCGCATTGATATTAGTAAAGGCGATCAATTTAAGCCTGAATTTTTAGCAATTTCACCCAATAATAAAATTCCCGCGATTGTAGATAACTCACCTACTGATGGCGGTGAACCTATCTCTATTTTTGAATCAGGTGCTATTCTTATCTATCTAGCTGAAAAAAGTGGCAAATTGCTTAGTCAAAATTTACGAGAAAAAACAACACAACTACAATGGCTGTTTTGGCAAGTGGGTGGATTTGGTCCAATGTTGGGGCAAAATCATCACTTCACTCGTTATGCCACAGAAAAAGTCCCTTATGCAATTAAGCGTTATACTGAAGAAACACAGCGTCTATATAGCGTATTAGAGAAAAGATTAGCGCAATCACCTTACCTTGGTGGACAAGAGTATAGCATTGCAGATATCGCCACATATACATGGGCTCGCCTGCATGACCACCACAATATTGATTTAGCAAATTACCCAGCAATTCAAAAATGGCTAAACAACATTAACCAGCGCCCAGCAACAAAAAAACTCTTTGGTTAATATAAGCAATTTATATATCAGGATGATATTTATTCTTTATCAAGCAAGCAGATCAGGAGGATTGTGATGAAAATACTTGTCACTGGTGGTACAGGATTAATTGGCAAAGCATTAGTTTGTGAGCTTGCACTCGCCAATAATGATATTACGGTGCTTTCTCGTTCACCTCAAAAAGTCTATTCGCATTTTTGTAATGAAATCACCTGTTGGACTCAACTCAACGATAAACAAAATCTTAATGAGTTTGATGCCGTTATTAATCTTGCTGGAGAGCCTATTGCTGATAATCGTTGGACACCTTCTCAAAAGCAGAAACTCGTTAATAGCCGTTGTCATTTAACCCAGAAATTGGTTGATTTGATGAAAGCCAGCGACTCTCCCCCTTCTGTTTTTATTTCTGGCTCAGCAGTGGGATTTTATGGTGATCAAGGCGATACTCGAGTCACTGAAGAGACGCCAGCAAATCCAGAGTTTACACATGAGCTTTGTGCAAAATGGGAACGTATTGCACTTGAAGCTCAAACACCATTAACACGAGTTTGCTTGTTACGTACAGGGATTGTACTTTCAACACTCGGTGGCGCGCTGCCTAAAATGAGCAAACCCTTTAAGTTAGGATTGGGCGGCAAATTGGGAAGTGGGAAACAGTATATGCCGTGGATCCATATTGATGATATGGTCAATGCGATTATTTTCTTGCTTAAAAACCAAGATGCTAAAGGCGCTTTTAACTTAACAGCGCCTGAGCCTGTACAAAATAAAGAGTTTACTCGCCTATTAGGAAAAGCCTTCAATCGCCCAGCTTTAATGACGGTACCCGAAAGCATATTACGTTTAGTGATGGGAGAAAGCGCCACATTAGTGTTAGGTGGGCAACAAGCCATTCCTGAAAAATTACTTAATGCTGGTTTTGAATTTCGCTACCCACATTTAGAAGAGGCATTAAAAGATATTATTACCACAGGAAAATAATCTCTTTTTCTATTTTCAATAATTCGATGTGACTAGTACGAATAAATATTCTACCTAATAGATACTCTAAATAATCCAAGAGCTACAGCTTGAAGCATAACGAGTCGATACTCTAAATAATTCAAGGTGTAGCTAGGCGACAAGTAAATGAGTCGCTAGGAGCATACAATAGTATGTGACTAGTGCTAATGAACGCTTGAAGTATGACGAGTAAGAGTATGACGAGTATACTTAGCGAGCAGGCTTATCCCCACTCCACCTTTCAAACAAATCATCAGGCAAATCAATCTCAAACTGATCGAGTACACGATTAACGGTTTGATTGACAATATCATCGATGGTTTTAGGCTGAAAATAGAATGCCGGTACAGGTGGCATAATCACTGCACCTAACTCGGAAGCTTGTGTCATTAATCGCAAATGGCCTAAATGCAGTGGTGTTTCACGCACACATAACACCAACTTACGCCCTTCTTTTAATACCACATCCGCAGCGCGAGTCACTAAGGTATCTGTATAGCTATGAACAATGCCTGACAGGCTT
This sequence comes from Proteus vulgaris, assembly GCF_016647575.1. Classification (GTDB taxonomy): domain Bacteria; phylum Pseudomonadota; class Gammaproteobacteria; order Enterobacterales; family Enterobacteriaceae; genus Proteus; species Proteus mirabilis_B. Next base: position 2,671,709 of record NZ_CP032663.1, read on the forward strand.
TTGATTGAGCAAGGTAATATAACCATTCCATTGACGCGAAACGATCCTGAAGAGATAGATGCGCCAATATCGCGATCATCATAAATCACATCCGCTAAAGCATGAATATCTTTTAGCGAATAATCGGTTTCTAATGAAATAGTACGGCGTGCAGCTTGGCTAATCACTAAATGTGTTTCAACTGATGGCACTGATTTTAGTATCTCTAATAAACGTATACCGTAAATTGCACCACTGGCACCTGTTAGCCCAACTATCAGCTTTTTCATTATGATCCTCAGAATATATACCTTTGTTAATCATTATGATGATTAACCCTCAAAAAACAAGCGTCGATGCAGAACACGCTGGCATCGACGCTTTATAAGGGGGATATCTTACCGAAAAATTAGCCTTCGTTATAGATTTCCAAATTTTCTATTTCATTCTGATCACGAATTTTATGTTCATCATCACGACGTAGATTTTCTAAGTAATCTAAATAATCTTGGTCGATATCTTTCGTAATATAAACACCGTCAAATACAGAACATTCAAACTGATTAATATCAGGATTCTCTTCTTGTACTGCGGCAATTAAATCAGTGAGATCTTGGAAAATAAGCCCATCAGCACCAATTAATTTACGAATTTCATCCACTTCACGCCCATGAGCAATAAGCTCATTGGCATTTGGCATATCAATACCATACACATTAGGGAAGCGAACTTCTGGTGCCGCTGATGCAAAATAGACTTTCTTCGCACCTGCTTCTCTTGCAAGCTCGACGATTTGTTCTGATGTTGTGCCACGTACAATAGAGTCATCAATCAACAGAACATTTTTATCACGAAACTCTGCGCGATTTGCATTCAGTTTACGTCTAACTGACTTACGACGCTCTTGCTGACCCGGCATAATAAAAGTACGGCCAACATAGCGATTTTTTACAAAGCCTTGGCGATAAGGTTTATTGAGAATATGCGCAATTTCTAAGGCAATATCACAAGATGTTTCAGGAATTGGGATCACAACATCAATGTGTAAATCATCCCACTCTTTCGCAATTTTAGCGCCTAATTTCTGCCCCATGCGTAAACGTGCATTATAAACCGAAATTTTATCGATAAAGGAATCGGGGCGAGCAAAGTAAACATACTCAAATAAACAAGGCATTAATTGCGGATTTTCAGCACATTGGCGAGTAAAGAGTTGCCCTTGCTCTGTGATATAAACGGCTTCACCCGGTGCAACATCACGTAAGAATTCAAAACCTAAAGTATCAAGTGCAACACTTTCAGATGCGACCATATATTCATGGCGGCCATCTTCTAAGGTACGTTTACCTAATACTAAAGGACGAATACCAAAGGGATCACGAAAAGCCAATAAACCATGACCGATGATCAAAGCAACACAAGCATAAGCACCGCGGAGTTTTTTATGCATTGCCGCAACGGCTGCAAAAATATTATCAGGTTCAAGAGGGAAATGGTCAAAACGGTCTAATTCATATGCCAATACATTAAGCAGAATTTCAGAATCAGAGGTGGTATTGATATGGCGACGCGCTGTTTCAAATAATTGGCGACGTAACAAATGCGCATTGGTTAAATTACCATTATGCGCCAACGTAATACCAAAAGGTGAATTCACATAAAAAGGCTGCGCTTCTGATGCACTAGAACTACCCGCTGTTGGATAACGGACATGCCCTATCCCGATAGTACCTTTTAAACGCAACATATGACGGGTTTCGAACACATCTTTAACCAGTCCGTTAGCCTTGCGAAGACGGAAACCGTTGTTACCGTCTATCGTTGCAATGCCTGCTGCATCTTGACCTCGGTGTTGTAACACCGTTAACGCATCATAAATTGATTGGTTTACTGGATTAGCTCCAGCGATACCGACAATACCGCACATGAATAGATCCTCATCAGCCAGACGGAGAGGTTATATTCTCTCCGACACGAAACTTGACGCATTTTGCAGGTAGTCAAAGAACCACCTAATAATATGGTTGAATTGAGGAATAAGCTCAGAACGTTGCCAATCAGCGCTATCTGCCATAGGCGTAAATGCGCCTAAAACAAAAAGTAATGCTGAAACTATCAGCACGCCTCTTAAAGCCCCGAAACAGACCCCCAATACACGATCTGTACCTGATAACCCTGTGCGTTGAACAAGAGAGCTAATCACATAATTCACAACAGCACCGACAATTAGTGTCGCAATAAATAACGTGACTATTGCAATCCCGTTACGAACCAGCTCATCTTCAAACCGGGTAAAATAGACGGCAAGATAAGGATAAAACTGACTAGCAACAAAGAAACCACAACCCCAGGTGATGAGTGACAATGCTTCACGAACAAAGCCACGGATCAGGCTGACTAATGCGGAAAAACCAATAATGGCAATGATGGCGTAATCTATCCAGACCATAAATTCTTTATCCAATAATGATGCTCCGCATTAATACGGAAGCATTCTAACAGAAAACGAAAACGTTTGCGTAATGCTAATTTTCGCTAATTTCAAAATAATTTACGGCGATATGAAAAATCATAATCGCCGCAATAAGTTAACGCTTTGTTACATCACTCATCTGATGACTCGTTTAGAAAAAATTAAGGCTTATATGCCCTTACCTCACCTTGTAAGCCTGTAAGCTCTTTTAAATGAGGCAAAATCGCCTGTAATTCTGACTTAGAGGCACTAGGCCCGATATAAATTCGAGTCACTTGCCCTGCAACTGGGCGGGCAGGTACGGTGTATACCGGATAACCTGAGAAATGCATTTTCGCAATAATTTCTTCTACCTTCGCCGCATTTTTCAACGCACCTAATTGAACAACCCAAGCCTCGCCTTTCGGTGGCTTAGTTTCTTGCACCGGTGGCGCTGGTGGTTGTACTGGCGGCGTAACCACAGCAGGAGGCTCTGGTGTAGGTGTTGGCTGTTGTGTTGGCTGTTGTGGTGGTTGTACCGGTGGTGTAACAGGTACAACAGCTGGTGGTTCAGGTGTTGTAACAGTAGGTTGCTCAACACCTGTCACTGCTTCAGAAAGCATACCTTCAGACGCGCCTTCTGACGGAGTAGAAGGCACTGAAGTTTGCTCTATCGGAGCGATAGATTCTATTTCTTGCTCATCACCGGGTTTGGGTACTAAAGGAATAGAGGCGAACTGGTCTTCGTTATATTTCTTATCGCCGTCAAGCAGTGCAGGTAAAAAAATAACCCCTACTGCCACCAATACAACGGCACCGACTAAGCGATTTTGAAATTTACTTGCCACCCACACTCTCCTTTTCCAAAAGTTCCATCACATGCGCGACAGTATGAAATGAGCCACAAACCACAACAATATCGTTAGGAGCAGCATCAGACATTGCTTGTTGCCATGCATTTTCAACACTATCAAATACCATTGGTTTTTCAAGATGTTGAGCTAATACATCCGCAGAAGCACCACGAAACTCATTAAGTGGAGCAACATACCAACTATCAGCCAATGGTGTTAAGCACGCTAATGTTCCTGCAATATCTTTATCACCCAGCATACCAACCACAATACGCACCTGAGTATCAGATTTTTGTGGTAATTGTGATAATTTTTCCGCTAAATATCCTGCTGCATGAGGATTATGAGCCACATCAAAGATAACCAAAGGATGTTGAGAAATTACCTGAAAACGACCCGGTAATTGCGCGCGAGACATACCTTCAACAATACTTTGCTGTGTTATTGCTTGGCTGACTTTATCATCAGACTTGAGCAAGCAACGAATAACACCCATCGCTGTCGCCGCATTAGCTAATGGAATATTAGGGATCGGCAACGCATCAAATTCACAATCAGCACAACGCCAATGCCAATGATCACCTTCAATAACAAAAGACCAATCCGTTCCTCGACGGAAAAGCTTAGCCTGTTTTTCATTGGCAACTTCAGCAATAGAATGAGGCATATCTGGCTCACCCACAACCGCGTAGTGATTAGTGCGGAAAATACCTGCTTTCTCGTGACCAATATGCTCTCTATCTGCACCTAACCAATCAGTATGATCGAGTGCAATACTTGTGATAGCAGCAATATCTGCATCAACGATATTCGTCGCATCTAATCGACCGCCTAATCCTACTTCAAGAATAACAACATCAAGTTGTGCTTGTTGAAATAACTTCAGCGCAGCCAGAGTGCCATATTCAAAAAAGGTCAGCGAGATATCGCCTCTAGCTTGTTCAATTTCTGCAAAAACTTCACAAAAAGCATCTTCAGACAGTTCTTTGCCTTGAATACGAACACGTTCTGTATAACGAACAAGATGAGGGGAGCTATAAACGCCGACTTTCAATCCTGATGCCATCAAGATTGACTCTAGCATATGACAGGTTGTGCCTTTCCCATTTGTACCTGAGACAGTAATTACCTTAGGTGCAGGACGTAACACATTTAATATTTTTCCTACCTTGCCTACTCGCTCTAACCCCATATCAATGGCGCTGGAGTGCAAATGTTCAAGATAAGAAAGCCACACCGACAAAGGCGATGTGGCTTTAGGAGCAGTTATGATATTAGACATCTTCTTTTTTATTCGTTTCGATGTTAATTTCTGGCTCGTTGTCTGTAGATTCAATTTCATCAGCAATCATTTCTTCACTGATGATTTCATCTTCATTTTCATCTTCAACTAAATCATACTGAGTCAGCTTAGCCAGTAATTCAGCCAGCTCATCACGCATTTCAGGACGACGAACAATCATATCGATCGCCCCTTTTTCTAACAGGAACTCACTGCGTTGGAAACCAGCAGGTAGTTTTTCACGTACTGTTTGTTCAATAACGCGAGGACCTGCAAAACCAATCAGTGCTTTAGGTTCAGCAACGTTGATATCACCTAACATCGCTAAACTTGCAGAAACACCGCCCATTGTAGGGTCAGTCATTACTGAAATATAAGGCAAACCACGTTCTTGCATTTTTGCTAATGCCGCACTGGTTTTTGCCATTTGCATTAATGACATCAGCGCTTCTTGCATACGCGCACCACCACTTGCAGAGAAGCAAACTAATGGGCAGTTATCTTCTAATGCTTGTTCAACAGCACGAACAAAACGCGCACCTACAACAGAAGCCATTGAACCGCCCATAAACGCAAATTCAAAGGATGCTGCAACAACAGGCATCTTTTTCAGCGTTCCTTTCATCACGATTAATGCATCTTTTTCTTGCGTTTGTTTTTGAGCAGCGCTGATTCTGTCTTTGTATTTTTTAGAGTCGCGGAATTTCAGAATATCTTTAGGTTCTAATTCGCTACCTAATTCTGTTGTGCTTCCTGTATCAAGGAAAGTCTCAAGGCGACGGCGCGCTGAAATGCGCATATGGTGATCACATTTAGGGCAAACCTCTAAATTGCGCTCTAATTCTGCGCGATAGAGTACCTGCCCACAGCTGTCACATTTAGTCCAAACCCCTTCAGGGATATTGGCTTTACGTGAACTTGTGATAGTGCTTTTGTTTAGAATTTTTTCAATCCAGCTCATTAATGGACCTTTTCGTCTGAATCTGACCTTCGCCAGTAAAATTATTGTTAGCGTATCAACCACAATGCACTGGCTGTGTGGTTAGCAAAGTTTATGATGATACCGCTTACTGAATTTCAGCGCATCTCTTTATTATGGCTATTCTACGGCAAAAACTTATGATAACTGCTCAAACCTCTTTGTTATCACTTTCTTTCTTTGCTTTTGCACTCGCTCTGCGGTGGCGTAGGATCTCAATAACGCCCGGTAAAATAGAAATAACAATAATGGCAACAATTAGCAATTTTAAGTTCTTTTGAACTATATCTAAGTCACCAAAAAAGTATCCTGCATAAGTAAATAGCAGTACCCATACAATTGCCCCAGTAACATTATAAAAGGCAAAATGACGATATGACATTTTACCCATTCCTGCAACGAATGGCGCAAAAGTTCGGATAATCGGCACGAATCTTGCCAAAATTATCGCTTTACCACCATGCTTTTCATAAAAAGCATGAGTTTTATCTAGATATTCACGACGGAAAATCTTTGAATCAGGCTTACTAAATAGTTTTTCACCAAAAAGTCGCCCAATAGAATAGTTAACGGCATCACCTAAAATGGCGGCACAAAGTAACAGTAAAACAATAATATGAACATTCACATCATTGGTTTCTAATGAAGCTAAAGCACCTGCAACAAATAATAAGGAGTCTCCGGGTAAGAAAGGCGTTACCACAAGCCCTGTTTCACAAAAAATAATCAGAAACAAAATGGCATAGACCCATGTACCATATTGCGCAACAAGCTCTGCTAAATGCGCATCAATATGTAAAATGAAATCAATTAGAAATTTAATTAAATCAACAAATTGCGTTAATATTTCCATAAATCCTCAGAAAACTGGGTGTCTTTATGATTGAGATATCTCAATAGGGTTATCCGCTAAAAATAGTGGGCCCATTGCAGGTTTTGGTAATTCAAAATGATCAGGATAATCCACAGAGACCAAATACAATCCATTCGCTTTAGCTGTTGCTGCGGCTTTGGTTCTGTCTTTTAAGGCTAATAATTCAGCCATCCAAGTAATATCCTGATTGCCACACCCTATTTCTAAAAGGCTGCCAACAATATTTCTCACCATATGATGAACAAAAGCATTCGCTTTAATATCCACAACAACATAGTCACCATATCGAGAAACATTGACATGCATAACGTTACGCCACGGCGTTCGCGATTGGCATTGGACAGCCCTAAAAGAGGTAAAATCATTTTCACCCAGTAAACATTGCGCTGCTTGATGCATACGTTCAGCGTCTAAAGGATAATGAAAATGCGTCACGCCAGATGACAAGATAGCGGGACGATAACGATGATTAAAAATCACATAGCGATAACGTCTTGCCGTTGCACTAAAGCGAGCATGAAAATCATCAGAAACTGTTTTTACCCAACGTATTGCGATATCCGCAGGTAAATGAGTGTTAACGCCCATTGTCCAAGCGGGATCTTTACGGTGCGCGGTTGTTTCAAAATGAACAACTTGCCCCGTTGCATGTACTCCAGCGTCAGTTCTTCCCGCACAAAACACAGATATAGGTTCATTAGCCACTTGTGAAAGTGCTTTTTCTAACCTTTCTTGTACACTGCGCACTTCATTTTGGCGTTGCCAGCCATAATAACGGCTACCATCATATTCAACGCCTAGAGCAATTTTGATTGTTGTGCTTTCAGAAATAACCACTGACTCAGTCAAGGATTGTTCTGTTACTTCAGCACTCACTTGCGCATTCATTAGTAAAACTGCTCCTGCATTAATTGCTCTGCAACTTCGACAGCCATTAATGCCCCACCAAAGCGCACGTTATCTGCGACTGACCAGAATTGTAAAGCTTCTGGCATACCATAATCATTACGGAAACAACCTAAATTTAAGCTCACATTACCAGATGCATCGGTGACTTGAGTTGGAAAATCATTTTCATCACTGATATTAAGATCTTCATTTTCTTGTAATGTTTCACGCGCTTCATCACTACCCATCGGGCGTGAGGTTTCTAATTGAACCGACTGTGCATTACCATAGAAAACAGGCGCTTGCAGCGTAGTAACGGAGATTGGCAAGCCTTCATCTTGTAAAACTTTACGAATTTGGTCAACCATACGGCGCTCTTCTTGTATAGAGCCTTCGTCATCAACCATTAAAGGTAAAATATTAAATGCTAACTGTTTATTAAAACGACCTAATTCAGGAGGAATACCGTTAAGTAAACGAGCACTTTGCCCAGCCAGTTCATCGACGGCTTGTTTTCCAAAACGAGAAACGGACATTAAGTTTGTCACGCTGAGGCGCGTTAATCCCGCAGATTCTGTTAATGGATTAATGGCACGTAATAATTGGCTCACCATGCTATCTGCAATTGAAACAATATTACGAGTACGGTATTCCGCAAGCATTGCACTGTTCACGCCCGGAACAACCAATGGCACATCCCAATCCATTGCAAAGATGCCACTGCAATCAATGACAATACAGCCAGCATCAGCCGCTTGTTGTGCATACTGCGCACTGATTTCTGTCGGTGCGGCAAAGAAAGCTAATTGAATATCAGCCCACTCGATATTGTGAATACCTTGAACCGCAACACTTTTGCTGTTTACACGCACTGATTTCCCAATGCTATCTTCACTTGCGATTGCAGTTAATTCACCAATGGGAAATTCTCGCTCTTGTAGCAGTTCTAAAATCGCTTCGCCAACAGCGCCTGTTGCACCAACAACTGCAATATTCCAACCTTCTCCCATAAGATATCCTCCAATACCATAAAATTTTTAAAATAATATTTTGCTTTATTTGTGTGTAGCACTTTTATATGTAGCACTAAAGCCAATTGCATTTAATGTGTCAACGGTGGTTTGATTGTCACAAATGACGTGTAGTGAAGACCACTCACGACGTACAGGGTAAAATTTGCGTAATTTATCAAACTCCCCTTTTATTCCCGCCACTTTTCGTAATGGAGCATCATCACGACGCACATCATAAACAAGATGAATAAGTTGTTTTAAAAGTGTTTGTGTTAACTCGCCTTGCACACAAATGGTGGAAATAGTAGGCGCAGGCAACAACGTTGATAATTCAACTGTTTGGGGCTGACCAATAAAATCACAATAAGCTTCGAAAACCTGCGTTGTACCGCGCGCCTTACCTTCTAAGGTATAACCTGCAATATGTGGTGTTGCGATATCAACTTTATTTAATAACTCAATAGAAAGATCTGGCTCTGGCTCCCAAACATCCAATACAACGCGTAAGGATTTACCGTTCTCAAGTACAGATAATAATGCTTGATTATCAACAACCTCGCCACGGCTCGCATTAATTAAAATGCGTCCTTCAGGTAATTTTTCGAGATTGCTCTCATTAATTAAATGATAACTTTTGTATGGGCCTGATTTATTGAGAGGTGTATGGAAAGTTAGAATATCTGCTTTTTCTAACAATGTTTCCAATGGATGAAATTCTTCATCATCACCATTATCCGCTCTTGGTGGATCACAAAGTAAAACATTGACACCTAATGCACGAAGGCGTGTTGCTAATCGACCACCCACATTTCCCACACCAACAATACCGACAACTTTATCGGTTAGTTGAAAGCTATCTTGCTCTGCTAGCATCATCAGTGCAGAAAATACATATTCAACAACCGCGATAGCATTGCAACCTGGGGCAGATGAAAAACCAATTTGTTGTTGTTCTAACCATGCAATATCGACATGATCGAAACCCGCAGTCGCAGTTCCAACAAATTTCACTGGCTTGCCTGATAATAAAGATTCATTGACTTTAGTAATTGATCTCACCATTAAGGCATCAGAATCATTAAGCTCATCAGTAGGTAATGGGCGACCAGAAACAGCTTTTACCTCACCTAATTGGCGGAAAAGTTGTTCCGCATAAGGCATATTTTCATCAACCAGAATTTTCACGGTGTTATCTCACTGATTTGGTATTTATGTGTGTAAGCAATCAATCGAAAAACAAAATTAAGCGGTCTATTTTGCCACTTATTCACAGCAAAGCCTATTATTGACAGTAAAATCTGCCTAGATTTTAAGTAAATATATGAAAAGAAGGTTTAACAATTGGGTAATCGACGAAAACGTTCCGGTGTTGTGCCAGCAAATTGTTGAAACATCGCAATAAATGAAGATGAAGAGCTATATCCCACATCAAATGCAATTTCATTCACGCTTTTCCCTTGCTCTAATAAAGAAATTGCATGTAAAAAGCGTAGGCGCTTACGCCATTCGCTAAAAGACATACCTAATTCCTGTTGGCAACGACGAGAAAGTGTTCTTTCTGAGGTATAACGTTTTTTAGCCCATTCTTCTAACGAGGTATTATCTGCCGGATTTTGCTCTAATACAGAAAGTATAGGGGCAAGTAATTTATCTTTAGAGGAAGGTAAATAAGTATGATGTATTGGTGATGCTTTAAGTTGATCAATCAGTACTTGGGCTAAGCGAAAATCTTCTTCTGTTTGTGGTTTACACACACCACGATGGAAGAAATCAGAAAATATGGTTGAAAAAATAGCACTCAATTGAATCAAACAAGGTTTATCTAATAGTCCTTCACACCAATTTGGCGCGATATCTAGCACCTTAAAAGAGAGTGTTTTTTTATTGTAACTGGCATGCCCTACATTTTTTGGGATCCACACACTAAACTCTGGTGGTGCTAAAAATCGCTGTCCCCCTGCTTCTAAGTCCATGACACCGGAAATGACATAAAGCAGCTGACCAAAATCATGTTGATGATAAACAAACTCTGTTTCAGCTAATAGTTGCTCGTCACGGAATCGAACCGTATCAGGATCAGACAATAACCATTGCATTTTTTGTTGTTCAATTGTCATCTTTATATTGTTCTCTTGTCATGTTGTCTTTATTGGCTTATCAGTTGTCTGGTTTTCATTATATATATCTAATCAGACAGGCTTACAATAGCCACCTGGTTTAAAAATAGATGTGAGAACAATGAAAAACGCAATTTTTCCGCTTTTAGCGGTGTTAATCTGGTCCATTAATGCAGTCGTCAATAAAGCAGCCGCGTCTGTTATCGATCCTGCTGCAATCTCTTTTTATCGTTGGTTCCTCGCCTTTTTAATTATGACACCTTTTTTGATCATGCCAGTTTGGCATCATCGTAAAACCGTCAAACAATATTGGTGGAAATTGTTTATTCTTGGTGCATTGGGGATGGTGATGTACCAAAGTTTGGCTTATTATGCAGCGCATTATGTTAGCGCAACATTTATGGGGATTTTGAATTCTCTCATCCCATTATTAACCGTTATTATTAGTATTTTTGTTCTACGTGTTGTACCTACAGTAGGTATTGTTTTAGGCACAGTGCTTTCAATTAGTGGCTTAGTTTGGTTAATTAGCCGTGGCGAACCTTCTCAGTTGCTTTCCCAAGGTTTGGGTTATGGTGAGCTGATGATGTTTATTGCTTCGGCGTCATACGCCCTCTATGGAGTATTAACAAAACGCTGGTCAATTGCCCTACCTAACTGGCAATCACTTTATGTGCAAATTGGATTTGGTGTTCTGTTATTATTGCCAAACTTCTTTCTCGCCGAAAGTGTTGCGTTAACAAAAGATAATATTGGATTAGTTATCTTCGCAGGTATCGGGGCTTCTATTCTTGCGCCTTATTTGTGGATTTTAGGTGTGATGAAATTAGGTGCAAATACGACCTCTATTTTTATGAACCTAATGCCATTATTTACTGCAATGATCGCTATCGCGCTTCTTGGTGAAGAAATGCATAGTTATCACTTAGTGGGTGGTGGTATTGTGTTACTTGGCGTGCTCTTAGTGCAACAACTCAGAACGCCACTGAATTTCCGACGTCCGTCTGCTCAGAAAAAAGCAGATTGTCGTCAGGAGATGTGAGTCAATGTCAAAAAGACAACAATAAAAAAATGCCGGCTAAATTCTTAGCCGGTCACATTCATAATGTTAGGTTTAATAAATAAAACTGACACAAGAAATCAAAGTATAAAATATAAAGTAATACAAGTATCCGTGGCAAACATTACCAACTTTTATATTAAATAGCTCCTACTTATTTGTAATAAAATAACCCAGATCAATTTTTTCGCGCTCTTTTTGTCTTATTCAAGTTTTCCATTCCCCTAACTCCATATAAAACAAAACATTTAATGACTTTGGGTAAAAATAAATTAAACGATTGAAATAAAATGAACCTGATTTAATTTTCTCAATGTAAACAACATATTAACAAAAATTGTCTATTTTATTAGAATAATAAAACAAGTAACTATTAGGGAGGGTATTTTTAAGCGTTATTTATATAATCTTTTTTTAATGATTTTTATTCGAAAAATATCTTTATTAGAATAATAAATTATTTTGCATAATGAATTTAAAATAAAAAAGCAGACTCCATTTAAATGAAGCCTGCTTTTTTTAATAAGAAAATATAAGTATATCTAACTATTTTTTATATTTACTCATGACTAATGAAGCATTTGTACCACCAAAACCAAAGCTATTTGACATTACAGTCTCCAGCTTCTGCTCTGTTGGTTGAGTAATGATGTTCATACCCATTGCTTTATCGTCTAATTCTTCAATATTGATGCTTGGTGCAATAAATCCATGTTCTAACATCAGTAAGCTATAAATTGCTTCATGCACACCAGCCGCACCTAATGAGTGACCCGTCATTGCTTTTGTTGCAGAGATAGCTGGTGTATGCGAACCAAACACCTCAGTGATAGCTTCAAGCTCTTTTAGATCGCCAACGGGTGTTGAAGTACCGTGTGTATTGATATAATCAACCTTATCAATACCTTGCATTGCCATTTGCATACAACGTACAGCACCTTCACCTGAAGGAGCAACCATGTCTGCACCATCAGACGTTGCGCCATAACCTACAATTTCGCCATAGATATGTGCACCACGCGCTAATGCGTGTTCTAACTCTTCAACCACCACAATACCGCCACCGCCTGCGATAACAAAACCATCACGGTTTTTATCGTAAGTACGAGAAGCTTTGGTTGGAGTTTCGTTATATTTAGTTGAGAGTGCACCCATTGCGTCAAATTCGCAGGTCATTTCCCAACTTAGCTCTTCACCACCACCAGCAAATACAACATCTTGTTTGCCTAACTGGATGAGCTCAACGGCGTGACCAATACAGTGTGCCGATGTTGAACAAGCAGAACTGATTGAATAGTTAACGCCTTTAATTTTGAACGGTGTTGCTAAACAAGCTGAAACACCTGATGCCATTGCACGAGTTACCATATAAGGACCTACGCCACGTAGACCTTTTGCTCTCATGCCATCAGAACCTTGGACTTGGTTACGTGGAGAACCGCCACCAGAACCAACGACTAAGCCAGAACGAATATTAGAAACTTGGTCTTCAGTCAGACCTGAATCAGCTATCGCCTCTTGCATAGATAAATAGGCATAAACCGATGCGTCGCTCATAAAACGGCGGATTTTACGGTCAATAAGACCTTCAGTATCAAGCTTAACGTTGCCCCAAATGTGGCTACGAAGCCCCATCTCTTTAAATTCTTCTGAGAAAGTTATCCCGGAACGACCTTCTTTTAAAGAATCCAGCACTTCTTTCTGGTTATTACCAATGCTCGAAACAATACCCAGACCCGTGATCACTGCGCGCTTCATTCATACCTCTTTACAATAATAGTTGTAGCTGCGGGATTTCTGAGTAGCACTTTAGCGTACAGTTGTACGCCGAACAAGTCCGATCAGGATCTTTTTTACAAAAATACAGATAAGCTGATAAAACACTTTCCCCTTTAAGGCTGGCACAAGCAACCTAACGGCGCTAAGATATTAGTTAATTTTTTCGAGAAATACAGGCAGTTCCGTGAATAATAGCCCGATAAATACTGCGTCTTTAAGTTGGAATGAACTTGGTACGCCTATCTCTGAACAATTTGGCGATATTTACTTTTCAAACCAAGACGGTCTAGAAGAAACTCGACATGTGTTCTTACATGGAAATCATTTTCCATCACGTTTTGGTACACATGTACGCTCTGAATGTGTTATCGCAGAAACAGGATTTGGTACTGGGCTTAATTTTTTAACACTGTGGCAAGCTTTCGAGCAATTTAGGCAAACATCCCCTGACTCTCGTTTAAAACGTCTTCATTATGTTAGTTTCGAGAAATTCCCTCTTACAAAAAGTGACTTACAATCGGCACACTGCCATTGGCCTGAACTCGAAAAATATTCACAATCGCTTTGTGCTCAATGGCCATTAGCCATTGCGGGTTGCCATCGCATTATTCTTGCTGATGGGGCAATTACACTGGATTTATGGTTTGGTGATATCAATATCTTGTTACCCCAAACTCGCCAAGCACTACATAATAAAGTGGATGCATGGTTCTTAGATGGTTTTGCTCCTTCTAAAAACCCACAAATGTGGAGCGAAACTCTCTTTCAATCGATGGCTGATTCAATGCGAGAAAACGGTACATTTGCAACGTTTACCGCTGCTGGGATTGTCAAGCGAGGTTTGCAAAGTGTTGGTTTTGAGATAAATAAAATCAAAGGATTTGGCCAAAAAAGAGAGATGCTGACAGGTGTTTTTCCACATCCTCCCTCTCCTGAATTTCTCCCTTACTATGCAAGACCAAGTGCAACCAAAGCACAGAACATTGCAATTATAGGCGGTGGCATTGCCAGCACATTTGCCGCGCTTTCCTGCCTAAGAAGAGGTGCCAATGTCACCTTGTATTGTGAAGATGGACAACCTGCAACTAATGCCTCAGGTAATCGACAAGGTGTGTTATATCCTTTACTCAATGGCAAATCCGATGAACTAGAACAATTTTTTACAACCGCGTTTTTATTTGCTCATCGCACTTATGACAACCTAAGTAAAGCAGGTATTCCTTTTTCACATCAATGGTCTGGCGTTGCACAAATTATTTATAACGAAAAAGTTCGTAAAAAAGCACAGAGAATTATCGATAACTCTATCCCCTTTACGCAATTAGCGTGTTACCTCGATGAAGACGAAGTCAATAAACTCAGCGGATTAGGCGTTAATTATGATGCTTTGTTTTACCCACAAGCGGGCTGGCTTTCACCGACTGAGCTTACAATCAATACATTAAAATACGCTGAACAATTAGGGTTAACGTTGCGATTTAATCATCAAGTTACTCAAATAAGTGTACAAGAAGCGTCTTGGTGCTTAGAGGTTGTTCATCACGATGGAGAAAGTACAACACAATTTCAGTCACAATATGATTGCGTTATTTTGGCAAATGGACATCGAATTACAGACTTTACTCAAAGTGCAAAATTACCTATTAGCGCAGTTAGAGGGCAAGTTAGCCATATTCCAACAACAAAAACATTATCAAAACTAAAAACGGTGCTTTGTTATGATGGCTATTTTACACCTGTTGACACCCAAGATAATTTGCATTGTGTGGGAGCAAGTTTTCGCCGCGATAGATTAGATTTGGCAGTCTCAACGCAAGAGCAAGAAAATAACCAAGCTCATCTTACTCAGTGTTTAGCAAATGCGCCTTGGGTTAAAGACGTTGATTTTAGCCGAAACGAAGCGCGAATAGGTATTCGTTGCACTATACGTGACCACCTACCGTTATTAGGCGAAGTACCTGATTTTGAAAAATTGCGAGTAGCATATACGCATTTAGATAGATTTAAACGCAGAAGACAAACGCCAGCTTTAGCTCCTGCTTATCCTCAACTTTATATTATCAGTGCATTAGGCTCTCGTGGATTATGTTCAGCGCCTTTATCAGCCGAAATTCTTGCAAGCCAAATTTTTGATGAACCTTTTCCGGTTGAAGATAATGTGTTGAATGCCTTACACCCTAATCGTTTTTGGGTAAGACCATTACTGCGTGGGAAGCCGATTGAAGTGAAATAAATGTATAAGCAACCGACCTCGGTTGCTTATTTTTTACTTTTTGATTATCTCGCTGTTATATCCGAGATCATCACATCCAAAGAGAAGCTAAATCTCAAGCTTCATTGCACAGCGCGTTTCCTTTAAAAAGCCGCCGCTTTCAACTTCATCATCTAAGATTTTTTGCAAAGAATAAGGAATTTCGTTTTCTGGTAAAATAGAAAAACCTAAACGTTGATAGTACGGTGCATTCCAAGGAACATGGCGAAATGTTGTCAGCGTAACAGAGTCAAATTTATGTGCTTTTGCTTCATCTTTTACTTTTTGAATAAGTAACTTACCAATCCCTCTATTTTGCCAATCTTGGCTCACTGAAAGTTCATGAATAAATAAGCTTTCTGGTAAAACTGTCGTCATAATAAAACCAACTGGCTCGTTATCACTATTAACTGCTACCCAATGCCCTTGCTGATGAATAAACACTAAATGTTTTTCAACACTTTGTACGCCACTTTCACTTATCCAGCGTAAGTCTTCTAAAGTACTAAAGAGTTGTCCTGCTGATTGCTCAATAGCAGGCAATTTAGTGGCATCATCGATTTGTGTTTGACGGATCGTAATATCGTTATTTTTTATTTTGTTTTGTGTTGTTGTCATTTCTTTTTCCAGCTCAGGTGTTTTTATACTTTTATGCTTAATTTATTAAAAAGCCATCCTGTTGGATGGCTTATGTTAATACTAAAATGGCTTCTTATTTTTAAGTCGTTAATCTTTAGGTAATATACCGTAAGATTGGAACTTCTGAGTCTCTATAATAAAACGATTATAGTACATGTTGTCTTCTACTGAATCCTTCACCACACGGTTACTATAAGCGCGAACAACAGCAAGTGTCGCCTTATGAAGTTTATCTTTTAGTGTGTTATGGATCTTCGGATCTTCACTTTCTTGAATTTGATTTAATAATGAAACAAGCTCTTCTGCTTCAGCTTGAATATCAGGATCAGTAAATTCTGCTGTCGGCAACATATAGTCTAAATCAAGATTAACAGAATCGTGATATTCATCTTCTTGAGTAAACGGCTCTAAGTCTTTGTTGTATTCCGCTGAAATATATTTAATAAATTCAGGTTTATCAAAGCATTTATTTTTTATGCCACCATCATTATTTTTATTTCGAGTGCGAATTTCATTAGGAAATGGTTCACCTAAGGCATAAGTACACTGAAAAATATTACCATCGATTAATGTGGCATTAGTGCTACGCACTGGAAGTTCAAATTCATAGCCATTAATAATAACGGGGTGATCGACAGGTTTAAATTGATCTGTTTTTCCCTTTACTGCATAAACTTCTGAAAGGGTGTAATACATAAAATTATCAGGATTTAGTATGCCACCATTATTCTGGTCATAAACCATAAATCGGGCATCATTACCGGCACTATTTTTTAAACTATGCTCACCAGGTGACAGCGTTATATAACCATTTTTACCCGGTTCAACCTGATATTCTTTACCATCGACGCTAAAACTAATGACTTTTTCGCTTGGATTACTGTAATAAAACTTATTTTTTTTATTATCCAAATCGAATTGATCACAAGCAGATAAAAATAAAACTGCGCTAGTCAGTAGGCCTATTTTAAAGAAATTTTTCATCGTATCGTTATCCTTATCATAAATATTCTATGCAAATCATTTGCATCCCGAGAAACATTCCTAAAAAACATTTAAAAGTAATTTTACAGAAATGGCAAGGAGTTACAAAAGATAGCACTATTATGCTTAATCAATGAGAGATACATCGACTTTGAAAAATCAAATAAAAACAATTGATAAATAGTAAGGATCAATTTTTGTATAAAAACCAATCTAATTCAACAGTAAATATCTTAAATATAACTTAGAGGCTGTGATTTTAATAAGATATTAAGCAAGAAAAAAACAACCGATTTATGCCGGTTGTTCTCTTAATAGACATGCAGGATTAATTAATTGAGTTAACTAAATCATGCCAAGTAGATAAAACTAACGCTTGATCAGGTGGTGAAAGCTCACCTGCTTTTATTGCCTTTTGAATGCTCTCTTCTACACGCGCTCTTAACGCTTCTAACTGTGTGTTATTTTCTTGCTCGAGTTCAGCAATAGCCAGTGTAATATGGCCTTGTAAATATCCGCCTGCAAATAATTCATCATCAGTGGCTTGTTCAACACGGCTATCAATTTTATCTAATAAGTACGCTTCATACTCAGAAAGCATTATTTATCCTCAATATATAATGTTGCTATCTTTTATATTTACCCCATATTAACAGGATATAAATACATGTGTTCTAGCAACCTTACTACTTCAGACTCCACCCTATTGGGTAAAACCTTCACAGTGGATAGGCGATAATTATTCTCGCAATCCTTAATTAACTAAAGGATTTTCCTGATACGGAAACATCTCTTCGGTTAGCTCTGGGGTATTGTAAAACAAATGTAACGCATTAATAAATAGCTGTGCACGAGGTGGCGTGTTTTTATCTCGTAAATAAGCGAGTACTTGTTCTCTAACTTTATTTCTAAATTCATAACGGTCAGGTTCAAAGTTACCTTCTAAATTGTCACAGCTGACATTAAAAGGATAACCAGCAGCTTGGCAAAATAACCAATCTAATGCTTGAGGTTTGATTTCTACAACTTCGAACTGCCCTTGAGTGGTTTCATCTCGTCCATCTGGGCAATACCAGTAACCATAATCAACTTGTTGGCGACGAGCCTCTCCAGCAATACACCAATGTGATATTTCATGTAATGCACTGGCATAAAAACCATGAGCAAAAATGATTTGGTGATAAGGTGTCTCTTCATTTGCAGGCAAATAAATCGGCTCATCATCCCCTTTAACTAAACGGGTTTGGAAACTTTCGCTAAAACATTGATTAAAGATATCAATTAACTGTTGATAATGATGTGCTGACATTTAAAAACCATCTATTCCTAATTAAAAAGTGCAGAAAACCAAAGTGTAATAGTATCGCCATGATTGTCATGAATCAGTTTGATGCTCATCAAAAAGGAGATAATGACCAGCATAGGTCTTATTAATTTTTGCCCTTTTGTTAATACTAAGCCTGCACCTAAACGAGCACCAATAAATTGCCCACAAAGCATAACTAAACCAATAGTCCAAATAACCTGCCCACCAATAATAAAAAACAGTAAAGAGCCAAAATTAGAGGTGAAGTTAAGCAATTTAGCATGAGCGGTCGCTTTTGAAAGATTATATCCAAGTAACATGACATAACCTAAAGCGAAAAAAGAACCTGTACCCGGTCCAAAAATACCATCATAAAAACCGACACCACCCCCTAATATTGCCCCAAAAGTATAGTAACCAATACGTTGCTTACTATCTTGAGCACCTATTGATGGAGTGAGAAGAAAATAGAGACCAATGGCGATGGTAAGAATAGGAAGCGCTTGTTTAAGAATTTCGGGATTAATAAACTGCACTAACATGGCGCCAGAAACTGCACCAATAAAAGTCATTAAAATTGCAAATCGTTGCGCTTTTAAATCAATAACCTTTCGACGTATAAAATAAAGCGTCGCCGAAAACGAGCCACCTACTGATTGCAATTTATTTGTTGCGAGAGCTTGAACGGGAGGAATGCCTGCTGATAACAAAGCTGGAATGGTGATTAACCCACCGCCACCTGCTATTGAATCAATAAAACCTGCAATTAAAGCAACAAAGAAGAGAAGAAGGTAGATGCCATCTGAAAAGAGCCAATCCATTTATCTATCCGAATTATTAGGAATGAAGGACGTGTTGCTGTGTTTATCTCATTTATTTAAAAAAACCACAGCAACACGATCTGAGCATAATAAAATTAGGCGCTCACACCTTTAAAGCTAACATCAAACTTACAACAGTTTATCGACCACGTTATTGACGTAGAATGATTACCATTGCATTAACGGAGGTACAACATCACCACATTGACCACGTTGGCGCAATGCATGATCGAGCAAAACAATTGCCATCATTGCTTCTGCAATAGGAATAGCGCGTATTCCTACACAAGGATCATGACGACCTTTGGTTATCATATCGACTTCTTCACCATCACGATTAATTGTTTTACCTGTAATAGTAATGCTCGATGTTGGTTTTAAAGCGATATGTGCAACGATTGGCTGACCGCTGCTAATCCCGCCTAAAATGCCCCCTGCATGATTACTAGTAAAACCATTTTTAGTGATTTCATCTCTATTTTCAGTGCCTTTTAAGGTTACAACACCAAAACCATCACCAATTTCAATTCCTTTAACAGCATTGATACTCATTAATGCATGTGCTAAATCTGCATCTAGTCTGTCAAAAACCGGCTCACCAAATCCTGCTGGCACACCTTCTGCAACCACGGTCACTTTTGCACCAATCGAGTTACCTTCTTTTTTAAGCGCACGCATATATTCATCAAGTGCTTCTAAACGAGAAGGATCTGGACAGAAAAATGGGTTGGTTTCAACGATAGACCAATCAACAAGATCACAAGTAATTGGGCCTAACTGAGAAAGATAGCCTTTTACTTCAATACCCATTTTCTCTTTTAGGTATTTTTTTGCGATTGCACCAGCAGCAACACGCATTGCAGTTTCTCGTGCAGAAGAGCGCCCACCGCCACGATAATCACGTAAACCATATTTTTGTTCGTAGGTGTAATCAGCATGACCAGGACGAAAAACATCTTTGATTTCACTGTAATCTTGAGAACGCTGATCAGTGTTTTCAATCAGTAAACCAATGCTTGTCCCTGTTGTGACACCATTAAATACACCTGATAAAATGCGAACTTGATCAGGTTCGCGGCGCTGAGTGGTATAACGCGAAGTTCCAGGTCTACGTCTATCTAAATCAACTTGTAAATCGGCTTCTGTTAAAGGTAATCCAGGCGGTACACCATCAACAATGCAACCTAATGCAATACCATGAGACTCACCGAAAGTCGTGACTCTGAATAATTGTCCGATACTGTTTCCTGCCATCCCTTTATTCCTATCTTTTACTGTGTGATGTTATCAATATGTTATTTGCAATAAATAACAATCTACCGTCTCATTGCTGTTACATCAACGTTTATCAGTAGAAAAACACGCTGAATATTCGACGAGTTGTTCACGAGTCAGCATAAAGACACCGAGTCCACCATTTTCAAACTCAAGCCATGTAAACGGAACCTCAGGGAATTGCTCAATAAGATGAACCATACTATTCCCCACTTCACACACTAAAATACCTTTTTCACTCAGGTATTCAGGGGCTTTTAGTAAAATTTGTCTTGTGATATCAAGACCATC
This sequence comes from Proteus vulgaris, assembly GCF_016647575.1. Taxonomy (GTDB): domain Bacteria; phylum Pseudomonadota; class Gammaproteobacteria; order Enterobacterales; family Enterobacteriaceae; genus Proteus; species Proteus mirabilis_B. The sequence continues at coordinate 2,692,553 of NZ_CP032663.1, forward strand.
AATACCCGAAGCTAGTGCTAATTCAGGTTCAACTTGGTATTCATCAGGTAAATCGCCCATATCTTCTACATCAACATACGGCGGATTTGTCACAATAATATCGTATGGTGTTGGAACAATGGCATTAAATAAATCGGACTGCATTGGATAAACACGATGCACTAAACCATGATTTTCAATATTAAATTCAGCCACTTCCAGTGCATCTTCAGAAATATCAACCGCATCGACTTCAGCATCTTCAAATTCATGAGCACAAGCAATCGCAATACAGCCACTTCCAGTGCATAAGTCGAGAATGCGTGCTGGCTCTTGCTGAATTAAACCATCAAAATGATTATTGATTAATTCACCAATAGGAGAGCGAGGGATAAGAACACGTTCATCGACATAAAATTCGTGGCCACAGAACCAAGCGCTATGCGTTAAATAAGGAACTGGGATTTTCTGCTCAATACGGCTTTCGATCAGCGTAATAATTTCCATCTTTTCAGAAGTTGTTAACTTGGTTGATAACAGTGCATCTGGAATATCTAAAGGAAGCGCAATCGTCGGTAATACCAGCTGTAATGCTTCATCCCACGCGTTATCTGTGCCATGACCATAGTAAATATCAGATGAATTAAACTGACTCATAGCCCAACGTAACATATCTAGGATCGTGCTTAGATCAGCAACCGCTTCCTCTTTTAGTGTTATATCCAAAACTGTTGTCCTCTGAAGAAATAGAAAGTCTGTAGTTTGCCATGAAGATAGCGATAAATCAGCGGGAAACCATAAAAAAACATCATTACGCTATTATTACTTTTACTATAACCACACTCTTATTGCGGTTTTAAGCTTCAATCATATAGTCAAAAGCAAAATTTATAATCTATTCATAAATAAAGATTGGCGTTTTATACTTTTAATTTAACTTTTATTAGCAAGTTAATAGAATTGAACCATACTTAGAGCATGAAAGAATTAACTGTGTACCAAAATGCGCCTATAGATGTTTTTCATTTAATATGTAGTCACTTGAAAGCAAATAACTAATTTTAAAGACTATTTAAATATCTTTTTATCGTTTTTTATCGCAACCTGAAGATATAACAACGTTTTATGTTCCACAGATATTATGAGTAGAGCAACTTGTTAACCAGCCTATATTTGCTAACTATGTGACTATTTCGGCAGGGTAAATTCCCTGCCTTTTTTTATGCTAAATTTATGGCCTATACTTTTTTATCTCTGACGCTATTTCATGTACTATTGCCTTATAAAGACAGTAACACTATGAAGAATCGTAAAAAATGAATAAAAAATTTTCATTACCGCCTTCTGAAATTGAGTTGTTTCAGGAGATGATAAAAGGCACTAAGAAATTACCTCAAGATAAAATACTTCATTCGCCAAAACGTAAAAAAGTGACACATTACGCACCTGAACGTCTGCAACAAGAGCAAGTTGATGCCTCTTATTATTTTTCAGATGAATTTCAGCCTAACTTAGCCACAGAAGGCCCAATGCGCTATTTAAGAGAAGGCGCTAATGCTTATGAATTAAAAAAGCTACGTCGTGGTGATTATGTACCTGAATTTTTTCTAGATTTACACGGATTAACACAGTTAATTGCAAAACAAGAGATTGGCGCATTGATTGCAGCATGTAGACGAGAACATGTTTATTGTGCCTGTATTATGCACGGACATGGCAAACATATTTTAAAGCAACAGACACCTCTTTGGTTAGCACAACACCCCGATGTAATTGCTTTTCATCAAGCTCCTAAAGAATGGGGAGGTGATGCTGCATTATTAGTACTCGTGGAAAACGACGATATTGCTCGCCGCTAAACCTCAAAAATTCTATTGCATTAACCCTTAAATCACCTATCGGGTGAAATAAGGTGTTAATTATTTACTTAGTTAGTTGATTTAAATTTTATTTCAATGTTGAGGGCGACACTTGCCATAGCAATTCCCCTGCACCTTTTGATAAATCAAAATCAACACAGGCAATGGTTGATGTTGAAAACATAGGAGCACATACCGCAGGACAGAGTTCAGCGACAACATAACCAACTAAAGGTAAGTGAGAAATAACAAGAATATTTTTATATCCTGTATCACCCAAGGCACGTAAGTAATGTGCAACATGTGAAGGATTACCTCCAGGGATAAGTCCATCATCTGTTTCTATTTTATTAGGTAGCGCTAAATCTACTTTTACTGCATCCAATGTCTGTTGAGCACGCAAATAAGGGCTGACTAAAACATAATCAATTATATGTCCTTGCTTTATCATCCATTCAGCCATTTTTATTGATTCACTTTTTCCACGTTCAGTCAGTGGTCTTAGTGCATCGCTGGCAGCATCAAGAGCTGCTTCTCCGTGGCGCATAATAAAAATTTGCATAGTAAATTATCAAACCTATTTTATTTTTGTAATTACTGGTATTTACAGTTTTAAGATACTTAATTTAATTCAGTTTAAATCAATATATCCCCATATAAAAATCTTCAATACCTTAATTGCAATAGCATTATTAATCTTTTTAAGATCATGCTGTTGGTTTACAAATCAACATCATTTTCAGAATTTTATTTTAAAAAACTTCGTTTTTAAATTTATTTTCAAATAACTATTTTGCCATATCTGGCTATCATTAACACTTTCGACCTCTTTTTCCATTAAAAATTCACCAATTATTAATCTGACGCAAAAAGTACAAGAAAAAAGGCGCCTAAGCGCCTCAATCAAAACAAGTGTCACAAAAGGAAAAAGCAATGGTAAAGTGATGATGTTAATCGTAAAAACGTTCATTTCGTTTAGCCATTTCAACTAAACGCTCACAAGGGCGATATTTCTCTCCATACCTATCGGCAAGTTGATTGAGCTTCTCTGCCACTTTTGTTGTTCCCATACTGTCCATATAACGGAATGGGCCACCAAAAAATGGAGGAAAACCAATACCAAATACAGCACCGATATCACCGTCTCGTGGTTGTTTAATAATATTTTCATCTAAACAACGAACGGCCTCATTTAACATTAATAATAAACAACGCTCCGTAATTTCAGAGGAAGACAATTGGTTTTTCGGCTTAATTTGTAATAACCGATATATAGCAGGATCAGGCTGTTTTTTATTTTTACCTAATGAGAAAGGTAATGCATGTTTTGCATAGAGATAAAATCCGCGGCCATTTTTACGACCTTTTCTATCATCAGCAATAATGGCATCCACAGCAGGAGGAGAGGCAAATCTTTCTCCAAATGCATTCACTAATATTGGCGTTATTTTAGTACCAATATCAATCCCCACTTCATCCAATAACTGAATAGGCCCTACGGGAAAACCAAACTGAACAAGTGCTTTATCAATATTCTCAATAGGCTCTCCTTGTACTAAGCATGTCAATGCTTCACTGATATAAGGTGCAAGAATACGATTAACATAAAATCCCGGTTTATCACCAACAACTATTGCAACCTTGCCCTGTTTTTTAGCAAACGCTACGGTTGTGGCGATGGTTTTTTCATCGGTATTTTCATGCGGAATAACTTCAACTAAAGGCATTTTTTCTACTGGGCTAAAATAGTGAAGCCCGATCACTTTTTCTGGGTATTTTGCTGTTTCTGCAATTTTATGAATAGGGAGTGAAGAGGTGTTTGAAGCAAAAATAATTTTACCTTTCCCCACTTCTTCAATATCTGCGACCATTTTCTGTTTTAACGTCAGATCTTCAAAAACCGCTTCAACAATAATATTTGATTGGTGAAAACCACTGTAATCCAATGAACCTGACAGCAACCCCATTTGACGCTGACGTTCGCGTGCAGATAATCTTTTTTTACTTACTTTAGCTGAAAGCGCTTTCCAACTGTAATTAAGCGCCTGAGCAATTCCCTTATCACTGATATCTTTAATTCTTGCTGGTAAATTACCTTTTGTCGCAGTCACAAAAGCAATACCACCGCCCATTAATCCACCACCTAAAATACCGATATGGTGTAAATTATCTGGTTTTTCGGATGATCCTGTTTCATTTTTAAGTGCCGTAGAGGCAAAAAAGAGATGCCTTAGTGCCGATGAAACGGGTGTCATCGCTAGTTCGCCAAACGCATTTGCCTCTTCTTTAAAACCTGTTTGAATATCTTTCTCAAGGCCTCGTTCAATGACATGAAGAATACGTTCTGCTGCTGGATAGTGGCCTTTCGTCTTGGCTAATGTGCGTTTTTTTGCTTGCCCAAACAGTATATTTCTACCTAAAGTCGTATTTGCCCAAAAGCGATCCATTGTCGAATGCTTTTTCTGCTCTTTTTTACCCGATAAAATCCATTTAGCCGCAACTTCTAATAGAATGTCTTGTGAAACAACATCGTTTACAAGACCTAATTTTAAGGCTCGTTTCGCATTAATTTGTCTACCCGTTAAGATCATATCTAACGCAGATGTCACACCAATAAGACGAGGTAAACGTTGAGTTCCGCCAGAGCCCGGCAGTAATCCAAGTTGTACTTCAGGAAGTCCTAAACGCGTTTTGCTATTATCAGAACAAATTCGCCCATGACAGGCTAAAGCTAATTCAAGCCCCCCACCAAGGCACGCACCATTAATAGCAGCCACAACAGGCAATGGGTAGTTTTCAAGTTGCGTAAAAAGATCCTGCCCTGCTTTGGCTAATGCACTCGCTTCTTCTTTGGTTTTACAACCCGCAATCATGGAGATATCCGCACCCGCAATAAAACTGTCTGTTTTACCTGAAGTGATAATCAATCCTTTTACACCAGAGTGTTGCTGAGCTTGCCTTAAAACATCTTGAAACTGCTGCACAAACTCGGCTTTTAGCGTATTTACTTTTTCACCAATAACATCAATAGTGATAACGCCCACTTTGTCATTACGAACTGAGAATTGAAAAACAGATGATTTTTCTAGTGTTGTTTGTTGTTGTTCCATTATTCCACCTCCAAAATCATCGCTGCACCTAATCCACCAGCCGCACAAGCAGTGGTTAACCCAAACCCTCCGCCTCGACGTTTAAGCTCATGTAGTGTCTGTGTGACCATTCTTGCGCCAGTCGCTGCAAATGGATGCCCATAAGCAATAGAACCGCCTAGCACATTAAATTTATCCATATCCACTTCTCCAATCGCCTTGGATAATCCTAGTTGCTCTTTAGCAAAACGCTCACTGGCAAATAGTGTCAAATTGCTTAATGTTTGTGCGGCAAAAGCTTCATGCATATCAATTAACGTTAAATCACCCAATGCAAGACCAGCGCGAGAAAGTGCAAGTGGCGTGGCATATGATGGTCCCAATAACATATCTTTCCAAACATCGGTCGCTGTAAAAGCATAACTACGTAGATAACCAAGAGGTTGATAGCCTAAGCTTTTAGCAACAGATTCTTTCATCATCAATACAGCCGCTGCGCCATCGGTTAATGGCGTACTGTTTGCGGCAGTGACACTGCCATGGCGACGATCAAAGGCAGGTTTGAGTTTGGCATAAGAATCAAGAATGGAGTTTTTACGAATATTGTTATCTTGATGAAAGCCTTCTTTGTAAGGCGGGAAAAACGCCGTCATAACTTCATCATTTAATTTACCCATATCCCATGCTTTCGTTGCTAATTGATGAGAGCGATGTGCTAATTCATCTTGAGCAACTCTTGAAATATGGTAAGTCTTGGCCATTTGTTCCGCAGTATCACCCATACGTAACCCAGTTGAATATTCGGCAACGGCAGGTGCTACAGGAAGGAGATCACGAAATCGTAATTGGCTTAAATAGCTTAATCTCTGACCTAATGATTTGGCCTTATTAAGGCTTAATAGAACATCTGCAAGCTTTTTACTAACACCAATAGGCAAAACTGAAGAAGAGTCTGCACCACCAGCAATACCGACAGAAACATGCCCTGCCATCATGCTTTCAGCAATATTAGCAATCGCCTGAAAGCTTGTTGCACATGCTCTTGTTACACTGTAAGCATCAGTTTTTACACTTAATCCTGCGCCGAGTACAATTTCTCTGGCAATGTTAGGTGCTTCTGGCATTTGAACCACTTGACCGAAAACAAGTTGATCAATAATTTCGGGAGGAATTTCATTGCGAGTCACTAATTCTTGAACCACTGAACGCCCTAATTCAACCGCAGGTATTCCTCGATACGCAGTCGCTTGTTTAGCAAAAGGTAAGCGTAGCCCGCTGACAATAGCGATGCGATCTTTCATAGCACTGTTCGTTGATGACTTCATAACGGCTCCTGATAAAATGATTTCCTGACACCAAAGAGGTCTGACCTGACAATAGTGTTAACAAAAATTTCACTTTTCAGAAACGTCATTTTACGAGAAGTGGGAGTTAGCGCTCAATATTTCGATGAAATGTCTGAAACTTAACAATAGTGATAGAAAAGAGAATGGGGTGCTCGAGGGATATAAAAAAGGCTGTTGAATTTCAACAGCCTTAAATCTATTAATTTCAGAGGATTAACGTAATCCTAACTGGAAAATTAGGTTTTCTGCTTCACAAGAGAATGTAAAATCAGCGGTAAGTTGAACACCACCATCAACATCAGCAAATTGTTGATTGATTTTGCAAGGCTCTGAAGCGATAGATTGTGCTTTTGCACTAAGTTGATCTAACATTGCTTGCGCTTGTACTTTATCAGCGAAGACATGCTGATATGACGCTGTGCAATTCTTGTTGTCAATAATAGTACCCACATCTACACAACAGCAAGCAGCGGTTTCTTCTGCACTACAACGATTAATTGCGTCTGCCATTTTAGTCTCCCAACGAAAGAAATGTTAATTATCTATCATAATCGCAAAAAAATAAAATAAACTGCTTTAGCTCAAATTTTATTACAAATTTACAAAAATAATTGATTATCCTGTTTATTTAACAATCAAAAACATCTTTATTGGCATATTTTGTGAAAAATATGTTAACCAAATCTCAATTATTGAATCTAAATGGCAATATTTGTAAAACATACTTGCAACATTTAGGGTAATCAACTTTATACTTAATCAACTGGTCTGATTTGTCATAACGACAACCGCACCTAAAATCCAGCGCTTCTAATCAGAAGTTACTAACTTAAAAAAATTATGAGGGTTTAGGTCATGAACCGTAAAAACCTGTTTACTCGCACAGCACTAGCTGCCATTGTAGGAGCAATTTCCTCTCAAGCAGGCGCTGCCGGTTTTCAGTTAAATGAATATTCTACTTCAGCACTAGGGCGTGCATTTTCAGGGGAAGGCGTCATCGCCGATGACGCAAGCGTAGGTAGCCGTAACCCAGCAGCTCTTACCATGTTCGATCGCCCTGAGATTTCTGTCGGTGCTATCATTATTAATCCAGGCGTTGATGTTAAAGGTAAATCACCTCTTACTGGTACTGATACCACCGCAAAAGATATCGCACCAAGTGCATTAGTCCCTAATATCCACTTTGTTGCCCCTATTAATGATAAATGGGCGATTGGTGCATCAGGTACAACAAACTTTGGTTTAGCAACAGATTTTCCGAGCGATTACCCAGCAGGGCTTATCGGTGGCAAAACCGATTTAAAAACCATGAACTTAAACTTAAGTGCAGGTTATCGTGTTAATAACCAACTCAGTGTTGGTTTAGGCTTAAATGCCCTTTATGCTGATGCTGAAATTACTCGCCATGTGGGTGAAGCGGGTAAAGTTTTAGGAAATAAATTACCACCTCCGTTAGGAGGCTATGTGTCCAGTCTATCTCCAAGTGATCGCTTTGCTCAATTGAAAGGTGATGCTTGGGGCTTTGGTTGGAACGCGGGTTTATTATATGAATTCGACGAAGGCAACCGTGTAAGTTTTACTTACCGTTCAAAAATTAAAGTGAAATTTAAAGACGGTGAGTTCCAGAGCGATTTAAAAACAATCCCTCTTCCAAATGGTAGTTCTATTATTGGAACAGAAGGTGGAACCATTAAAGGTAAACTTGACCTTAACCTACCTGAAATTTGGGAGTTTGCAGCTTATCATCGTGTAGCACCAAAATGGGCAGTTCACTATAACTTCGCTTATACAAGCTGGAGCGCATTTGAAGAGTTAAGAGCCACACGTAAGAGTGATGGTCAGCAACTATTCAAGAAAGAAGAAGGCTTCCGTGATGCATGGCGTGTTGCATTAGGAACAACCTATTATCACGATGATAACTGGACATTCCGTACTGGTATTGCCTTCGATGATAGCCCAGTTCCTGCTGATAAACGCTCAATCTCTATTCCAGACCAAGACCGTTTCTGGTTAAGTGCGGGTGCAACTTATGCATTTAATAAAGATATGTCTGTTGATGTCGGCTTAGCGTATATGCACGGTAAAAAAGTCACCATCAAAGAGAAATTATCTGAAGATTTACCATTACCTGCTTATGAGTTTGAATCATCAGGTAAAGCATGGTTATACGGTATGAACTTTAACTACCGTTTCTAATTTTTCACGGTGCTTTTTATACAAAAAATGGTCTTTTTTTAAGACCATTTTTTATTTATTCATCAAGCTAACAAAGATAATAAACTAATCGATAGAATCTAAGTCATCTTCAATGGCTTTCGCATTAGGATTTTCTTTTACAGTGCCATCTGCTTGGAAATCGTTACGCTGGAAATAAGCTTCACGCATCATTAAGTATGGATCAGAAGAGTTTTGTAAAATCGCATCTGAATCGAGCAATTGTGCCCGTGTTTCAATTCCCTCTAATGCCCACTTACCTGCTGACATCCAAAACGTTAAATAACTCAGCATAGGATACGTTAAGTCAGCCCAGTCACCGCCTTCTTCACGGACAGTGAAGCTACCATAGCCCGGTACAACCACATAAGGGCCATAATCCATACCATAATGACCTAACGTGCTACCAAATCGCATTGGGACTTCTTTTTCCATCGTTTCTTTAGACATACCAGCGACATCTATTAAGCCACCCATACCAAAAACGGTATTAATCCAGAAACGACCAAAGTGTTTCGCACCTTTCTCAAAGTCACCACGCAACACACTATTCACCATACTTGCAGGCTCTTCTAAGTTACCTAAAAAGTTAGATAAGCCATTTCTTGCTGGTGGTGGCACATAATCACGCCAAACAACCGCAACAGGGCGTAAGATATAGGGATCTAAAACATAGTAGTTAAAATCAAACATCTGGCGGTTGAACCCTTCCAATGGGTCAGAGCGCCCCTCCCCATTATTAGGGGTACTTGCACATCCTGAAAGTAAGGCGACTGAAAGAGCAACACCGCACAGGCGATACTTCATAATGTTCTCCGCTAATTATCTTATGATGGGCAGCATCATAGTTCGCATATTCATAAACTCTACACATAATACTGTCAATGCATGATAAGTGGTACTTTTATTAGGTTTTGATCTTATAAGATAATTCGGTTTTTGTGATTATCTTATTGAGCTGATTTAAAATATTAGCCCAATGTTATGGACTAATATTTAAATACATGAGGTTATTTAATTATATTCTTTTATCACTAATCGCTCTTCTGGATCAGGGTACGAAAAATGCTGTGTAATAAAATCAAACTCTACTTCTGTGGTTTTAAACGGGTTCTCATCTGATTGATTACGTAAAGATAATCGTTTTTTACACTCAGCACTTTCTACTTTCAAAACATGGAATAAATAAGGCATCCCTGTATTATCCGCTAATGATTTTAGCCATTGTCGCTGCTTCGGTGTATTCGCCGGAAAATCCATAATAACGGTATTTCCAGCTTTAAGAAGAACTGCAATATGTTCGCTTAATACACTCTTCACTAACTCACTTTTTTCAATATAGTCAGCTACTGTCTTTATTTGATTTGGGTAAAGCCGCGATAGCCATTCATCTTCATTGATTAATACCGTTCTGGGTGATTTAGCAAATGATTTTGCTAACGTTGATTTACCAGAAGCAATTTTTCCACAGAAAAAATGTAAACGAGCATCAGAAGATGATTTTAATAAATCAGTACCATAAGAGTTATCGATAACACAAAGCCATTGGTCATTGATAAGTTTAAAAACATAAGTGGCTTCTCTTATTGTATTAAACTTTCCTTCATTTGGCATATTTGCACTTAAAAGTGTTTGTGCTAAAACAAGCGCACAATCTTCACCAAAAATAACTTTTACTTTTCCTTGAGAGACTTGTAATGAGTGATTAAAAAATCCAGCGATCGCCATAAATGCTTTTTTTAGTGAAGGCTTACCAGAAACATACAAATCATCTTTAACTACCAACGTGCCATTTTCAGTATAAAAATTCATTAGATACTCAAAATTTTCGTCAGTGATAGCTTGGTCTGCATTTGCAATTAGTTGTGTTAGCGATAGGGTATGTTGATCAACTTCTTGTGGAGTAAACATTTTTTGTCCTTATCTTTGTACCAGATAAGGAGTTTAAAATAAAAAAACCCGCTTATCTGGCGGGTTCATAATACAACCAATCCCCACCACTAAGTGATGGTAATAATAATTGCTGGAGAGGTTGTAAAATATGACATAAAAATAAACCTTATAAATAGACTAAATAAAATCTAGCAGTAATTTATTTTTTAAACAAGAATATATTTTTAAAATCAAAGCAATAAATTAATTGATGTTTAATTTCTCTTTGAATATAAAACTGTTTTATTTAACTGTTATAGATAAATAATTATTTGCTCTCATGTTGGCAACAACATGATGTTTTCTCTGATAATCTCGCCTCTTGGATTGGTGGGCAAGGCACTGTTCCATAAGAACAAAATACACAGCAGTCTCCTTCAAGGGGTTTTAATAAAGTATGACAATGTGTGCATTCATAAAACCATTGGCAAGCATCCGTTGGCATTGTTTCCATTTTTTTCGTATGACAATGCGGGCAAGTAATTTCTGACATCAAGTTAATCTGATTGTTTGACATTTTATTTCCACGTAAATTTATAAACATCATCTTTATTATTTAGAATACGCTATTTTAATTTCTTAAATAGCGTATTAAATCAATAAATTGTTTATTTATCTGTAACTTGCTGATTAAATACTTGTTGTTTTATTGCGGAAATATCAACTTCTTCTAAGTATTGAACAATATTAGGAAAAAAGAGTTCGTGATAGCCATATTCTTTTTTTCTTAATTCAGCAATTGCCTGCTCTTTTGTCCAATTCTCAAATATTAGCCGATACATTGCTATAATAGTTCCTGTGCGATCACTACCATGCCAACAATGCACTAACACAGGATCAGACGTGCTATTTATTTTACGTAATACCTCAATAACGTCCTTATCAGTAATTCTACCTGCATTCATTTTTACGTGAAAAGTTTCTAATTGCGTGCCTTTTACATCATCACTATCACTATGATATTCACGTAAGTTAATAATCGTTTTTATACCTTGAGCTTCTAACCATTTCATTTCACCCGGAGTCGGTTGTCCTGAACGGTAAACTTTTTCTGAAACTTGATAAAAATTCTCAGGGGGTACAAGCATATCTGTAGGTCTAGAGTTACACCCCATCAGCAGAAAAAAATAAGCAATAAATAAAAACTTTAAATATCGAATATTATTAATTGATTTTATGTCCATATAAAAACCTAAATTTATTCTTGGTTATTGAATGAGGAAGAAAAACAATAGAGATAATAGCGTGAATTGATAAACACTGCTCTAGGAATAATTTCTAAATTTACAGAATTGGGTAATAGATGGCGTTCCCTACAGGAATCGAACCTGTAACTAGCCCTTAGGAGGGGCTTGTTATATCCATTTAACTAAGGGAACATACGTGGGAAAATCAAGTATGACTTATGGACGGACTATATTTTACCCCCCTCACTCTCTATTAATCAAGTTTTAACGCACTGATATTGGAAGGAATTTTTTTGTTTCTTTTTTGAACAATGTAATTTGACTTAAAAAGCATCTGATAAATATCATCATCACTGATTATGTTTATTCTTATATATGTCTGTTTTATTAAAACTCTTTCAATTGCTTTAAAAACAATTTCGGTGAATATCCCATCTCTTTATTAAACATTGCACTAAAAGCGCTTGGATTTTCATAACCCAATTCTAAAGCAACTTCAGTGACTGAATCGCCTTTCTTTAAAGCGGTTAATGCATACATTAAACACGCTTTTTGACGCCAATCTCGAAAAGAAAGTCCTGTCTCCTTATGAAAAAGACGAGTAAAAGTACGTAGACTCTTGTTTAATTTTTCAGCCCACATTTCTGGTGTCGTGCGAATATTAGGTTGTGACATAAATTCAGTACACAATTCATCTAATAAAGCATGTTGCGGTAATGGCGTAAAATAAGGTAATGGTTTAGCTTGAGCTAATTCATGACAAAGTAACGTCAATAATGCGCTATCTCGTCCCCCTAAATCATAAAGTAAAGGAAGTTCATTGGCTGAAAGTAATAACTGATGAAGCAAAGGCGAAACTTGTAAAACCTCACAATATTCTGAATGGCGAGGAATCTTATTCGGCTCAATATAAAGGCTATAAGTACTACTACCCAACATTAGTACTTGATGTACCTTTTCTGCAGGTATCCACACACCACTGTAAGGTAATACAATCCATTGACCATCTTCTGTTTTAACTTTCATTACTCCATTAGGAGCATATAAAAATTGCGCTCGTCGGTGATGATGAGCTTCAAGTAATGTGTCATAAGGATAATCAGAGCCTAATGCCAAAATATCGCGAGGAAGATTATCCACATTATTGATATCGATATTACGCATAATATTTAAATTGTCCTAAATTCGTATAAACTTGTCATTATCGCGTGGGTAAGCCATCACTTTATTCTATATTGTTAATCTCCTGACTCAACAGGAGATTTGAAATGACACTCTGGCTGATTTCTTTTGGTTTAATTTCAGGCATCACAACATGGTTATTTGGCTTTGGCGGTGGTTTTGTCACGGTTCCCTTACTCTATACACTTATTCTGACACTTTGGGGAATAGACAGCTTACCTGCCGAACATGCTATGCAAATCGCAGTTGCTACCTCTGCATTAATTATGTTGTTTTCTGCAACAGTCACAACCATTAAACACCATAAAGCCAAAAGGCTTGATTGGAATATCATGTCTATTTTATTTATGGGTATCGCTTTTGGTGGGATCTTAGGTGCTCTTCTCGCATTAACAGTTGAAGGTACGTGGATCAAATGGATCTTTATTGGTTATCTCTTTGTCACTATTTTAGACTGCTATTTTCGCCCCGGTTTTATGGCTCCTACTCACAACTCAAAAAAAGTAACTAAAGCAAGAGAAACAGTTAATGGCACAGTAATTGGTATTATTGCTGCTTTTCTAGGCGTTGGCGGGAGTGTGATGACAGTACCTTTATTGCGCCGTAGAGGAACCCCCATGGCGCAATCAGCAGCAATGGCAAATGCATTAACCTTACCTTTAGCTCTCACGGCAACATTTACTTATATCGCCCTTTCTTTTACGTCACCTTTAAATAGTGAATCTGGTTTTATTGGTTATATTTGGCTAAAAGCTGCACTTATTCTGATTTGTAGTACTTGGGTTGGCTTGAAGATCTCTGAACGTTTTTTATCTCGCATTCCTGATAAATGGCACGCAAGAGTTTATCCTCTGTTACTGAGCCTTGTTTTAATTGTCATGCTGTTTTAAATCCTTTCTTCTATATAAAAGATACAAAGACAACAAGCAACGAAGAAAACAATAACGACTACACATAAGATGGTGGCTTTGAGTATTCAAGAGAGTCGCCATTTTTTTAACATTTCACCTCATCTTTTTCCTACGCGCCTTCACTTAGCGTTAATGCTATTAAGACACATAAAACAAAAGAACGTCTCTTTTTGACAATCGCGATACAGTTCTATAACGATTAATATCATTAATTAATATTTAAACATAATGAACAATAATTTATAAATTGTCTCATATTCAGTATCAGTCTGATTACGTTTTGATGAGTGTTTTTTGTACTAAAAATCACCTATTTATTTTTCTACTTTATTTGTATTTATCATCAAAATAATAAGTTAGCTATTTTTCATAAGAAGATAATTTAAGAAGAAACTGGATTTAAATAGCATCAAAAATATTATTTATTCTGATTTTTAAATAACAAATTAATTACAATATAATGTCATTTCGGTATATAAATAATTATATATCGATAGGCTTTTTTGTCAAATTTTGATTATTATTAATCATACATTTTAAATACACTTTAATAAAATAGATTAATAACATAAGTCAGTGAATTTAAAAGGAGTATCCGTAACTGCTATATCCATTAAAATCCCCTTTTCCTTCACCAAACTTCTATAATAGTATTCAATAGAAGAAAATAATTATCATTTAATTTTGTCTATTTTAGTTAATTTATTTAGTGACATTTATTAACTTCTTATTCTCTATTATTTATTATTTACAACTAACTCATCACTTATGGATTAATAAAATGGAGACGCCTTCAAATATTTATTTAACCGTCCGTATATAATATTTAGCTATAAGAAGAAACTGGAGGTTATATGAGTATTAGTCGTCGTTCTTTCATTAAGGGGATGGGGATAGGATGTGTGGGTTGTACCGTGAGTAGTTTACTCACCGGGTGCACTTGCATTTAATCCTGTAGATTCTCTTAAGGGTCAGTCAAAATTAACACCTAGCCTGTGTGAAATGTGTTCTTATCGTTGTCCGATAGAAGCTCAGGTTGTTAACAATAAGACCGTCTTTATCCAAGGAAATAGAAATGCTGAACACCAAAGTAGCCGAGTTTGTGCAAGAGGCGGAAGTGGTGTTAGCCTAGTTAATGATCCAAACCGGATTGTCAAACCCATGAAACACAAAGGCCCAAGAGGTGCTGGTGAATGGGAAGTGATAAGCTGGGAACAAGCTTATAAAGAAATTGCAGAAAAGATGAACACCATAAAACAAAATTATGGTGCAGAAAGTATCTCTTTTTCATCTAAATCAGGTTCACTCTCTTCTCACCTTTTCCATTTAGCAGCCGCATTTGGCTCTCCAAATACGTTTACACACGCAACCACTTGCCCAGCAGGTAAAGCCATTGCCGCATCCGTTATGATGGGTGGTGATCTTGCAATGGATTTAGCGAATGCTAAATATATTCTCTCTTTTGGCCATAACCTTTATGAAGGTATTGAAGTCGCCGAAACACATGAACTGATGACAGCACAAGAGCGCGGTGCAAAACTCGTCAGTTTTGATCCTCGTTTGTCTGTTATTTCAAGTAAAGCAGATGAGTGGTTCGCGATCCGCCCAGGTGGGGATTTGCCTGTTCTAATGGCTATGTGCCATATCTTAATTAAAGAAGATCTCTACGATAAAGATTTCGTTGAGAAATTTACTGTTGGTTTACCACAATTAAAAGAAGTTCTACAAGATACAACACCTGAATGGGCTCAAGCACATTCTGATGTTCCAGCTAAAGATATTGTTCGTATTGCTCGTGAGATTGCAGCAAAAGCACCTCACGCACTGATCATGCCTGGTCACCGCGCAACCTTTAATAAAGAAGAAATTAATATGCGCAGAATGATCTTCACCTTCAATGCGTTACTCGGCAACATTGAACGTGAAGGCGGCATGTATCAGAAAAAAGCAGCAGCAAAATACAATAAATTAGCAGGTATTAATGTTGCGCCTGAATTAGCAAAACCTAGCGTTAAAGGTATGCCTGAAATTACCGCAAAACGCATTGATGCCACAGCACCTCAATTTAAATACATCAATAAAGGTGGAGGAATTGTTCAGTCAATTATTGATTCAACATTAGAAGGTGTACCGTATCAAACAAAAGCATGGATTATGTCTCGTCATAACCCATTCCAAACAGTCAGTTGCCGCCCTGAGCTAGAAAAAGCCGCACAAAAATTAGACTTAATTGTTAGTTGTGATGTTTATTTAAGTGAAAGTGCTGCTTATGCCGATTACCTTTTACCTGAATGTACTTATTTAGAACGTGATGAAGAAGTTGCTGACGTTTCAGGTTTAAACCCAGCTTATGCATTACGCCAACAAGTTGTCGAACCTATTGGTGATACTAAACCAAGTTGGTTAATTTGGATGGAATTAGGTAAAGCATTAGGATTAGAAGCCTGTTTCCCTTGGGAAAACATGGGAGTAAGGCAGCTTTATCAAGTTAATGGTAGCGAAGAACTTTATAAAGAGATGCATAAAAAAGGCTATATCTCTTATGGTGTTCCACTATTATTACGCGAACCTTCTTATGTAAAAGCCTTTGTTGAACAATATCCAGATGCAATTAAGCATGTTGATAGCAACAATACAATGGAAAAAGCCCTCTCATTTAAATCACCAAGTGGTTTAATTGAAATCTACTCTGAAGAATTAGAAAGCCGTTTAGAAAACTACGGCATTCCACGCTTCCACAACTTCCCATTAAAAGAAAAAGACGAGCTTTATTTTATCCAAGGTAAAGTCGCCGTTCATACTAATGGTGCAACACAATATGTACCGTTATTAGCTGAATTAATGTGGGAAAACCCTGTTTGGCTTCACCCTGAAACAGCTAAAAACCATGGAATTAAACATGGTGATGAAATCATTCTGGAAAACAGTATAGGCAAAGAAAAAGCACATGCTTTGATAACAGAAGGCATTCGCCCTGACACTGTATTTGTTTATATGGGATCAGGTGCAAAAGCAGGTGCGAGAACAGCAGCGACTACAACAGGCGTTCACTGTGGCAACTTATTACCTCATGAAATTAGTCCTGTATCAGGTACTGATGTGCATACATCAGGTGTCAGAATTAGTCGGGCTTAAGGAAAAAAATAACGATGAACAATAATGATAAACAATTTGTCATGTTACATGATGAGAAACGTTGTATCGGCTGCCAAGCTTGTACTGTTGCGTGTAAAGTCATCAATGACATTCCTGAAGGATTTAGCCGACTTCAAGTCCAAATTCAAGGTCCTCATGACGACGAAGCAGGTAATCCACATTACCAATTTTTCCGTGTTTCTTGCCAGCATTGTGAAGATGCGCCTTGTGTTTCTGTTTGCCCTACTGGCGCTTCTTTTATTGACGAGAATGGTATCGTTCAGGTGAAAAAAGAGCTGTGTATCGGCTGTGATTACTGTGTTGGTGCTTGCCCTTACCATGTTCGTTATATCAACCCAATGACGCATATCGCAGATAAATGTAACTTCTGTTCTGATACTCGATTAGCTGAAGGTGAATTACCTGCATGTGTATCGGTATGCCCAACAGATGCGCTTGCTTTTGGTCGCATTGACTCACCTGAAATTCAGGCTTGGATCAAACAAAAATCCGTTTATCAATACCAATTAGATAATGTCGGAAAACCAAGTTTATTCCGTCGTAAAGAAATCCATCAGGGAGATAAAGCATGACTAGTATCTGGGGAGCAGAACTCCATTATACGCCAGATTATTGGCCTGTATGGTTAATGGCAGCCGGTTTATTAATCGTTGCTATGATAGCTGTATTGGTGATCCACGGCCTACTACGCTATGCCCTTGCACCAAAACATTCTGGTCATTATGAAGAAGAACGCGTTTATTTATACTCTAAAGCAATTCGTTTTTGGCACTGGGGTAATGCTTTACTGTTTATCCTATTACTATTGAGTGGATTTTTAGGGCACTTCTCTATCGGTAATGTCACTTCAATGGTGCTATTACATAAGATCTGTGGCTTTGTGCTGATTGCATTTTGGATTGGTTTTATCCTTATCAATCTAACAACCAGTAACGGTGTGCATTATAAAGTAAGATTTAGTGGACTAATTGGTCGTTGTATCAAACAAGCTCGCTTTTATCTTTATGGCATAATGAAAGGCGAACCTCATCCTTTTGCAGCAACTGAAACTGATAAGTTTAACCCACTTCAACAACTCGCTTACTTAGGTGTGATGTTTGGTTTAGTGCCGCTGTTACTGATTACTGGATTATTATGTTTATATCCTGAAGTACTTGGTGAAGGCTATTGGATGCTAAAAGCACACTTAGTATTAGGGATCGTGGCATTAATGTTTATTTGTGCACACTTCTACTTATGTACACTGGGTGATACTTTTACTCAAACATTCCGCAGTATGATCGATGGTCATCATCGTCACCAAAAACATGATGATCATAGTTCAGTAGCAGAAAAAACAGAGCATTAATTTCTCAAGCCCCCTTCTGTTACGCTCTGTTTCTTGAAATGCCCGCTTAGGCGGGCATTTTTTTGATCTAAATTCAGAAACAATTTCATAATCTTATTATTAGCAAATATATCATTTTATTTACATGTTATTCCGTGTATAGTCGGCGCCCATCCTCGCTATATACAATTTTATACAATGATATACATTACATTGCATTCGTGATGGGTATCGTTATATAAATTTCTTGATAGCGATGGATTTATATAACTAAAAAATACATTCTAGGAGTCTATCGTGAAGAAATTTATCATTTCAACAATAGCTTGTGCTATAGCACAAACATTCGCTGTATCAGCAAGTGTAGCCGCTGAAAATGCTGAAAAAATCGTCGTTACTGCACAACCAGTGAATAATAGTGAAGCCGGTGCGGGATTTGTTACTCGTGAAGTTGATATGGGGCCATTAGGTGAGAAAAAATGGTTAGATACTCCTTATACAACAAATACTTTCACTCAATCTATGATTGAAAATCAACAAGTCACCAGTGTTGCAGATATCTTAAAATATAATGCCTCTTCTCAAATGCAAGCACGTGGCGGTATGGATGTTGGCCGTCCCCAAAACCGTGGGATGCAAGGCAATGTTGTTGCTAACTCTCGCTTAGATGGTGTGAATATTATTTCTACCACAGCCTTTCCTATCGAAATGCTTGAGCGTGTAGATATTATCAATGGTTTAACTGGTTCACTTTATGGGCCAGCAAGCCCAAGTGGGCAATTCAATTTCACCCAAAAACGTCCAACCTTAAAACGCTTAACATCACTTAATGCAACTTATGTCAATGATAACCAATTTAAAGGCCATCTTGATTTAGGTGGTTTTATTGATGATAACAATACTTTTGGTTATCGCATTAATCTAATGCATGATGAAGGTAAAGGTTATGTCGCAGGTAGCAAAACACGTCGCCAGCTAATCAGTACCGCATTTGATTGGAATATCTCTCCTGATACGGTATTAGAAGTGAATTTTAGTGACTATTGGTTTAAAAAAATGGGTTATCCTGGTGCATTTTCTTATGGACCAAAAGTTACCGCATTACCTGATGCGCCAGATCCAACTAAAACCGGCTATGGTCAAGCTTTTGCGGGTGTTGATCTTCATACCAGAACGGTAAGTAGCCGACTAAAACATGATTTTAACGAAGATTGGCAAATCAGTGCAGCAATTGGCTATCAAACGGCTGATCGCGGATTCCGTTCTGTTTCTAACCAATTAAGTAATGATGGTAAGCAATTTACACCAACGTTATCAGTACCGACAACTTATGGTCGTTTTACTGTTTTAAGCCATTCTGTCAATGTTAATGGTCATGTGATGACTGGCGCACTATCTCATGATTTAATTCTCGCCACTAGCGGTTATCGTTGGGATATTTATGGCGCAAATGGTAATGATCAAAAATTCACATTACCAACTCAAGATATTAATAATCCACATCGTTATGATGATCCTTCTAATGAAGGCTTCTATACAGGCGCTGCTCGTACTAAAAACAGCCGCTCACAAGTTCAATCCATTACTTTAGGTGATACCGTTACCTTTAATCCTCAATGGTCAGTGATGGGATCACTAAGCCAAAACTGGATCAAAGAAACTTCTTATCGTGCTGGTGGTGGGAATCACACCGAAAGTGGATTAAGTCCTGCTGTCGCATTAATGTTTAAACCTATTCCTGAAGTGATGACCTATGTTTCTTATGCAGATTCATTAGAAGAAGGTGATTCAGCACCAAACACTGCCGACAACAAAAATGAAGTGCTAAAACCTTATCGTAGCGAACAATGGGAAATGGGGGTTAAATCGCAAATTGGCGATCTTAATTTAAATGCGGCTATTTTCCAATTAGAGCGCCCTTTTGCCTATGTGGGTAACGACAATATCTTTAAAGAACAAGGTAAACAACGTAACCGTGGGTTAGAGCTTATCGCTAACGGAAAAGTCACTGATGAGCTTTTCGTTTTTAGTAGCATGACTTGGTTAGATCCTACTTTAACCAACACCGGCAATGCTCAAACACAAGATAAAGATGTTGTAGGTGTACCAAAATACCAAGCTAATTTATTAGCTGAATACCATTACCCTACTTTGCCAAATGTTATCTATAGCGCCAATGTTCACTACACAGGTAAGCGTGCAGCAAATACCACTAATACAATGTGGGCAAAAGCCTATACCACACTCGATCTGGGTGCTCGTTATCAAACACAATATTGGGATAAGAAAACCACTTTCCGCCTCAATTTAGATAACGTGACTAATGAACATTACTGGGCATCTATTTTCTCTGGCAACCAAAATGGTGCTATTGGTGGTGCAAATGCTTTCTTAGGTACGCCTCGCCAAGTTTCTGCTTCTGTAAGCATTGAACTCTAAGAGGAAAACGAAATGTATAAAGGTTTTTTCAAAACCCTGTGCATTGCGTTACTGGGAGCTTCAGCTCTCAGTATCTCCTTTAATGCACAGGCGCAAAGAGTTGTTCAATATTATCAGAATCAATCCATTACTGTTCCTGATTCACCAGAAAGAGTCGCCACGAGTTGGAATGCTCAAAATGCGATACTTGCTATGCTTGGTGCTGGAGATAAAATTGTTTCCACAACCGATTTAGTCAAAACTATTCCCTTTTTTACCGAGATTGTTCCTGCTATAAAAACGGCTTCAATTTCTAGTAAAGGTAATAATGACACACTGAATATCGAAACATTAATTGTTAGCCAGCCTCAAATCTTTTTTGCAACAGGGAAGCTATCTGATGCACAAATGACGGCACTAGAAAATGCAGGGATCAGTGTTGCATTATTAAAATCAGGTTCAATGGATGCCTTGTTAGAAAGAACGTTGATCACTGGTGAGATTTTAGGTTCAAGTAGTCACCAATTAGCAAAAGATTATTTAGCCTACTTTCAGCGTAATAAAACACTTGTAAAAAGTGCGATAAGCGAGATAAGCGCCAATAAACCAATGAAGGTCTATCATGCTTTTGGTTCGCCATTAAGAACATCTGGTGCACCTTCGTTAAATCATGATTGGATAGCGCTTGCAGGTGGTGTGAACGTTGCAGAACATTGGTTTGATAATGTGCCAAGCCGAGCTGGTGATGTTTCCTTAGAACAAGTTATTCATGCCAATCCTGATGTCATTATCACTATGTATGCAAGAGACACTGAAATCATTAAGAATGCACCTGAATGGCAATCTATCACTGCCGTGCGTGAAGGCCGAGTTTACACAAACCCTAAAGGCCTATTTTGGTGGTGCCGTGAAACCACAGAGGAAGCCTTACAATTTTTATGGTTAGCGACTGTTTTATATCCAGAACAAACAAAGCATATTGATATCTCCAAAGAGACTCAACAATTCTATAAAACATTTTTTAATATCACCCTCACCGAACAGCAGCTCAAACACATTCTTAAACCTCTCAAAGACTAATTGTTACTGCCTCTTCATATTCACGATGAAGAGGCAACAATAACCCATCCTAATATGATATTAACTATCATTATCCATAGATAGTCATTTAATGATAAATACTTAGTTTTTGATCTGATAACGCATTTTCACCAATGCTTATATTTTGCCTTTGTTATATTAAAATTCACTCTTTTCGAATTTATTGGTGTGAAACGCATAAATTATACGTTTAATAGCTTTAGAAATGTTATCAGGAGGTAAAATCGTGGTAGGTAATATAAGAGGTAATTTTATGAATAGCTTATTATAAACAAGTATTAATTAGCTATTTTTTTCTCATACAAATAAATATGAGAATATATTTCTACAAACCTGAAAGCCTTAGCTCATTTGCAATACAATTATTCTTTTTTTTGTAAAAATTAAAAATTCTCATTCTCTATAAACGTAAAATGCCCTAATAAGGGCATTGATTTCATATAGAGGCTTTATTTCATCTATTAAGAAAATTCTTATTATTAACTGATTAAAGAGAAACACTATATATAAGAATTATCTTACTCAATTTAGTTATTCTAAAATGAGTTACTTTCTAATTTAAAAATATTATTAGAAAATAGAAAGAGCCTTGCTATCGAAATGAGCTGGAATATGTTGTTCATTTCGCTCAGTTTCTTGAGTCATTCCACCGGTTACTTCTTCAAAGAAGCTACCGATATTAACGCCTAGTACTTCAAGTACTCTAACTAAGCAATCAATATCAATACGGTTTACACCACGCTCATAACGGAATAACTGTTGTTCACTAATATCAATCTCTTTTGCTAACTGAAATACAGTATAACCTTGAGATTTTCTTAATGACTTAATTTTTTGTCCAACTGCATAAGCGACTGGATACTTGCTACTCATAATAT
Organism: Proteus vulgaris; assembly: GCF_016647575.1. Classification (GTDB taxonomy): domain Bacteria; phylum Pseudomonadota; class Gammaproteobacteria; order Enterobacterales; family Enterobacteriaceae; genus Proteus; species Proteus mirabilis_B. The sequence continues at coordinate 2,715,132 of NZ_CP032663.1, forward strand.
TGTTCTCGCTTTTCACTTTGATTGATATCTAATTTATAATGGTGTGCTACTACGCAATAATATGTAAAATTATATATTATCGAGGACACCTTTTTGTTTTAATAAAATATTATTTTTAGTAGATAAGAAATATTACAATTCATAACATGACTTATCATATGTAAATAATATACTACGCATTTAAACACTTTCAACTAGTCAAAAAAAGACAGTGCAAGCATGATGATTTACTCATACTAGTAAACAATACCTAGGATAATGCAATATATCCTTTATTTTCATATAGTTAAAATATTTTACTTATAAAATCACGCTTTTTTTTTCTTAAACTTTACTCACTAATTAGAATTATCATCTAGTACAAGCTTAATTTAAAGTGTGATTGTTTGAATTGTGTAAAAATAAATCAACTTATGTCAGTCTAATTTATTTAAAATAATAAATTAACCTCATAAAGATGACGATTTTCTTATTTTTATTAAATAGCTTAAGCAATATCAATGAAATCTGATGAGTTTATAAACAAGACAATATTATACTTTTATATCAATACGTTACACTAGTTACACCCGAAAATAGATATAAATCACATTTTAAACATTTGTTAATTAATTTATATAAGCATAAACCCTTACTCTTTCGACTAAATATATTTCAAGTTACACAATTCTTTATTACTCTCGAATAAATAAATAATAGATTTAATTACTCATTTTTTTTGAATTTTTATTAATGAATAACTTATTTTAATTTTCAATTAGATTAAAAATCTTCTTTATGAAATAGAGAAAAAGTAAGTATTAATATAAATATTTTTGTTTTATCAGTAGGTTATTTGAAAGTTAAGTTTATCATCATAAAAACCGTTCTTTTTATGACCACATAATACTATTCTTTCTTTTTCACTCAAATTCGCGCATTTGGCACATTGCAAAAATAGAGTAATCATCACATCTTAAGTTAAATTCATAAGGGAATGAACTGTTAAATATCAATTTTAGTATGATCTAATTTTGTTAAAAAAAATAAAAATTAATCTTTTTACGTCCTAAGTAATTACACCTATTCTATATAAGAGTTATTCTTAGGCAAAAATAAACATTAATATTTTTATATAATTTATATTCCTGCTAAATGCACAATTTTCTCCATTTTTCGTAAAAAATGAAATTAACCACTTCAGGACAAATCAATTACTGATGAAATAAGTGTTTTTTGCTTTATATCATTTACTATCCAGCTCATTATGATGTAAAGATTGATAAATATCAAATTTTAAAATTAGTTTAATTTAAATCAAACAGTTATGTAAAACCCATTGCTCTATTACCACTTCAAAAAAGAAGTAGAAAGAAGATGAAACATCATTATATTTAATCTTTATTCTTACTAGCACTAACCAATGATTTATAAAAAGTAAGAAATATTAACTATAAAGCTCTATTTTTATCTTTTAATCTTCAGTATTTTTTCTTAAAAAAATGAGTGCCCTATATTTTTCAATGCTAACTTAAAATATCCTAACTCACTCATTTTATGAGAGATATTGCTCATGAAAAATTAGCAAATAATTTATCACAGCGCATCTAAGGTTATTTAATTTTATTAATAAACTGAAAACACCTACATCTACCCCCAAAAGGAGTAGATCTTTCTTTTTCAATTAGAGTAATTTTTTTAATATTTTCAGATCAAAATTTGAACTTTGCTCAAAAATAAATGCATACCTTCTACTAAGCACAATCCCTCATCCAAAATAATTGGCTTAACAATAGAAGAGCCTTTTCTTTTTTAAGCGGCTCCCTTTAAATGATAAAAACATGACAGGATGTAAAAAAGCGTAATAAAGAAACTGGCTTATGAACCCTCTTCACAGAAAACACAATGCAATAACAAGTTAAAACAGCCTTAGAAACTAAGAGCTCCAAAGGAACAAGATAATTAGCTAAGTATTCATTATTTTGAGGATAAAGAGGTGATGCAGGTACGAGGGGCTAGGAAAGCATGTCTATAAGGATATGTAGCTATAAGTGAAGCAATGAGGAACATGATAGAAAGTAGACACAGGGAAAAGATTAAGACTCAGAGAATGCAACTAAACGGCAATAATGCAGGTATTAGAAAACAAATAACTGTTATTAATTCTTTTAGAAAGATGTTAGGGAAGTAAAGAAGAAGGCATAACAAAGAGATAAAGAAGTGGTGGGCGGTATTGGGCTCGAACCAACGACCTCCTCCTTGTAAGGGAGATGCTCTACCAACTGAGCTAACCGCCCGCTTTATTATTAAATGGTGGGTCGTGGGCGATTCGAACGCCCGACCAATTGATTAAAAGTCAACTGCTCTACCGACTGAGCTAACGACCCATTTAATAATTTTGCGTAAATCTGTAAGTAGCGTTGTGAATGGTGGGTCGTGGGCGATTCGAACGCCCGACCAATTGATTAAAAGTCAACTGCTCTACCGACTGAGCTAACGACCCGTCACAATGTTCACTACTTTATGTTGTATTTTTAGGAATGGTGGGTCGTGGGCGATTCGAACGCCCGACCAATTGATTAAAAGTCAACTGCTCTACCGACTGAGCTAACGACCCATACCTAAATGTGTGATATTGCGCGAAATAACCGGATGAAGTGGTGGGCGGTATTGGGCTCGAACCAACGACCTCCTCCTTGTAAGGGAGATGCTCTACCAACTGAGCTAACCGCCCACTTCATGATGACTAAATTCTCACTACCACGCTTTAATGTAATTGGTGGGCGGTATTGGGCTCGAACCAACGACCTCCTCCTTGTAAGGGAGATGCTCTACCAACTGAGCTAACCGCCCAATCACACTAAATCATACAACTTATCACAACGAAAAATAATGGTGGGCGGTATTGGGCTCGAACCAACGACCTCCTCCTTGTAAGGGAGATGCTCTACCAACTGAGCTAACCGCCCGTCGTGATGGGGTGCATTATAGGGATACTGCGCTATGAGTCAACGATTTTTATCAGTTTTTTATCGCGAAAATGATCGTTCGTTTTATTTTTAGTCAAGATGCTTTTTTTAGCACCATAAGTGACACAGCAATTAACCAAAGTAATCCCACAGATACTCTTCGTCAAACAAAAAATCATCAATTTGAAAATTTTATCTCTGTTAAAAGCTTAATGGCATTGAGGAATTAGCATCCAGTGATAAAATAAGGCAACCATTTCGTTTTTTTGATAATCACGATTACTTATCTATATATAAGTAAGACGTACAAAGGCAATCCCAATGAGTAAAATAAAAACCCGTTTTGCACCAAGTCCTACTGGCTATCTACATGTTGGTGGTGCGCGTACCGCACTTTATTCCTGGTTATATAGCCGTCACAATAAGGGCGAATTTGTACTGCGTATAGAAGACACCGACTTAGAACGTTCTACACAGCCAGCCATCGATGCAATCATGGACGGTATGAATTGGTTAAATCTGAATTGGGATGAAGGTCCTTATTATCAGACTAAACGCTTCGATCGCTATAACCAAGTGATTGATCAAATGTTATCTGCGGGTACTGCATACCGTTGCTATTGTTCTAAAGAGCGTTTAGAGCAACTACGCGAAGATCAAATGGCGAAAGGTGAAAAACCTCGTTACGATGGTTGTTGCCGTGGTGGTAACCATAATCACAGTGCTGATGAACCTCATGTTGTGCGTTTCTTAAACCCACAAGAAGGTTCTGTCATTTTTGATGACAAAATTCGTGGTCCAATTGAATTTAGTAACCAAGAACTTGACGATCTGATTATTCGTCGTACTGATGGTTCTCCAACTTATAACTTCTGCGTTGTTATTGATGACTGGGATATGGAAATCACTCACGTTATTCGTGGTGAAGATCATATCAACAACACACCTCGCCAAATCAATATTCTCAAAGCATTAGGTGCACCTGTGCCTGAATATGCTCACGTATCAATGATTTTAGGTGATGATGGTAAAAAACTCTCTAAACGTTATAACGCAGTTAGCGTAATGCAATATCGTGACGACGGCTATTTACCAGAAGCATTATTAAACTACTTAGTCCGTTTAGGCTGGTCTCACGGTGATCAAGAGATCTTTACTATTGATGAAATGATTGAGCACTTCACTTTAGAAGCTATCAGCAAATCAGCAAGTGCATTTAATACTGATAAACTGCTTTGGTTAAACCATCACTACATCAATACACTGCCAGCAGAGAAAGTTGCTGTTCATTTAGATTGGCATATCAAACAACAAAATATTGATACCAGCAATGGCCCATCATTAGTTGAGCTGATCAAATTACTAGGCGAACGTTGCAAAACATTAAAAGAGATGGCTGAAAGTTGCCATTACTTCTATGTTGATTTCGAAACATTTGAGGAAACTGCAGCGAAAAAACATTTACGCCCAGTTGCGCGTCAACCATTAGAAGTCGTTCGCGATAAATTATCAGCAATTACGGAGTGGACAGCTGAAAATGTTCACCAAGCAATTCAAGATACTGCTGACGAATTAGAAGTGGGAATGGGTAAAGTCGGTATGCCATTACGTGTTGCTGTAACAGGCGCAGGTCAATCTCCTGGCTTAGATGTTACCGTTCACGCTATTGGTAAAACGCGTAGCGTTGCTCGCATTAATAAAGCATTAGACTTTATTACTGAAAGAGAAAACCAAGCTTAATTTACTTATTAATCTTGCTTATTAAGAAAGATACATTCCTAAAGTAGGGAATGTATCTTTTTTTTGTACTCTTTTTCAGCAATCAATAAATAATGTGAGATTAACTGATTGACAGTATTGTGCTTGTTGCCTATTATCAAGCCCGTTCCAGTATGTTGGGGCTATAGCTCAGTTGGGAGAGCGCTTGCATGGCATGCAAGAGGTCAGCGGTTCGATCCCGCTTAGCTCCACCAATATACTTCTAGAACAATCCAATATGTGGGGTTATAGCTCAGTTGGGAGAGCGCTTGCATGGCATGCAAGAGGTCAACGGTTCGATCCCGTTTAGCTCCACCAGAATTTTAAGATCCTGAAGAGAAATCTTCGGGATTTTTTGTTTTCTACACCCCTTTATTTATTTCTATTGCGCAGTGTAACCCCCATCAATGGCATAAAATGCCCCTGTTGAGAAGCTGCTCTCATCTGAAAGTAAAAATGCGACCGTTTTGGCGACTTCTTCTCTGGTTGCCATTCGTTTCATTGGATGTGTATTTGCCATCCATTCACGTACTTCATCGGGTAACATTTGCATTCTTGGTGTATCGACATAACCAGGTCCAATTGCATTGATCCTTATTCCTTTGTCTGCAAACTCAAGTGCAGCTGAACGCGTGATCCCTAACACGGCGTGTTTAGCTGCTGTATAGGCTGAAATACCCGCAATCCCAACAATACCATTAGATGAAGAAAGATTCACAATACTTCCTCCCCCACTTTTTAATATCGCGGGGATGCCATATTTCAAGCCATAAAATACGCCATTGATGTCTGTATCAATGACTGATTTCCAATCTTCAATCTCATAATCCACAATAGATGTATTATGAGGTCCTGTGATCCCTGCATTATTAACTAAGCCATGTAATGCGCCAGCTTGAACGACAACAGTTTCAATCATTTTTTCAACTTGAGAAAATGAGGTCATATCCGCCTGCAAAGCGATGACTTTTTTGCCCGTTATATCAATAGAACGAGCTGTTTTTGTTATTTCCTCTAAATGCCGACCAGTAATGAAAACCGTTGCACCACGTTGAAACAACAATTGTGCAATACCTTCACCGACTCCTGTACTTGCCCCCGTGACTAAAATCACTTTATCTTTAAAATAGTCCATCATTTCGACTTCACCTCTTATCTACTGCATCAAGTTTTATCAGATAACCACAAAGTAGTTAACCAAAGTTAACTATATGCCATCTTATTTGATTAACTTTAGTTAATCAATATAAAGTTTATTCGTAATGAATGACCTGATAATATTAACTTTAGTTAACATAATTTATGAGATAGCGTATTTATGGAGAAGTGTGAATTAGAAAATGCATTGTCATTATTACAATGCACATTAGTCGCGCAACGAACTCGTTACACCCCAGAGCAAGTTACTTGGGGCCAATATGATATTTTGGAATTATTGCGCTTACGAGGTGACTTAACCCCTTCTCAATTAAGTGATTCATTGGCGATTTCAAGACAGAATTTATCGAAATTTATGCGGGGATTAAAATCCTTAGGATTTATTGCGCAGTATCGTTCTGAAAAAGACAAGCGTGAGCTTATTACTCATTTAACTGATGAGGGTCACGCTTTTTTGGCAAGAGCGGCATTAGGTCGAAAACAAAATGCTGAGAAAATAAGTGAATGCTTAACACTCGGAGAGCAAACATTATTTATTGAATTAAGTCAGAAAATCATTAATGCATTAACACCTGATAAATCAGCTATAGATGATGATTAACATCACCGCTTTAATGGTTTTAATAGCCCTTCTAGGCCTTCAATTTTAATTGCTAGGGTCATCTCCATGAGTTGACCAAGCTTACCTTCAGGAAACTCGCCTTTCTTTGCAAACCACAATAGATACTCTTCTGGTAAATCAACCAGCATACGTCCTTTGTACTTGCCAAATGGCATTTGTGTGTTTGCTATATCGATAAGGTGCTGTTTCTCTAACATGTTCTTTACCACGTTGTCATTGAAGGGATAAAACCGATTATAGGGTAATTTAAAGATAAAAAAAGCAGTACCCTAAGGTACTGCTTGATTTTCTGTTACTTGCTTAACAAGTGACTCTGTTTACATTGTTATTTTATTCACATGCTATCTGTTTTATCTTCAAAGATTAAACAAACAGACCTGCGATAGCTGCTGATAAGAAGCTAACTAATGTAGAACCGAACAGTAATTTCAGACCAAAACGAGAAACAACGTTACCTTGTACTTCGTTTAGACCTTTAATCGCACCTGCAACAATCCCGATTGAAGAGAAGTTAGCAAATGAAACTAAGAATACAGATAAGATACCTACAGAGCGTGGTGAAATTTCAGCAGCGATATCTTGTAAGCTACCCATTGCAACGAATTCGTTAGACACTAATTTAGTTGCCATAACACTACCAACACGTAATGCATCTTGCTCTGGCACACCAATTACCCAGGCTAATGGATAGAAAACGTAACCTAAGCAATCTTGGAAACTAATACCGAAAATCATGCTGAAAATCGCATTCACTGCAGCGATTAATGCAATGAAACCAATCAGCATTGCAGCAACGATTAATGCAACTTTGAAACCGGCTAAGATGTATTCGCCTAACATTTCAAAGAAGCTTTGACCTTCATGCAGATTACCCATTTGGATCTCTTCTTCATTTTCAACAGAGTATGGGTTAATCACAGAAAGGACGATAAAGGTACTGAACATATTCAGTACTAGAGCAGCAACAACGTATTTTGGATCTAACATTGTCATGTATGCACCAACAATCGACATTGATACTGTTGACATTGCTGTTGCAGCCATGGTGTACATACGACGCTGAGACATTTTGCCTAATACATCTTTATAGGCAATAAAGTTCTCTGATTGACCAAGAACTAGTGAGCTCACTGCGTTGAATGATTCCAGTTTCCCCATACCGTTCACTTTAGAAAGCACAGTACCGATAATGCGGATCACGAAAGGTAATACTTTGATATGTTGAAGAATACCAATTAATGCAGAAATAAAGATAATTGGACATAAGACATTCAGGAAGAAGAATGCTAAACCACCTTTCATCATGCCACCGAATACGAATTCAGTACCTTGTGCGGCATAACCTAATAAGTGATCAAATAATCCAGCGAAGCCACGAACAAAGCCTTCACCAACATCAGAGTTGAGGAAGAACCATGCTAATGCGATTTCAATAACTAATAACTGCACGATATAACGCAGACGGATCCCTTTGCGGTTGTTACTCGCAACGAATGCTAATGCGCCAATAACGGCGAGTGCTAAAACGAAGTGAATGATAGAGGACATGCATGCTCCAAAAATAAAAATAAATCTTGTAGAGCATTTTATGTAACGCGTAACATTAGGATGTGACTATTGTCACAATCTCATGAAACCGCATACACACTATTTATTAAATAAGATAGGTTGATCACACTTTGGGAGTTACTTAAGAAACATTAAATGTAAATTTAACTTAAGTAAAAATGCCACTGAGAAGGTTTTCCCAGTAGCATTTGTTAAATAGTAGAATGATTATTTCGATTGATCAAGTAATCGTATCATTTCATCTTCATCGATAACGGTTATCCCTAATTCGTTAGCTTTCACTAACTTAGAGCCTGCCGCTTCACCGGCAATTACCATGTCGGTTTTTTTAGAAACACTTCCGCTCACTTTTGCACCTAATGCAACTAATCTGTCTTTTGCTTCATCACGCGTTAACTGTGAAAGTGACCCAGTTAACACAACGGTTTTACCTGCAAAAGGATTATCACCCGCCTCATGAGTTACAATAACAGGCGCTTGCCATGTAATACCGGCATCATTGATCAATTGATCAATAACCGTTCTATTGTGTTCTTCTTGGAAGAAATTAACGACATGTTTAGCCACAATATCGCCCACATCAGGAACGGATTTTAGAGCTTCAATATCTGCATTTCGTAATGCATCAAGCGTTGAGAAATGTGTTGTTAATCCACTGGCTGTTGCTTCACCCACTTCTCGAATACCCAGTGCATAAATAAAACGTGCAAATGTCGTTGATTTAGCCTTATCTAAAGCCGTGATCAATTTTTTAGCTGATTTTTCGCCCATTCGCTCCAAACCAGATAAGATTTTTTCATCTAAACGGAAGAGATCAGCAGGTGTTTTGACATATTCTTTCTCAACCAACTGGTCGATAATTTTATCGCCCATTCCATCCACATCCATGGCTCGACGTGAAACAAAATGTTTAAGCGCTTCTTTACGTTGCGCGCCACAAATTAAACCACCAGTACAACGTGCAACAGCTTCGCCTTCAATGCGCTCAACATCAGAATCACAAATAGGGCAATGTGTCGGAAAAACAATTTCTTGAGCATCATCTGGACGTTTTTCTTCAATCACACTGACAACCTGAGGAATAACATCGCCTGCTCGACGAATAACCACAGTATCGCCAATGCGTATTCCTAAGCGTTCAATTTCATCAGCATTGTGTAATGTTGCATTACTCACAACAACACCTGCAACTTGAACAGGCTCTAAACGTGCAACCGGTGTAATAGCACCTGTACGCCCTACTTGAAATTCGACATCTTTGATAATCGTCATTTGCTCTTGAGCTTGGAATTTATAAGCAATAGCCCAACGCGGTGCTCTTGATACAAAGCCCAGCTCTTCTTGTAGTGCAATATCATCAACTTTGATAACAACGCCATCAATATCAAAACCTAAATTAGGACGAACTTCTTCTACATGGTGATAAAAATCAAGGACTGCTTTGCTACCTGTGCAAAGTTTTACCTTATCACTAACAGGTAATCCCCATTTTTTAAATTGTTGTAGGCGCTCATAGTGACTTGTAGGTAATTCACCACCTTCAAGTACACCAACGCCATAACAGAAAAAGGTTAATGGACGTTTTGCTGTAATACGAGGATCAAGCTGTCTTAATGAACCAGCGGCAGCATTACGAGGATTAGCAAAAACTTTTCCGCCTGTACGTCGCGCTTCCTCGTTTAAATATTCAAAGCCTTTTTCATTCATAAAGACTTCGCCACGAATTTCAATACGAGCAGGAATATCTTCACCGTATAAACGCAATGGAATAGCTTTAATTGTTCTCACATTCTCAGTGATATTTTCCCCTGTCGTACCATCGCCACGCGTTGCAGCTTGTACTAAAATTCCATTTTCATAAAGTAAACTAACCGCTAATCCATCTAATTTTAATTCACAACAGAAAGTGATCTCTTCATTATTTTTTAAACGATCACGTAAACGCTTATCAAAAGCTAAATAGCTTGTTTCATCAAAAGCATTATCTAAAGAGAGCATCGGAATTTCATGTCTCACTTGCTCAAATGCTGTCAAAGGTAAAGCTCCAACTCGCTGTGTTGGCGAATCAGAAGTAATTAATTCAGGGTGTTCAGCTTCTAATGCTTTTAGCTCATTCATTAAGCGATCGTATTCAGCATCAGGTATTTCAGGTGCGTCCATGACATGATAGAGATATTCATGGTGACGTAGAGTAACGCGAAGTTTATCAATTTTTTGTTGAGTATTTTTATTCATGATTATCACCAAAGAAGAAAAACCCCCGCAAGCGGGGGCTTTTTTACAGACAAAAGCTATTGATTTAAATCCAGCGTCCTACGGATCCTAGATTTATAAAGCTCGATTTTTTGTGGCGTTAAGAGTTTACGTTCATCATCCAGCACAACACCACCTACATCAGATGCGATACGTTGCGCCGTAAGTAACATCAATTTAAAGTTTTGGTTAGCATCACCATAAGATGGCACCATCATAAACATTGATACACCTGGTGTCGTTAATTCAGCCATTGTATCAATATTAAATGTTCCCGGTTTCACCATATTCGCTAAACTAAACAAAACAGGTCCATTCGCTGTTGGATTGAGATGACGATGGAAAATATTCATTTCGCCAAACTGGAATCCAGCTTGAATAATACTTTGCATCAATGCTTCACCATCTAGCATTTGACCATGATGTGCACTTACGTTTAGAACAATAACCAGCTCTTTCTCTGCTTCTGTTGCTTGTGGAGCAGATTCAGCTTTTGGCTCTTCAGCCGGAGCATGATGCGAAGCCTCAGTTTCAACAGGAGTCACATGAGCCGTTGTCTCTGAAATTGACGGCTCAAAACTCGCAGATGGGCTTACTGTATTAACGTGTGATTTTATTTCACTCGCAACATTAACCACTGGTGCTTGTTTTGGCTCATCCCTAACAATCGGTACAGGCTCTTTTTCAATAACATCAAAAACACCAAGGCTAGGCTCTTGTTGTAATGAAGTATCGTGAGAGTTCCCTTTAGTTTGGGTTTCAGACATTAATGGGTCTCTATCTACCACTGAAATTTCGGGTTCATGTAGAGGCTCCGATTTTATCGGTGGCTCACTCTCCCGCTTTTCAGTAGAGGATAAAGTTGATGTCTGATGACTAGCCTCAGCATATTGTGGTTCGTCATCGTTCTCATCTGACTGATAATTCTGTTTCTGACGTTTTACTGGGCGATTACGGAAAAGCTTAGAACGCTCTTTTCGACCAATCCATAAGCCGTGTAATAACAAAGCTATGATTAAAATCGCACCAACAACGATTAATATCAGACGCAAATTTTGCTGCATCATTTCTATCTCTGTTGTCTTGAGGTTTAATAGCCACGTTGGCAAATATTACTTTTTACTAAGAGTATTTGCCAATGCTCATAAGTGCAAGCCAATACTTAATTTTCTTGTCACAAAGATACACACATCAATCTCTTATGCGCGTTTTTTAGACAATTCATGACTAGTAAGGCTGATTATCTCCCTATATGATACTAGCTTGCCCTCATTGGAGAGAATAGGAAGTATGACAAATTTGACAGAAACGAATAAAAATTTAAATGGATTTCATTATTTTGCTCTTGGTTGGCGTTTAATTACACGCAAAGGGCTGAAACGTTTTGTTATCTTACCCCTACTTGCCAATATTATTATTCTCGGAAGCGCCTTTTGGTGGTTATATGGTCAAATCGGTGGCATGGTCAATTGGATGATGGAAAAAGTTCCTGATTGGCTACAGTGGCTGAGTTATTTAATCTGGCCATTATCCGTTATTTTTATTTTATTGGTGTTTACTTATTTCTTTAGTACTTTAGCCAATATTATTGCTTCTCCGTTTAATGGATTGTTGGCTGAAAAATTAGAAGGTCAAATAACTGGCATTGCACCACCAGATACAGGTGTTGCAGGTATATTGAAGGATGTTCCACGTATTTTAAAACGTGAGTTAACTAAAATAGCTTATTATTTGCCTCGTGCTATTGTCTTGTTATTGCTCTATTTTATTCCTGCTATCGGACAAACTGTTGCCCCTGTTTTATGGTTTGCTTTTGGTGCTTGGATGATGGCAATTCAATATAATGACTTCCCATTTGATAATCATAAAATTTCATTTGCTGCAATGAAATCTTCGCTGAAACAAGACAAATGGAATAATCTTCAATTTGGTATGGTTATTAATATTTTTACCATGATCCCTATTCTAAATTTAGTCATCATGCCGGTTGCCATTTGTGGTGCAACCGCAATGTGGTGTGATCGTTATCGTAAACAACATGTACAAGACGGGCAGTGGTAAATTTAATTTAATGACGTATCAATAAACGAGAAAAACCCCGTTTTATTAAGACGGGGTTTTATTTTATCGTTTTTTTCTAGATCGTGATTTGGTTTATTTAGTTATTGAGTGCATTACTCAATTAATGAACGAATATAATCTTTCGTTTCTTCCTTATCCATCGGCTCACGCTCATTAATGCCCATTTCAAAGATATTCAATGCACCATCTAATTTTTCCATAATCTCTTCATCATCTCGAATACAGAAAATATAAGCATTTTCAAATGGTGTGAGATCCACTAATCGTAACCCTTTCTCTGCCAAAAAGTGGTTAATATATTCCAGATAAGGTAGCTCATAAGGCAACATATAAGGGTCTACGCTCACCTCATCCCAATCAATATTTTCAACTTGAGATAAAATCAATGCACTTGGTGATTCAGGTAAAGAGATGTGCTCTAACGATTTTAGATCAGGAATATCACCAAAATATTCTGTCCATTCCACATAGTCCATTAATCCTTGAGCTGAGAGTGATTCATATAACCAATTAAGGACATCTTCTTGAGCGTCGGACTCGGGTAAATTTTCACGCAAAGCTTGCGCGTCTAATTCAGGCACTGCGAGTTCAAGTGCGCTAATCAACTCTTCAATGGTTTCCATTATGACCCCTGTATTTGCAATAAACGTAATTAAAAATAGATTATCAGCCATCAATATACTGTACATCTCTTGATTTATTAATTTGTGAATCGTCTCACTGACTCTTGATTAGAACCTTTTGGAATAAAAAGACAAAAAAGTTATAAGTATATTCATAAAGCTTATTTCCATCTTTAGCTTGATGGCGTATGGTAATTTCATCTGACCTTATAAAAATCATGTACCGAGGATAAAAATGAGCAAGATTTTCGAAGACAACTCGCAAACTATTGGACACACTCCCTTAATTCGCTTAAAGCATTTCGGAAATGGCAACATTCTGGCTAAAGTGGAATCTCGTAACCCAAGCTTCAGTGTAAAATGCCGTATCGGTGCCAACATGATTTGGGATGCAGAAAAGAAAGGTATTCTTAAAGAAGGCGTTGAGCTTGTAGAACCTACCAGTGGTAATACGGGGATTGCTCTTGCTTATGTTGCAGCGGCTCGTGGCTACAAATTAACACTGACCATGCCAGACACTATGAGTGTAGAACGTCGTAAATTACTCAAGGCATTGGGGGCTAATTTAGTGCTGACTGAAGGCGCTAAAGGCATGAAAGGTGCCATCGATAAAGCCAATGAAATTCGCGATAGCGATCCTAAGCGTTACCTTTTACTACAACAGTTTAGCAACCCAGCTAACCCTGAGATCCATGAAAAAACTACAGGTCCAGAGATCTGGAATGATACAGATGGTGAAGTCGCTGCTGTTATTGCTGGCGTCGGCACGGGTGGTACAATTACGGGTATTGGCCGCTATTTGAAAAAGACTCAAGGTAAAGCGGTAACAATGGTTGCAGTTGAACCTACAGGCTCTCCTGTTATTACACAAGCCTTAGCAGGTGAAGAAATTAAACCCGGTCCACATAAAATCCAAGGTATTGGTGCTGGTTTTATTCCTGAAAACCTAGATTTATCGTTGCTGGATCGTGTTATTCAAATCACTAACGAAGAAGCCTTTGATACTGCTCGTGAACTTATGACTAAAGAAGGTATTCTCGCAGGTATTTCTTCTGGTGCAGCGATTGCGGCAGCAGTAAAACTCGCAAAAGAACCAGAATTTGCAAATAAAGAAATCGTGGTTATTTTACCTTCATCAGGTGAGCGTTATTTAAGCACCCCACTTTTTGCTGACATTTCTGACAGCTAAATCGCGTCATCTCAATTGTAAAATATTTATTAAAAAAGCACCTTAATGGTGCTTTTTTTGTGGTAGAGATCAAAGTTTGTCATCCAGACAGGTGATTTATTTCTTCGAGTTTAGTATTTAATCAATTAATTATTTCGAAGGTCGAAATTAATCAGAAAATAACCGAGATGACAAAAACGAACTCTTTTATCTTTCTGAACACTATTTTTATCAGATGACGCTTTACGACTTAATATTATCTGATATTGCTACGCAAAGCAGGACAAATTCATCTACACTTACTAAGTCCTGACTTAATGTGAACAATTGAGTTATAAAAGGAAAAAATCCTATGTACCAGCAAGAAGTTACTATTACAGCACCAAACGGCTTACATACTCGTCCTGCAGCACAATTTGTAAAAGAAGCCAAAACATTCTCTTCTGATATCACGCTTATCTCTAGCGGTAAATCTGCCAGCGCTAAGAGCCTTTTCAAATTACAAACTTTAGGCTTAACCCAAGGTACTGTAGTGACTATCTCTGCTGAAGGCGAAGATGAAAAACAAGCTGTTGAAGCGTTAGTAAAATTAATGGCGGAATTAGAGTAATTCGCGGTTAAGCTTTAACTCAGTACTTATTCCCCTGAAACCATTCAGGGGAGTTAATCTCAATGATGATTTTAAAACAACAGTATTTTGCAATCCTATTCTTTTAAGATTATCACCAGCAAGTCGTAGGATAAATTATGATTTCAGGAATTTTAGCATCACCCGGTATCGCATTTGGTCAAACCCTTCTCCTCAAAGAAGAACCTATCATCATTAGCCAACGTAAGATCCAAAGTGATGAGATTGAGAATCAAATCGAACGCTTCAAAGACGGCCGTAACAAATCTGCACAACAACTAGAAATCATTAAAGAGCGTGCTGAAAAGAACCTTGGTGCGGATAAAGCCGAAATCTTTGAAGGCCATATCATGTTGCTAGAAGATGAAGAGTTAGAACAAGAAATTGTTACTCTCATCAAAAGCGACAAAAAAACCGCTGAAGCGGCAGTTCAATCTGTTATTGAAGATCAAGCAACTGCATTAGAAGCATTAGACGATGAATACCTAAAAGAACGTGCAGCTGACGTTCGCGATATTGGTAAGCGCTTAATGCGCAATATCTTAGAAATGCCAATTATCGATTTAAGCGCTATCTCAGAAAAAGTGATTTTAGTTGCAACTGACCTTACCCCTTCTGAAACTGCACAATTAAGTTTAGACAACGTATTAGGTTTTATCACTGACTTAGGTGGTAGAACATCCCACACTTCTATCATGGCTCGCTCATTAGAAATTCCAGCTATTGTAGGAACATCTAATGCGACACAAACCATTAAAAAAGACGATTATCTCGTTCTTGATGCGATTAATAACAAAATCATTATTAATCCATCAGATGAGGAACTTGAGACATTAAAAACTATCAAAGAAGAGTACCTGCACGAAAAAGAAGAATTAGCAAAACTTAAAGACTTACCTGCTATTACGCTTGATGGGCATCAAGTCGAAGTTTGCGCTAATATTGGTACAGTTCGAGATGTTGCTGGTGCTGAACGTAATGGTGCTGAAGGTGTTGGTCTGTATCGTACCGAATTCTTATTTATGGATAGAGACTCTTTACCAACAGAAGATGAGCAATTCCAAGCCTATAAAGCGGTAGCAGAAGCGGTAGGAAGTCCTGCGGTCATTATTCGTACTATGGATATTGGCGGTGATAAAGACTTACCTTACATGAACCTACCAAAAGAAGAGAACCCATTCTTAGGCTGGCGTGCAATTCGTATTTGTCTTGACCGTAAAGAGATCCTTCATTCACAATTACGTGCTATCTTAAGAGCATCTGCTTTTGGTAAACTACGCATTATGTTTCCAATGATTATCTCTGTTGAAGAGATCCGTGCATTGAAAGCAGAACTTGAAATACTGAAAAGCCAGCTTCGTGAAGAAAAGAAAGCTTTTGATGAATCTATTGAAGTCGGTGTGATGGTAGAAACCCCAGCCGCAGCAGTAATGGCTCGTCATATGGCAAAAGAAGTTGACTTTTTTAGTATTGGGACTAACGATCTAACACAATATACTCTGGCTGTAGACCGTGGAAATGAGCTGATATCTCATCTATATAATCCAATGTCACCTGCAGTACTCAACCTGATAAAACAGGTGATTGATGCATCACATGCTGAAGGTAAATGGACTGGAATGTGTGGTGAACTTGCTGGAGATGAACGAGCAACATTGCTCCTTCTTGGCATGGGATTAGATGAGTTTAGTATGAGTGCTATTTCAATTCCTCGCATCAAAAAAGTGATTCGTAATGCGAATTACGATGATGCAAAAGCACTGGCAGAACAAGCACTTGCTCAGCCAACTGCAAAAGAATTGATGGACTTAGTAGAAACTTTTACTAAAGAAAAGACACTGTGCTAATCGCATTAGCCAGAGCCCGGTCCCAACTACAATAATTAGGAGAAGATTCATGGGTCTGTTTGATAAATTAAAATCACTGGTTTCAGAGGAAAAGAAAGGCAGTGGCACGATTGATATTGTTGCACCACTTTCTGGTGAAATCGTCAATATCGAAGATGTTCCTGATGTTGTTTTCGCTGAAAAAATCGTAGGTGACGGTATTGCTATCAAACCTGCTGGTAATAAAATTGTTGCGCCAGTTGATGGTACTATCGGTAAAATTTTCGAGACTAACCATGCTTTCTCTATTGAGTCTGACAACGGTATCGAGTTATTTGTCCACTTCGGTATCGACACTGTTGAACTGAAAGGTGAAGGGTTTAAACGTATCGCTGAAGAAGGTCAGCAAGTAAAAGTCGGTGATACTATTTTAGAATTTGACTTGGCTGTATTAGAAGAAAAAGCAAAATCAGTTCTAACGCCAGTTGTTATCTCTAATATGGATGAAATCCAAGGTTTAACCAAAATGACAGGCCCAGTTACTGTTGGTGAAACCGTTATTATTCAGATTAAAAAATAATCTTCTGTAATATTCTCTATTTAAACCGCCACCCATATGTGGCGGTTTTTTTATTTATTCAAAAACCAAAATACTCTAACTAATTCAACAATGTCCTTACTCTAAATAATTCAACAATGTTATTACTCTAAATAATTCAAGATGTAGCTAGGCGACAACGTTACAACTTGAAGTATGACGAGTAACGCTACAGTTTGAATTATGACGAGTAAACGCCTGTCGACAAATAACGATCACCCCTATCACAAACAATCGCAACAATCACTGCCCCTGGATTTTCTCTTGCAACGCGCAGAGCGCCAGCAACAGCGCCTCCAGAACTCACACCACAGAAGATACCCTCTTGTTTAGCTAAAAGGCGCATCGTTGATTCTGCTTCAGTTTGTGACATATCTATCACGCTATCCACCAGCTCTTTTTTAAATATGCCCGGCAAATAAGCTGGTGACCAACGACGAATACCTGGGATCTGGCTTTTTTCTTCAGGCTGAAGACCTATAATTTGCACGCTATCAGATTGTGTTTTTAAGTAACTTCCCACACCGGTGATCGTCCCTGTTGTTCCCATACTCGAAACAAAATGCGTAATACGACCTTGTGTTTGTTGCCAAATTTCAGGGCCTGTAGAAATAAAATGAGCTCTTGGATTATCTGGGTTATTAAATTGGTCTAATACCTTACCTTCGCCCTGATGTTCCATCTGTTGTGCGAGATCTCGCGCACCTTCCATACCGACTTCACGGCTGACTAAAATCAATTCTGCACCATAAGCTTGCATTGATGCTTGACGCTCTTTACTCATATTTTCAGGCATTAACAACTTTAAACGGTAACCTTTTACCGCTGCAATCATCGCCAAGGCAATACCTGTATTACCACTGGTTGCTTCAATCAGCGTATCACCCGGTTTTATTTCACCGCGTAATTCCGCTTGTTCAATCATCGATAATGCAGCTCTGTCTTTTACTGAACCTGCAGGATTATTGCCTTCAAGCTTAACCCAGATTTCAGCGTCCACCTCTTGTGTTAGTCGTTGTAGTTTTACTAATGGTGTATTACCAATAAATTGTTCTAACCCTGCCACAATAAGTTCCTGCTCATTTGTTTGTCTGTATTAATGAAGAAATCACATTTAACTTATTAACGCAATAATATTAACGTAATTCGACAAGTCTCTTTGTTTTTATAGAAACCAAAACACCCATACCTAAAATAAGCATGGGTGAAAGATCGCGAAATAAAACGATAGATTAATAATAAAATTAGCAAAATCTGTCGTAAACCCTCACCCAATACGGACGGGGAGCAGTCACGCGGTATAGGCTAACGACACCGTATTTAAGGGAGTATCTCCCGTATATAAACGGGCTTGAGCACCTCCCATATAATAGGTATTTCCTTTTG